>VHDH01000070.1 GCA_016871445.1 Verrucomicrobiota bacterium | reverse complement strand
GTTTATCTCAAGGGCGAGCCGAAGGAATGTGATGTGCTTTACGCGCGGCGTGACGCCGGTAAGACGGAGTTTGGACCTCCGTTGCGCGTGAACAGCCAGCCGGGCAGCGCGGTCGCGGTCGGGACGATTCGCGGGGCGCAGATAGCCCTCGGCAAGGGCGTTCGCGTGCATGTAGTTTGGAATGGCTCGGGCCAAGCTACACCAAAGCCGCCCACGCAGAGCGCGCCCTTGCTCTACACCCGACTGGATGACTCGGGCACGGCTTTCGAGCCGCAGCGCAATCTCATTCACTCCACGCTGCACCTCGACGGCGGCGGCACGGTGGCGGCGGACGCGACGGGCAATGTCTATGTCTTGTGGCACGGCGCGCCAGAAAACAACCAGGCCGGCGAGACGGGTCGGGCGGTGTTCCTCGCGCGGTCGCGGGATGACGGAAAAAATTTCGAGCGCGAGCGCGCGATCAGCCCCGAGGAGAGCGGCGCGTGCGGCTGCTGCGGAATGCGAGCCTTCGCGGACGCGGCGGGCACCGTCTTCGCGCTGTTCCGGACGGCCTCCACCGTACTCAATCGGGACATGATGCTGCTCGTGTCGCGCGATCAGGGAGAAACCTTCAAGGGCGACTATGTCCACCGTTGGCGCATCGGGCAGTGCCCGATGAGTAGCGTACATTTTGTCGCCGCAAACGGGAAAATGTTCGGCGCATGGGAGACGGCCGGCGCGGTGCAGTTCGCCGCGCTGGACGCGGCGGTGGTCAAGGCGATCACCCCCGCTAGCCCGACCGCCCTGGGCAAGGGCCGGCATCCCGTGCTCGCCGTGAACCAGCGCGGGGAGACGCTGGTGGTCTGGACCGAGGGCACGGGGTGGCAGCGCGGTGGCGCGGTGGCATGGCAGGTGTTTGGCGCGGACGGGAAGCCCACTGGAGAGCCGCAACGTCGCACTGGCGTCCCGATTTGGGGGCTAGCGGCAGCGGTGTCCGAACCGGACGGCGCATTCACCGTGATCTATTGATTAAGGCGAACATTGACACTCTTGCAAGCGGCCGCTAATTCTATGCGTTGTTTAACCGAACCAAACGATTCCAATGCTCGCTCTACGGCTAATTCTTGGTCTCATCATCCTGGTCGGCATAGGCGTCATTGTCGTAGGCGAGTTAAAGCTCAAGCCTCACCTCGGCGCCCTCGCTGCCAAGCAAAAGCAGGACGCCGATGAACTTGCTAAGGAGAAGCAAGAGAAAACTAAGCAGGAGACCCGCGCCAAGACCGCTGAGCAGCAGCGTGACGCGCTTGACGTAGACTTGAAAGCTGCCAAGCAGGCTGAAGCTGAAGCCACGAAAACTGCACAGATTGAGCGCGACAAGGCGATGGCTGCTGCTCAGGAGACCAATAAGGCTAAGCAGGAGACTGAGGCCGTCAGAGTTCAAAGCGCCGAATACTTCGACCTCGCCAAGCTTGGATTAAACCCGCAAAAGATTCGTGAGATTAACGACGCTTTGCCAAAGGCGACTAACGAGCTCAGCGTTCTAAAGCAGGAACAAAAAGTCACGATGGTGCAGCTCAACAAAAAGTCTGGTGAGTTGAATGCGTTGCTTAACCCAGCGGGCAAAGTGGCTCTACCCACGGGGTTAAACGGCAAGGTGACGGTCGTGGATCATAAGTGGAATTTCATCGTGTTAGACATAGGCGCCAACCACGGCTTGCTTCCCAACGGCGAGATGACCATCCATCGCGAGGGTAGGCTAATTGCGCGCGTTAAGCTTGCCAAAGTGGATACCGAATATGCCATCGCCAACGTCATGCCAGGTTTTAAGCAGAACGACATCCACGAGGGCGACTCCGTTTTGACTCCGGACGCCACACCACTACCGCCCCGAAATAAGTGACATGAAAGCCTGTCTTTTCAAACTTAGCCGTGGCTTGGTTGTCCTCTCGGCGTTGCTGATTATCCTGCTCACCACCGGCTGCAACACGCCCGAGCCGGGTAACCAATCTTCCCGCCCGTGGAATATGCCTCGTAGTTGGGAGGGTGGCGTCCCCGGCATGATGGGCGGTCCGGGTGGTATCGGCCGTTGACCCATCGGCGTACGGAGTTCTTCCGCCGCCTGTTTCCCGCCATCCAAAACTTCCCTTCGCTCGCAAAGGCGTGTCAAATCACGCCCATGCGCAGCTATCAAAACTTAATCGGCGGCGAATGGTTGCCCGCCGTCTCTAGTCAGACCTTCACCAATTATAACCCCGCCGATTCACGCGAGGCCGTCGCGCAATATCCCTTGGGCGGACGCGCGGATACCCAGGCGGCCATCGCCGCCGCGCAAGCCGCGTTTCCCGGTTGGGCGGCGCAAACTTCCGTCGCGCGCGGGCGCGTCTTGAGCAAGGCCTCGCAGCTCATCGAGGTAAGGAAGGCCGAATTAGCCGAACTGCTCACGCGAGAGGAAGGTAAAACGCTCGCCGAGGCCACCGGCGAAGTACAGCGCACAGCGGACATCTTTCGGTTCTTTGGTGGGCTCGGCTATCAACTCGGGGGGCAGACCATTCCGCACGACTTGCCCAGCCAGTTGCTTTTCACCCGCCGCGAACCGCTTGGGGTCGTTGCGCTCGTTACGCCGTGGAATTTTCCCATCGCCATCCCGGGGTGGAAAATGGCTCCCGCGCTCCTTTGCGGCAACGCAGTCATCATTAAGCCCGCCTCGCAAGCTCCTGCACTGACCTGCGAACTGGCGAAGATTCTGCTCGAGGCCGGCCTGCCGAAGGGCGTGCTGAATGTCGTCGTGGGCGACGGCCGGGCGGTTGGTGGTGAACTCGCGACTAACCCCGCCGTCGTCGCGTTATCATTCACCGGCTCACATCCGGTCGGCACGCAGATCTATCAGCAGCTTGCTCCGCGCATGGCCCGTGCGCAGATGGAAATGGGCGGCAAGAATCCCACCATCGTCCTCGCTGATGCGGACCTTGACCTTGCGGCGCGGCTCGTCGCCATCGCGGGTTTCGGCCTTACCGGTCAGGCCTGCACCGCTACCAGCCGCGTCATCATCGAGCGCGCCGTGGCCGAGGCATTCACCGCCAAGCTCATCGAAAAGGCCAAAGCCATTGTCGTCGGCAACGGTCTGAAAACTGGTGTCACGATGGGGCCGGCGGTCAGCCAAGCGCAACTCGAAGGCAACCTGAACTACATCGCCATCGCGCAGCAGGAAGGCGCGTCGCTCTTGTGCGGGGGTATGCGGCTTACCGATGGTGAGCTTGCGCATGGCCATTTCATGCAGCCCACCGTAATCGGCAACGTACGGCCCGCTGCACGAATTGCATGTGAGGAAGTCTTCGGCCCGGTCGTTGGCATCATTCCCGTGGACAGTTTTGACGACGCACTTGCGGTAGCGAACAGCGTGGACGTGGGCTTGAGCGCGAGCCTCGTCACGCGAGACCTCAAGAAGGCGATGCTTTACACCGAACGCATTCAGGCCGGCGTGGTGAAGGTGAACCAAATTTCGACCGGGCTTGCGCTGCAGGCGCCGTTTGGTGGGGTGAAGAAGAGCAGCACTGATTCGTTTAAGGAGCAGGGGGCCGGCGCAGTTGAGTTTTACTCGAAGCTAAAGACGGTGTACTTCGACTACTCGGCCTGAGCCGGACCGTTTCCATCGGGGCAGCGCACGCTTGACCCATTTACGGGCTGTCTCTAATTTCCACACCTGCGAGTGGTGGCCGTAGCTCAATGGTAGAGTCCCAGATTGTGATTCTGGCTGTTGCGGGTTCGAATCCCGTCGGTCACCCCATCCCAAACCTCCGCCAGCTAGCTACTTGGCACTCGAAACCCGGCCGCCAATTTTGACGCGCCCGCCTGTTGGGGCAATCCTCGAATGGCGACTCACTTCAATTCGTAATCCACGGCGCGCCCGGGGCACTGGAAACCGATTTTCATCGCTAATGGCGGCAAGTTGATCACCCCCTTTGGTCAAGCAAGTCAAAATTCACTTGCGCGGCGCAGGCCGTCTTCGTAATAAACACCCCATCAGCCGCATGGCAGATAGCAGTTACAAAGTCTCTCATGGATAACCCTCAAAAGGAGAGGGCGCTTTGAGTCGCCCCTTTTCCCCCCGTATTCCTCCCGCGCCGGCCTACCGCATCAACGGGAAGATTCGCGCCCGCGATGTACGCGTCATTGGACCCGAAGGCCAGCAGATCGGGGTCGTCGGCCTGCCCGAGGCGCTCAACCTAGCTCGCCAGCATGGCGTGGATTTGGTGGAGATCGCCGCCACGGCCAACCCGCCGGTGTGTCGGCTCGTTGACTTTGGCAAATTCCGTTACGAACAGTCCAAGAAAGAGAAGGATTCTAAGAAGCATCAGCACGCCAACAAGGTGAAAGAGGTGCAGCTTTCGCCGAACATTGACCCGCACGATTTTGGCGTAAAACTGGCGCACGCGATCGACTTTCTTTGCGAGGACATGAAGGTCAAAATTTTGCTCCGCTTCCGTGGTCGTGAAATGGCCCACAAGGAAATCGGCCAGCAAGTTGTCGCCAACTTTATAAAGGATGCCGCCGCGTGGGGCCATCCTGACTTCGAGCCGAAGCTAATGGGTAAGACCATCAATGTGATGATTAGCCCGCTGCCAAAAAACAAGCGCGCCAAGCATCCCACAAAGAACGAGCGGGGCGAAATCGAGTCCGTGGCCCACCACGCGCCGATTGCAAAGCCCATCATCCACGGTGCCGAACCAGTACCCGTCCCAGCGCCCAGCTCGGCGGATCCACGCTCAGTTCCCGTTCGGGGCGGCAAGCCGCAGACCGATGGCTTCTCCAACAGCCCATTTGCCAGTCTCAATTTGAACGGTCAGCAGCAAGGCTGATCACCTAGTCCAGAAAGCGGCGGGCATTTGGCTCGTCGTTTTTGTTTTCAGCTCACTACTCCGCGTTGGCGGAGAATGGCCTCCATCGCCTTGTCCATGAGCAGGTCGGCGAGGGGTTGCGTGGCGGTGTCGAGGGCGGTGTGAGCGGCTTTGAGACGGGCCACATCGCCGGTTTTGGTGGCGGGGGATTCCGTGGCGAGGGCGGCTTGCAGTTCGGTCACGGCGAGCTCGACTTGCGAGCGGGCGGCGGCGTCCAGTTCCGCGCCGCACTCAGTGAGGCCGGACTGCGCGGCGGTGAGGACTTCCTGCGCTTTCAACTTCGCCTCAATCCACCGGCGCGCGGTCAAGTCCTCGAAAGCGTGTTCGACGGATTCTTCGACCATCCGCTGCACTTCAGCGTCGGCCACGTCCACGGCAGATTTCATTTCCACGACATGTTGTGCGCCGGTTTTGAGATCGCGCGCAAGGACGTGGAGGATGCCGTTCGCATCAATTTCGAACTGCACACCGACCCGCGGAACGCCGCGCGGGGCACGCTCAAATTGCACGGCGAATTGGCCGAGACTCCAGTTGTCGGCGGCGCGCTCGCGTTCACCCTGCAATACGTGGATGAGCATCTCGCGCTGGTGGTCCACCGCAGTGGTGAAGACTTCGCCCGCTTTCACGGGAATGGTGCTGTTGCGCGGGATAATGACATTCATCAGGCCGCCGAAAGTTTCGAGCCCGAGCGAGAGCGGGGTGACGTCAAGTAGTAGTAGGTTTTTGAATTCGCCACTGAGAATGGCGGCTTGAATGGCGGCACCGAGGGCAACGGCTTCGTCGGGGTTTTGCGAGGTGTTGAGCAACGGGCCGCTGCGCTCGTGAAAGCTGTCGCCGAGGCGCAGGCTGCCGCGCTCCTCCTCGAACTCCGCGCAGCCGAACCACTCGCTCACTAGGCGGCGCACGAGGGGCATCCGCGTCTGGCCACCGACAAGAATGACCTGGTCGAGTTGACGCGCTTCGAGTTTGGCGTCGGCGAGGGCGCGAAGGCAGTGGGCGCGGGTTTGCTCAATGAGGTCGCGCATGAGGCGCTCAAGTTCGTCGCGGGTAACGCGGTGGCTGAAACTGAAATCCGGCGTGAGAAAGGGGAGGGAGATTTCGGTCTCGGTCTCCGTGGAAAGGCGGATTTTGGCAGCTTCGGCAGCTTCGCGTAAGCGGGCAAGGAGTGGCCAGGTTAGCTCGGGGCCGCCGCTGGCTTTGATGCGCTTGGCAAGGAAGTCCACCAACCGTTTGTCCAAGTCATCTCCGCCGAGGCGGGTGTTGCCGTGGGTGGCGAGAACTTGGAAGACGCCGGCGTTGAGTTCGAGAATCGAGAGGTCGAAGGTGCCGCCGCCGAGGTCATACACAGCGATTTTGGAATGTTCCTTCAACCGGTCGAGGCCGTAGGCGAGCGCGGCGGCGGTCGGCTCGTTGATGATGCGCTCGACGGTGAAGCCGGCGAGTTCACCCGCGCGCTTGGTGGCGTTGCGCTGGGCGTCGTTGAAGTAAGCTGGGACGGTGATGACGGCGCGCGTGACGTGTTCACCGAGGTCGGCTTCGGCGGCGAACTTCAGCTTCTTGAGGACTTCGGCGGAGATTTCCTCGGGCGTGAAGTCGCGGCCGTGAATGGGAATCGTCACCGGGCCAGCGCCGTCGCCACGCACGGGATAGGTCAAGAGCATGTCCTCGCGCGGGATGTCCGCGCCGCGCCGGCCCATGAAGCGCTTCACCGAGTAGGCAGTGGTGGCAGGATGCAGCACGCGCACGCGGTTTGCGGCAAGCCCGACGACCGGTGCGGCCCCGGCGGCTGGGAAATGCACAACGCTTGGACAGAGGCGCTGGCCGTCGGCGTCCGCGATGACGTAAGGGATGCCGGAGTCCACCGTCGCGACGAGCGAGTTCGTGGTGCCGAGGTCAATGCCTACGATTTTTGGCATGCTGGGCAAAGTTGTTCTCTCCAGCAAAACGGCCAGAGCGTCGCCGCCCTGGCCGTTCGCGAAGAGTTCATTTTGGTTACTTCAACAAGGCCAATGCAGCTTGAACGAGCTTGTCGGCGCTCAGGCCATGCAGTTTGTAAAGTTCCTCAGCGAGGTAGGCGCTCTGGCCGAACTCGCCGGGGATGCCCAGCGAGGTCATGCGGTGCGCGATGCCCGCGCGGCTCAACGCGTGGCTGACCTGCGCGCCCATACCGCCGACGACTTGGTGGTCCTCGATGGTCACGACGCGGCCACCCGCCGCCTTCACGGCGGCACCGATGGTCCCGATGTCCACATGGTTGATGAACGGGTTGTTGATGACGGTGGCCTTCACGCCTTGCTCGGCGAGTTTCTTGCCAGCGGCAATGGCTTTGTCGAGCAGCACTCCGCAGCCAATGAGGACGACGTCGGTTCCTTGAGCAAGAACTTGCGCCTTGCCCCACGGATAGGTCGCACCGGGAATCCAACTCATGGGATAATTTTCGCGGCCCACGAAGAAGATGTAGCTCTCGCCGTCCTTGCCTGCTGTCCGATCGGCGGCGTAACGCGTGATGGCCTGATACATGAGTGACTCCGCCTCGTCAGGGCAGCTAGGCATGATGACGCAGGTGTGCGGGATGGAACTCAGCGCCGCGAGATAGGTCGTGGCTTGGTGGCTCGCGCCGTCGGCGGCGTCCTGGAAACCGATGTGGCTGAACATCGCGATGACGGGCGCTTGCGAGAGCGCGGCCATCGTGAGCGGGAGATTTCCCTTGGTGACGCCGAACTGACCGAACGTGTCCACGATGGGGATGAAGCCGCACTTCGCGTAGCCGGCGGCCACGCTAATCATGTTCGACTCGGCGATGCCGACTTCGACGAAGCGGTCGGGCAATGCTTTCTGAAACGCACTCACGCCGGTGGAGCCTTGCACGTCGCTGGAGACAGAGAAGACCGGCAAGCCCTCGGTCGCGGCGCGGACGGCCCCTTTCGCGAGGCCCGCTTGAACTTTGTCCTTCTTCACGGCCGGCGCGGCGGGGGCAGCCGATGCGGCGGCAGCGGCCTTCACCTTTTTTTCGGCTTCCTTCTTTTCCCAATCTGATCGCAGCGCCGCGCCCCACGCGACAAACTCGGCGGGGGCGGTGTCGCCGGTGTAAAGCTCGGTGACCCAGTCGCCGATTTTCTCGCCGTTCGCGAGCGGGAAGCCGTGGCCGCCGGCGGAGTTTTCCACGGTGGCCTTGATGCCGACGCCCTTCACGGTTTTCACCCAGAGGCAAACGGGCTGCTTTGGATTTGCTTTAACGGTGGCGATGCCCTTCTCCACTGCGAGATAAACCGCCTGCAAGTCGTGGCCGTTGGGAACGGGAATCACGTTCCAGCCCAGCGTGGCCATCGCATTTAAGCTCGGCTGCATGGAGAAGGAATCCTTTGTGATACGGCCGGAGAGCTTTGTGTCGTTATCGGAGAGGATTAGCACGAAGGGATTCACGCGGTCCTTCGCGGCGAGGCCGGGGATGGCGGCGAAAGCTTCCTTCGCCTCGCCTTCCATCGCCGCGCCGTCGGACACGGTGCAGATGGTGACGCGGTCGCGACCTGCGGTGCGGTCGCCCATCGCGAGGCCCTGCGCCTGCGGGAGGCTGGAGCCGAGCGGGCCGTTGGAGACGAGTACGCCCTCGGGGTTGAGGTGCGACTCGCCGTGGCCGGTGAACTTGCTGGCGATGCTGCGGAAGCCCTTAAGCGTGTTGAAGGTCATGCCATCAAACCCATAAAGAGCGCGCAGTGCATAGATGCCATTCTCCGTGTGGCCGGCGTCGTTGACGAAGTTGAACGCTTCGTGCCATTGCCGTCCTTGCGTGGCGAACATCTGCGCGTGGACCGCTGCCATGATTTCCGCAAAGGCCGCAGGACCGCCCCAATGGCAGGCCGCGCCACCGACGACGGCGTGGACGTTCATGAGCGCCACGAGCGTGCGCGTGGCGCGCGGGTCGGCCACGGTGACGGCTTGGCCAGCGGCGTTCTTGAGCGTGACGGCGTATTTGGGCGCGGCGGAAGGGGTGGGGGCGAGGCGGGACTTGAGCGCGAGCGGCTTCAGCGGCGGAGCTTCGACTTTTGCGACGACGGAATTATCAGCGGCCATAGGGTTTGGTCGGGTTGTTTGCTCAAAAATTTCGTCTCGAGCAGAGCCATAAATCTAGGAACGCGCCGGAAAAATGGGAAGAAGGAATTTGACGAGCCAAAGGCGCGCCCAGTTCCCGAATGGCACGGAGATTTCCGTTGCGCGAGCGGTGGACTTGGGCGCAGGCTGCGTGGCGAAGTTAAGGCGTTGCCCTTCCGCCCCGCTAGCCTCGGAAACTGTATGAAGCCCCCTAAAAAAACGCTTCGCCGCGCTCAAGTCGCGTCCGCAGTGAAAGGCCGTCGAGCCCTTAAGCTTGCAGCTGCCGTTGCCCCCCGGACCACGACCGCCAAAGCCAAACGGAGCGTCAAGATCGCCAACAAGGCGCTGGCCCAGCCGCTGCCCAAAGAATCTAAAAAAGTTAAGCGTCTTGCCCGTGTCGCAACGGCCAAGGCAATAAAATCCCAGCGCCTCGTCAAGCGGCGCAATGCCCGGGCAGCCAAGTCGGAGATTCCTCCAATCTTGCTCGCGGGCGACAACGTCGCGGCGGCGGGGGCAAGCGGTCCTGGTCAGCGTTATGCGTTGGGCCCCGTCACGCAGCCTCCCCACACCGGGCAATCAGAGGAGTGCGGCGAGCTGCCGAAGTCTTACGGCACCGCGCAACTTTGGCTGGCGGCGCGCGATCCGCAGTGGCTTTATGCGCACTGGGATCTCTCTAGTGACGAGCAGCGTAGATACAACGCCAAGTCGGAGGCGGGTCGCCTGACTGTGCGAGTGTATGCCAAAGAAGTTTCTGGAGAGCCGTTGGTAACTCAGCTCGTTCGCCCGGAATCGCGCAACTGGTTCATCCACGTCGGGCGCGGCGGCACGAAGTTCGTTGCTCAGCTCGGTTACTTTGACCGCCGAAATCAATGGCAGAACATCGCCGTCTCCCCAGCGGCGGTAACACCGCCGGAGGGCCTGTCCAACGACACAAGCGCGGACTTTGCAACGCTGCCGTTAGAACTGCCCTTCCAGCAGATTTTTGAGATGGTCAAGACCGTAGTCAGCCAAAACGTGCCGCTGCTTGAGGCATTAGCTCAGTTGCGCGAGACCGGATCTCTGACCCTTCCGCCTGCCGGCACCTTCGCGTCGCTTGACAAGGCCAAGAAGTCCCCGAAATACCCACCTGCAGAATCCGCTGGCCCAACCCTCGCGCCCGCGTGGACACCCGCGCAAGCCAAAGCGCTGGCCGAGTTTAACGCGATGGAGGAAGTGCGCCGGGGTTGGTTCAGCTCGTTGGAGCTCTCAGAGCTCGCGCGCGGCCAGTTCGATAAGTAACCTGCGGAGCAGGTAGAGACGCAAAAGGGTAATGATCTGGTTGGAAGCCCTTTGGCAAATTCCTCGGGCAACCCAAGCCTTTCTAGATGGTCTCGGCGTTTCGCTGCGTCCCTGCCTCCGCGTTGAAAGGCCTTACGATTTGCTGTTGCTGACGACTTTGCTTACCTCGCGTTGAACTGAAACCAGTCCACATTCATCAGGCCGCTTTTGCCGGGGTTTACGAAGACGGCGACGACATCGCCTCGGCCAGGGGGCGGCTTCAACTCGGTAGTCACGTCCTTCCACGCGTCCCACTTGCCGGTGTTCTCGACCTTGAGCGTCGCGAGCAGTTCACCCGTCGCGGAGCCGGAGCGGAATTCGATGTTGCCACCTACGCCACCGCTCGCGACGCGTGCGGTAACGCTCGCGGTGTCCGCGAGGTTGAGGCTAGTGAATTTCACGGAGTGACCGTGGTTGATGGAGCCAATGTGGTTACCGGAAACTTTGGCGCCGGATACCTCGCTCACCTCGGCCTCGAGACGGCGGCTGCGGAGTTGCACTGCGGAACGGCCCGCGAGCGAGCCCGCCGGCCCACGCCCGAGGTCGGTGTAAGTGGCCTCAAGGCTCGCGAAGCGCAGGCTGGTATCCGTCGGCGGCGTAACGTTCCCGCCAAGGCCACGGGTCATCGCGCTGCCGGCTTTGCCCGGTTCCAGTCCGAATACCCAGCGCACCATGAGCTGCACTTGGTCGGTCGTGAGCCCCTCGTGCGGGAGCATTGGTACCTCACCCCACACACGACTGCTGCCCTTGATGACGCGTTGCACACTTGCGTCCAGTGCGCCTGCCTGCCCGCGATACTTGTTCGCCACTTCCAGGAACGCGGGGCCAACGACCTTCGTCTCGACGGCGTGGCAGTTGAAGCAGTCGCTTTGTTTCATTAGCGCGAGGCCCGGCTCGTCCACCGCGTCCTTGCCGTCACCCTTGCTAAACTTCGCGGTCATGAACACGCGCGCGTCCATCAACTCGTCGTTCTGCGTGGAAGTGCCGTCCTCGGCGTCGGTCACGGCTATCTTGTAGGCGAGCGGCTTGCCGGGTGTGAAAAAGTCGCCGTCCACCGGTGCGATGAAGCGGACGGACGGCGCAGTGTTGCCGACAATGAGCGGCAAGGTCGTCTTGCTACTCGCGCCTTTGTCGTCCGACACGCGCAGCTCGACGATGTAATTGCCCGGCTGCGGCACGGTGAGTTTCGCCTCAGCGGTGGAGGCCACGAGCTTCGCGACGGGCGCGGGTGAACTCGCGGAGGCTTTTCCCGGTGCGTTGGTCGCCGCGCTTGTCGGTCCGTGCAAGCGCCACTCAAACTTAAGCGCGTCGCCTTCGTGATCCTTGGACCCCGCAGCGGAAAGTGCGACTTGCAAGGGCTCGCGTCCGGCGGTGGGCATCACCGTAGCTCTCGCGATAGGCGCGAGGTTGCCCCACTGGTAAGAAATTTTAATCAGCTTGGCATCGGGATTGCCGCCCCACGTCTCACCATAATCGAGGAGATACAAGCAGCCATCCGGTCCGAACTGGGCGTCCACAGGCCGGCGAATGACGAACGTGCCAGCCCGCTCAGCCTCGGTAATTCGATTTTTTGCGTTCGCGACCGCGATGGCGGCGGAGAATGATTCGATGCCGGCGAGCCGCGAGTCGCTGTCCAGCCGAGCCCATTTCATGAACGGTCGCTGCCAGTCCCAGAAGAGCAGGCAACGGTCAAAGTGCTCAGGAAAGCCGCCGGTCTTTTTAAACTCCGGCTTGAAGTGAAAGACTGGACCCGCGCACGCAGTGCGCCCGCCTGTGCCAAGCATGGGGAATTCCTTCGACTCGCCGTAGGGCCAATAAATGAACGCGGGCTGCGCGGGGGGCAGCACCTTCGCGCCGGTGTTGTTTGGCGAGGAGTTCGTGGGCCGCGCGGGATCGAAGTGTGGGCCGACGGACTTAGTGGCGAAGTCGTATTTCGCGTAGGTGAAATTGCTGCCGACGAAAAGCGGCCAGCCAAAGTTGCCGGCCTTGCGCGCTTGGTTGATTTCGTCGTAGCCGCGCGAACCACGGGCGCCGTCGCCACCTGCGTCGGGGCCGACCTCGCCCCAATAGATAATGCCCGTGCGCGAATCCACGCTCATACGCCACGGATTGCGACAGCCCATCACGTAAATCTCAGGTCGGCCCGCCGAGCCGTCCTTGGGAAACAAATTGCCATCGGGAATCGTGTAGCCGCCCTCGGGCGTGAGGCGCAGGCGGAGAATTTTCCCGCGCAAGTCGTGTGTATTGGCAGAGGACTTTTGCGCGTCCCACGGCTCTTGGCCGGGCCGCTCGTCAATTGGCGCGTAACCCGCTGTGTCGCCGCCGGGATGCGTGTTGTCACCGGTTGAGATGAGCAGACAACCGTCTGGCGCGAACTCCACTGTCCCCGCGTGATGGCAGCACTCGCGGCGTTGCTCGGAGAATTCGAGAATGACCCTCTCGCTGCGGTTATCGAGGGCATCACCGCGCATAACGAAGCGGCTGAGGCGCTGGCCGGGGTAGTTCGTCGGCGAGTAAAAAAGGTAGATGAAGTCGTTTTGCGTAAACTTTGGGTCGAGCGCGAAACCGAGGAAGCCATTCTCCTGTGCGTTATACACCGGAACCGTCCCGGCCTCGACGATTTGCCCGCCGGGTTTCCAGATTTTTAGCTTTCCGGAAAGCTCATTCCAAAAGATTCGGCCGTCTGGTGCGATCTCCAGTTCCATCGGCTGCGGCATGTTGCCGACGGCGAGGATTTCAACTTTGAAGCGGTAATCGGGTGGCGGCGCGGCGGCGGTGAGCATGGCGACGCACTCGAGCCAGACGGATGCGAGCAATAGTAATTTCATCGAGAGCCAGACTTATTGCGTGGGCGGGGCATTCGAGCGCGAGAAACACGTTGCCGCAAAGACGCGTCGGCCCCACCATCCTCATACCTCGTAGGGCTACCGTAGCCACTCGATGGCGCTTGCGCACATGAACCGCCCGTCTCTTCTGATCCTAGTCGGCAGCCTTGCTTGCGCCCTCGCTGCGCGCGCGGACCACGACACGCCCGCTGGCCAGTCCCTGCACGGCGAGGCGTTTAACGAAGGCCCGCGCCAGCAGGCACACCTCCTACCCGGCATGGGCGAAATCCATTTTCCCATCGCCACGCGGAGTCCGCTCGCACAGAAGTTTTTCGACCAAGGCATTGGTCAATTGCACGGTTTTTTCTACCTCGAAGCCGAGCGGTCTTTCCGGCAAGTGGCGGCGCTCGATCCTTTTTGTGCTACGGCTTACTGGGGCATCGCGATGGCGAATGTGAACAATGCCAAGCGCGCACGGGAGTTTATCCGTACCGCCGAGAAGTATCAGGCCGGTGTCAGCCCGCGCGAACAGCAGTGGATTGCTGCGCAGGCGAACTTGCTGCGCGACGACAAGAAGCCGGAAAAAGAGCGCCGGCAAGAATACCAAAAGGCCCTTGAAACCATCGTGAAGAACTACCCGGCCGACATCGAGGCCAAGGCGCTACTGGCGGTCGAGTATTGGCAGGGCAACTCGAAGGGCGTCCCCTATGGCGATAAGAAGAAGGTGGACGCATTGCTTGATGCCGTCTTCGCCGCCAACCCCACGCATCCGGCACACCACTATCGTATTCACTTGTGGGACGAAGGTGCGCGCGCGACCAATGCGCTGGCGTCTGCCGCGAACTGCGGCGCAGCCGGACCCGGCATTGCGCACATGTGGCACATGAGCGGTCACACTTACTCGGCGCTTCGGCGTTACTCGGACGCTGCCTGGCAGCAGGAAGCCAGCGCGCGCGTAGATCACGCCTACATGATGAGCAATCACGTTCTGCCTGACCAAATCCACAACTTCGCTCACAACAATGAATGGCTCATTCGCGACCTCAACTACATCGGGGCCGCACGCCGCGCCGTGGACTTGGCAAAGAACATGATCGAGTTACCCCGCCATCCGAAGTTCAATTCACTCACCCGGGGCAGTTCGAACTACGGTTACCAGCGGTTGCTCGAAACCCTCGTGCGCTATGAGTTGTGGGATGAATTGCTTGCCCTCGCGGACTCTCCGTATCTCCCGCCCACAGACAGTAACGATCACGAAGCCCGCCGCTTGCATGCGTTAGGCCTTGCATCGCTGCAGACGGGTGACATCACTCGCGGGAAAAACCAGCTTGCCGCCCTCGAGGCGCTTGCCCAGAAAATTGCGCCCAAGTCCCCGACCAATGCGCCGGCCGGGAAGCCGGCTGCCTCCTCTTCCCCCGCTCCCAACAGGGGAGCAGCCCCCGGGGAGGGGACCGCACGCACGAACTCCACCGACGCTGCGAAATCTCCGTCTCCACCTGCGCCCGCGTCTGCACCGAAGGCAGACACCAAGAAGTCCGCCTCCGGCGGCTACAGCGGCGGAGCCGCACTGCTCGCCACAGCCAGCTCCAATTCTATCGCTGCGGCCATCGCCGAGTTGCGCATTGTCATCGCGCTGAAGGAAGGCCAGTTCGCCCTCGCGAGAGAGCAGTTGAGCAAGGCTGCCAGCATGCCAAAGGAACGCCTGGCGCGCCTGTATTTCACCGCGGGTGATAAACCAAAAGCCATGCAGCTCGCGCAAGAAGCCGCCAAGGCAGCCGAGAAACAGGTGCTGCCGCTGGCACACCACGTGGATCTCGCCTATCAGGCCGGCCAATTCAAGGAGGCCTTCGAGGCTTTCTACAGGCTGCGGGAGCTCGCCGCCGAGGCTGACCTCGACGTGCCCGTGATGCGCCGCCTCGCCCCCGTCGCGCGGGACTTGAAGCTCGCCGGAGACTGGCGACCGCCACTGACGCGCTCATCGGATTTTGGGTCGCGGCCGAGCCTCGCGACGCTCGGGCCGTTCCGCTGGCAGCCGCCCGCCGCGCCGGACTTCACGCTCACGGATGGCGAGGGCAAGAAGGTTTCGTTACGTCAATATCGCGGCAAGCCCCTTGTGGTCATCTTTTACCTCGGTGCGGGCTGTGCCCACTGCATCGAACAACTCGTGGCCTACGCGCCGCTGGCAGCGGAATTCAAACAGGCGGGCATCGAATTGCTCGCCGTCAGCACAGACACGGCAAGCGGCCTGCAATTCACTATCGAAAAGGCGAAATACAACGGCGGTTTTCCCATCCGCCTTGCCGCCGATCCCGATCTAAGGTCGTTTAAAGCGTTCCGGGCGCACGACGACTTCGAGCAGCAACCTCTGCATGGCACATTTCTTGTGGACGCCGAGGGCCGCATCCGCTGGCAGGACATTAGTTACCAGCCCTTCATGGAAACGAAGTTTCTTCTTGTTGAAGCGCAGCGTCTCCTCAACCTGCCGAAAGCCAACGGCTCAATTCCGCCGATGAAACTCGCCGGGCCGAAGCGGGAAATGGCGGTCAAGGCTGGCAGCGGGGCCGGGGATTGAACCCTCCGGGCCTCATGCCCAACTACAAAAAACTTCTGACCAATTGACTTGGTCAGTGCGCGCCTGAAAGGCTACCGCCTTTGCTAGTTCGTGGAATGCGTCCTACTAAGAATATTTTCCCCGCCCTCTCTCTGCTAGTAGATACGGTCCCGAATCGCCGTGAGAATTTGGCTGTCATCAAGAGGACTAATCTTTTGGTCGTGTTTGTGTATGTAAGTCGCCATAAAACGAGGGGTGTTAGGTTTTGCCCAACGTCCCAAGCTCAGCGACGGCCTCGGCGGCGGTGGTGGAGCGCACGGTGCGCTCACGATTTCCCGCGACGCGCGAGCGGACGGCGGAGAGGCCGTTAG
>VHDH01000069.1 GCA_016871445.1 Verrucomicrobiota bacterium | reverse complement strand
GTGAAGGCAGCGTGGCAGTGCGTGTGATCGGCTCACCGTTGACGTTGGCAGTGCCGCGCACGGTGAGACGTGTGGCGGTAATTTTGGTTGTGGGCTCGGCGGAAAAGCTGAGGTCAGCCGTGTTACGCCCGGCGGGGATTTTGGTACCGCTCACCGTGACGCCCGAGGGGAGGCCGATGACCTCAAGCTCAATGTCCGCCTTTAGGCCGGCGGTGGCGGCAATGTTTACCTTAAGTTTACCCGGCTGTTGCTTGCCGCGCTTGGGCTTGCCCTGGGCCACCGCTTCGCCGTCCGCCATTTCTCGGATGACGGTCAAAGCGTCGCTCGCAAGCGTGATTTGAAAATCCGGTGTTGTGGCCGGCAGCGCTGCGCGGAGCCGGTAGGTGAAGTCCGGCCCGCCGCGTGATGCGAAACGGTCGGTCACGTGCACGGTAAACGCGCCCTCCGCGGGAGCCTTGAAGTTTAGCCCTAGGTCATTCACATCGCCCGGAGCTAGTTCAGCGCGGGCCACGGATTTACCTGCCGCATCTGTGATGGTCAGCACGGGGGTGAGCGGGCTGCCAAGCCGCGGCGCAGCGAGGGAAAGCTCGAGCACGTCACCTTTCTTTGCCGCGAAGCGCCACCAATTCGTTGCGCCGGGTGCGGCGATGCGGCCGTTCAGCATGGCCGGCGCGTTAAAGGTCGCCGCCGTGCCAGAGTGGATGTGCTCAGGCAGATCGTCGACCTCAAGGAGCGCGTTGGCGAAAGTCTTGCCATGCGCCGTGAGAGGGATGGAAGTCGTGCCGTTGTTCGAGGGGGCAAGTTTGACGTTTACTGACTTCACCGGAAGCCCGTGGCCAGTAAGTTCGAGCGTCATGCTCTCACCGCGTTTGCCCCCTAGCGGAAAAACGCTTGTGACGACCGGTTGGTCTGAAATGGTGAGGCGATAGACGTGGTTTTGGAGCCCGCTGGCGTTCACATCCTCGATGCGGGCGCGGTAGGTGCCGGTAACGGGCGCGGTGAAAAGCAGGCCCGGGTCCGCGCGCTGGGTGGCGATCGCCTCCTGCAGCACGCGTCCGGCAGCATCGAGTACGGCGAGGCGGGCTTGAAGCGGCGAGCCGAGGGATTGCGCCGCCACGGTGAGTGTGACTGCTTGACCGGCCCGGGCGGAGAACTCCCAAACGTCCAAGTCCTCGCGCGGGAAAATGCGGCCGTTGATGGTGACGGGCAGCGTTACCGCGACAGGCTGCGACTCGCCCTCCTGCTCGGCTTCGGTGATCTCAGGCAATTCGCCAACTATAAACTTCATCGCGGGCGTCGCGCCCTGTGCGGTCCAAACCCGCCAGTGTCGCTCACCGATTGGCGCATCCGCCGTGATGCGGAAAGCTACCGCATGGTCACGTGGATAATCCTCGCTGCGCTGCGACGCCGGTTGGACAATGAGCGGACCCTCGAACCAAACTGTGTTGGTTTCGCGGACACGCGCCGGCCCGGACACCCCGGGACCCAGCAACTCGAAGTTTGCCTCGCCATGGAAGTAACAGCCGCCGACGCGCGCGTGAACAGTCGTGCCGCGCTGGCCACCCGCCGGAAAAACGTAGGAGGCGAACGGCTCGACCGCTTGGGCAGCGTAAGCCGCGCCGAGCAAGGCGGCCATCAGGGCGCTAGGGTGAAGGCAACGGGGCAGCATCGTCAGTCCCGACGCATGGCAGGCGGGCATCTTCAACGCGGTTTCTGTAGTGCCGAACCGCCCGGACAGAACGCCGCGCCGTTTGGCGGCGAGATTGCGCTTGCCCCCTCCTTGGAGCGCAGTAATCCTTTTGACGCACTCACAAGTTGCGTGCGCGCACGTGGCGGAATTGGCAGACGCGCTAGATTCAGGTTCTAGTGAGTAACATCGTGCAGGTTCAAGTCCTGCCGTGCGCACCATAGCCGCGCTCGCTTTAGCGAAAGATTACCCCCGTTACTTCCGCACGAACAAGGCCAGTGCCGCGGTGTAGCCGTGCAGAAAGTTCTTCTCTCCCACCGGCCCGATTTCACCGTTGCAAAAAAAGCCTGTCAGGCTCGTCGGGCCAAGCCGCTCTTGCACCATGCGCGCGTCGTGGCTCGGCTTGCCGAAGAGTCGGCGGCCGCGTCCGTTGCAGCAGCACAGCACGCCGCCCAAGACTTCACCGCCGGCCAGTTCCCGCTTGGCCCGCGCCAGCATCTCCGCCATGTCTTCAGTCGCCGCTTGCGCGTCTCGCCGCTGAAATTGCACGGTTTGACCTAGCCGCGGTAGCGCGCCAATGGCCAGCGCGCCGGAAGTGGGATCAGCTCCCACGAGATTTCGGATGAGAAAATCGCCGCGGTGGAACTCTTCGAGATACTCATTGATGACCAGACCGACGAAGAGGTTGCCGCGCGCCTGTTGCTGCTCCGCTGGCGGTAGTTGTTCGAAAGTCTCGACTAGTCGTTGATAGGCTGGCCGGTTGCCAATCTGGGCGATGATATTCCGCTCTGCCTGCGTGATTGTCCACGTCTCACCAATCGGCGTGCAGCCCTGCGAGATGACGCCCTGCAGCCGCACCGCTCCACCGACCGACAACGCCACGCCCCCATCCTCGAATACTTCGCTGTCGAGATACACCTGCGTTTCGCGTTCGGCGAGGTCCCCGCTAGCCAGCCCACCTAGAATCGGCAGCGGCGCGTAAGCCTCGTTCCATTGTTTCAGCCAAGCCTCCGCGTCGAGGCTGAAAGGGTCAGCAAATACTAGCCAGCCGTTGCTCGCCTCCGCCCCTACGCCGGTCTCCGCGTGCCAGTAAGCGGGGTTGCTGCACTCCTCTATCTGCGCCTGCGTGAAGCGGACGGCTTTTAGGTCTGAGCCAGGCAAGTAATGCAGCGCGAGCACCAGCCCGGCGTCCTCCTCGACCTCCATTGCGTTGGCGATAAGGCCCTGACTGGAGCAGCCCAGGAGCAGCGGAATCTGTGCGTGAACCCGCAGCACTTCGAGTGTCTCGCGCGCGTGCGGGAAGAACTTCGGCGACATGAACACCAGCCCGAGGGAAACCTTCGGCGCCCGTAACCTCGCGCGCAGCCCCTCCGCCCACGCGCGCAGCCCGGCATCGTCGAAGCCATCGTGCCAGTGCGCCGCAACGGAGTGGTCTATGTTCACCACCGCAAACTAGCGCAGGATTTACTTCCGACAAGCGGTAAGCGGGAGGGAAAATCTGCGAGCAAGCAAACCAGTTGCCCGCAAGGATCGCCTTGGTAGGCCCGCACTGTTTTTTTCACCATTGTTGTCTGCCCGGGGAGAAGCGAACTGCCAACCGCGTTCAGCTGACCAGAACGCCTCAGTCGTGCGAGTGCCGATTGACGTTCTTTTCAACTTTGGGCGGTGGGGAAATTGCGTGTTAAATCTGACAAAGTGAAACGACGGTTTTGCGGTTTTCGGTAAGCAAGAGAGGCGCGCTAAAATAATACCAGCAGCGGAACGCACGGCAGGAGGGAAGGCCAAACGTCAATTACCTCGGTGGCGGTAACGCTAGTTACCCGCTGGCGATAAATGCGGCGCGATGAGCTGCCAAATGTCGTCATGCACAGCTTCGATGCCTTTTGTTGCGTCCACCTTACGCACGCGCTTGGGTTCGGCCTGGGCGATTTCTGCAAAGCCAAGCTCCACACGTCGGAAGAAGGCGCGGTCGGCCTCCTCAAAACGGTCGCGTGGGCTGGTGGTTCTGGCTTGCCGATTGCGGCGTCGCACTTCGCTGACCTCAGGTGGCACGTGCAACAGCAGCGTGAGGTCGGGTCGCGTCCGCCCGACAGCGAAGTCAACCACTGACTTGACTAATGCGAGGTTTAATTGCCGGCCATGCCCCTGGTAAGCGGTGGTCGAATCGTAAAAGCGGTCACAAAGCACGATTTCCCCGGCCTTTAACGCGGGCCGGATGACCTCCAACACCAGTTGTGCGCGGCTGGCGTTCATCAAAAGCAATTCAGCTTCGGGCGTCATGACCTCGTTAGCGGGGTGGTGCTTGAGCAGGTGGCGAATTTCCTCGCCAATGGGCGTGCCGCCCGGTTCGCGCAGCACTCGCACGCGATGACCGAGTTTGCGCAGCCGCTCGGCCAGCAAGGCGATCTGCGTGCTCTTGCCGCCACCTTCAGTGCCTTCAAACGTGATAAATAGACCGGGCATTTGAAACTTCGGAAACGATTAGGGTTAAGATTTGGATTAAGAGCAAGAACCTCCGGTTCGCGCAACATCCTGTTGTTCCCCTGCTCGCAATCTTAATTCCGCACCCAATCTTCCCTCAAATTCGTTTCACGCGCGGCCCCTTTGGCGTGTCCTCGACTATCCAGCCGAGCGCTTTTAATTGGTCGCGCACTACGTCGCTGCGCTTAAAATCCTTCGCTTGGCGTGCAGCCTGCCGTTGCTCGACTAGTGCAAGTACCGCAGCAGGCACTTCCTCAGACTTCGGCCCGCCGAGGCCGAAGACTTCGTCCACGCGATTCCACGCCGCCAAGGCCGCTGCCGCCTGTGGCCTCGTCAGCTCGTTTGCCGCCAGCTTCCTGTTCGTCTCCGTTACCCACTCGAAGACCGCGCCCCAAGCGGCAGAGATGTTCAAGTCATCGTCCATTGCCTTAGTAAACGCCACTAGCAAGTCATGCTCTTGGGGCGCACTTGGCGCGTCCGCGAGTTCGCGCAGTTTGCCCACGCACTCATCCAGCCGCGCCAGCGACGCGCGCGCGCCCGCAAGCCCGTCGAGGGTAAAGTTAAACTGCGATCGATAATGGGCCGAAAGCAGCAGGTAGCGAACTTCCCGGCCGCTGAAGCCCTTTGCCAGTAGGTCGCGCAGTGTGAAAAAGTTGCCGAGCGACTTGCTCATCTTCTTGCCTTCTACAAGCAGGTGTGAGCTGTGCATCCAGTGCTTCACGAATCGGCGGCCCGGTGGATAGTTTAACGCGCCCTCACTTTGAGCGATCTCGTCCTCATGGTGCGGGAACGTCAGATCCTCGCCGCCCAAGTGCAGGTCGAAGCTCTCGCCAAGATGCTTGATGCTCATCGCGCTGCACTCGATGTGCCAGCCGGGCCGGCCCTCACCCCACGGGCTCGGCCAGAACACCGCGCCATCCTCTGGCACGCGCCGCTTCCACAACGCAAAGTCAGCCACAGCTTCCTTGTCGTATTCGTCGCAGGCCACGCGCTCGCCCACGCGCATGGCTTCAAAGTCCAGGTTCACGAGCTGCCCGTAGCAACAGCCGCAGCCGCGATACTTCGTGATGCTGAAATAAACCGAGCCGTCCGCCGCCTGATACGCGATGCCGCGCGCGACCAGTTTCTCAATCAGCGAAATGATCTCCGGAATGTGCTCCGTGGCACGCGGCAGGATGTGCGGGCGGCGGCATTGGAGCGACTCGAAGTCCGCCAGGAATTCGGTCTCATGCTTACTAGTGAACTCGCGCAGCGTCGTTTGCCGTTCCCTCACCCGCTTGATGATTTTGTCCTCCACGTCTGTGATGTTCATCACATGGAGCACCGCGAAGCCGCGAAACTCCAGATAGCGCCGCGTCAGGTCGGCGAAGACGAACGTGCGGAAGTTTCCGATGTGCGCAAAGTCGTGGACCGTCGGCCCGCAGCAATACATTCCTACGCGTTTACCGGCGGAATCCAAGGGAACGAACCTCTCCACCGAGCGGGTCAGCGTGTTGAACAGTTGTAGCGCCATGCGAAATGCGCGCAAAACTAGGGGCGCAGCCCCAAAGTTCAAAGTGCAAAGTGTTGGCCAACGCGCCGCCTTTCCGCCGCTTTGCAATTATCCCCATGCCGCCGGAATTTTTGCTGACCCACTCCGCATTATCCTCATAGGCTACAACCATTATCGTGCCATCGCGCCCGCGTATTCTCTACGTTAACAACAGCGCCGACCTTTACGGCGCGAGCCGCGCGCTGCTTAGGGTTCTGCCGCCGTTGCGGGAGCGCGGTTTTGAGCCGGTGGTCGTGGTGCCGCAGCCCGGGCCGCTACAGGAGCGGATCGCGGCGCTGGGGATGCAGGTCATCGTGGATCCCGGCCTTTCGATTGTGGATCGCGCGCGGCTCAAGTCATGGCGAGCGTTCGGTTTCTTCCTCGGCTTTCCGTTCAACGTGCTGCGCTTCGTCAACCTGATCCGGCGCGAGCGCATCGCGCTGGTGCATACGAACACCGCCGTCATGCCGTCGCCCGCGCTGGCCGCATGCCTCGCTGGTGTGCCGCACGTATGGCACATACGCGAGATTTTCGACGAATTCCGCACTGGGTGGAAATTCTACTGGCTTTACCTGCACGCGTTCTCCACGCGCATCCCGTGCATGTCCGAGGCCATCGCGGCGCAGTTTCCCAATCGCCGGAAGACCTGCGTGTTGTTCGATGGCCTGCCGCTAGAAGAGTATCCGCCGACGGCTGCCGGTTCGCGTGCCGAGGCAAAGGCGAAGTTTCAGCTCGGCTCCGGCCCCGTCATCGGCTGCGTGGGGCGGATCAAGTTCGTGCGCAAGGGGCAGGAGGTGCTCGTGCAAGCCGCCGCGCGCCTGAAGCAACGCGGCCTCGCCGCCAAACTGCTGCTCGTCGGCGCGCCCGCGCCCGGCAACGAGGAACACGGCGAGCGACTGCGCAAGCTCATCAACGAACTCGGCCTCGCCAGCGATGTGGTGCTGACCGGCGAGCTGGCCGACCCGCGGCCAGCCTACGCGGCCATGGATGTGTTCGTGCTGCCCTCGGCACAGGCTGAACCGTTCGGGCTCGTCGTGCTCGAGGCGATGGCCATGGGCTGCCCGGTGGTGGCCACAGCTATCGGCGGGCCCTTGAGCATCGTGGCCGAGGGCGAGACGGGTTTCCTCGTGCCACCGGGCGACGCCTCGGCCCTGGCGGACAAGCTCGAAGTGCTGTTGCGCAATGTCGCACTGCGTGAGCGAATGGCCGCGGTCGGCCGCTCCCGGCTGGAGAGCAAGTTCTCGTTCGCGAACACGGTCAACGAATTGGAGGCGCTTTATCGCGAGGTGTTGAAGGAGCGCGCCGGTTCGCCGCAGAATCCCGCGTGATGACGTCGCGTCCCGCCAACCCGCTGGTCTTCCTCGACCACCTCGGGGACGACTACCGCTCGCCGGTGCTCGCGGGCTTGGAACACGTCGGCTTCTTTCGGGAGGTGCCGGCGGGCGGGACGGTGTTCCTCAAACCGAACTTGACGTTCCCCGTCTATCGGCCCGGCGTGATGACTTCGTTTGAGTGCCTCAAGGCTGTAGTGGAGGCGCTGCGCGAACGCGGTTTCCGCGTCATTATCGGCGAGGCGGACAGCGGCGGCTACAACCGCTTCTCCATGGATGAGGTGTTCGCCAAGACGGGCATCACCGAACTGGCCCGGGCCACCGGCGCCGAGGTGGTCAACCTCAGCTACACCGAGTCTGAGTCCATCCCCGTGTGCGGCGGCTGGCGGACGCTCGCGGTGCCGCTGCCCAAGCTGTTGCTGCACAAGGTGGACGCCTTCCTCACGCTGCCGGTGCCGAAGATTCACATGAACACGCAGGTGTCGCTCGCGCTGAAGAACCAGT
Organism: Verrucomicrobiota bacterium; assembly: GCA_016871445.1. GTDB lineage: Bacteria > Verrucomicrobiota > Verrucomicrobiia > Limisphaerales > SXTU01 > SXTU01. The sequence goes on along the minus strand of VHDH01000069.1, from coordinate 8,571 downwards.
GGGGCTGCATCCAGGAGCCCGCCGAGCGGCTCAAGCTCCACCCGTTTTTCCCGGCGACGATTTATGAAGTCTGCCGCCGGCTGCCGCGCGCGTATGCGGTGGTGGATGGGCGCTTCGGCCTCAACGGCACCGGGCCGATGCAGGGCAACCCAGTCGCGCTGAACTGGCTGCTCGTGGCCAACGACCTAGTCGCCGCCGACCGGGTCTGCTGCCGGCTGATGCAGGTGGACGAGGCGCGTTTGCGTTACCTGCGGCACTTCCGCCGCGCGGGCTGGTGGACGGACTACCACGCGATCCAAGTGAGCCAGCCGCTGGAGCCCTTTCTGAAGGAGAAGTTCTATTTACAGCGGGCATGGACGGATTACCCCGGGCTGCTGTGCTTCAACAATTCGTTCCTCGCGTGGCTGGGCTACCGCTCGCCACTGGCGGGCTTCGCCCACTGGCTGCTCTACAAGTTCCGCAAGCCGTTCTACGATTACGACGCGGAGGCGGAGAAGGTGAAGGGGCGTGGCAAGTGACGCGGCGGCCTCAGGTAACAATGGCATTGTGTTCGCCACGGCGGGTTTCGATATTTGGCCGGTGAATTCACGCGCCGCATGAGCCGACCGTTCTTCAGCATCGTCACGCCCGCCCTGAATGCGCGCGCGTTCCTGCCCCGCAACCTCGCCTCCGTGCGCGCGCAAGGCATGGCTCCGGGCGAGATCGAGCACTGGGTCATTGATGGCGGGTCCAAGGACGGGACGGTCGAGTGGCTGCAAGCCCAGCCTGATGTCCGGTTCATCTCCGAGAGGGACCGCGGCCTGTCTGACGCGGTCAACAAGGGTATCGCGCGCGCGACCGGCCAATGGATTCTGTGGCTCAACGCCGACGATGAGCTGGCCCCCGGCGCGATGGTGAATTTCAAGGCGGCGACGGCGCGGTTTCCGGAGGCGCGGGTGTTTTGCGGCGCGGAGGAGCTGCGCGGCTACGACGGCACCGTGGAGGAGGTCTTGCCGCCGTGGGATTACAACTTGAAGGAGCTGCTGGGCACGCGCATCGCCATCAACCAGGCCGCGACTTGGGTGCATCGTTCCGTGTATGAGCGCGTGGGCGTGCTGGATGTCAGCATCCGCTACGCGATGGACTACGAGTGGACCGTGCGCGCGATGAAGGAGTTCCGCTGCCAGCCGATCCCCGACGTGCTGGCGATCTACCACCGCCGGCCCGGCTCACTGATGGACGCGCACATGGCGGCGCACTACGAGACCTTCCTGCGTGTGCGGCGCAAGCTGGGCCTGGGCTACTTCGACCGAGGCGAGTTCAACGTCCGTTTCTATCTCCTCACCGAGCCACTGCGCCGGCAGCGCTGGCTGCGCTCGTTCGTGCGGCGGATCAAGGGCCTCTTCGGCTGCGCGCCCGCCCATCCGCTGCCGCCCGCCTCATGAGCGCGGACAACGTGAAGGTCCTGCACGTGCTGGGCGGGACGAAGCTCGAAGGTGGCACCGCGAGCGTCGTGGCCCGGATCGCGCGGCTTCCGCTTGACGGAGTCGCGCAACGAATTTGGATGCATCGGGAATTCGCCCCGTCCTCAGCCAGTGAACGGTTCGTCTGCGCCGGCGAGGCGACGCAGACGAACGGTTCCGTCTTTCACGACGCGCTCGCCGGTTGGCGTGAGGCGCGGCTGATGTCTGCTTGGCTGAAGCGAGAGGGCCGCGTGGTGCTGCACGCGCACAGCCGCGTGGGCCTAGTGGCCGCTAGCCTCGCAGGCCGGTGGACGCGCTCGCCCGTGGTGCTGCACGCGCACTTTCTCCCGGCCCGGCCGTGGATTTACCATGGGCTGCGCCGGCTCGGTGGCGCGGAGTGGATTTTCAACTCGCCCAAGACCTGCCGGCACTTTGGTGCGGTGCCGGATCAGTCGTTCATCCTGTTTCCGGATGTGGACTGGCCAGCCACGCCACCGCAAGCCGGCACCGGACGGCTGCGCTTCGTTGCGGCCGGGGCCTTCGTGCCCGGCAAGCATCTAGATGTGCTGATCGACGCGTTCCGCCACTGGCGGACGACTGGCGCGGACGCGGAACTGGCGCTCTTCGGCCATTCCTCCGCGCCAACCAACCCGGAGCATCAACGAGCCATCGAGGCGGCGTGTGCCGGGGACACGGCCGTCACCCTGCACTCGTGGTCGGCAGACTGGGCGGAGTCACTCACGAGCGGCGACATCTTCGTGCACTTGGGCGAACCTGAGTCATTTGGGCTGGTCATCCTCGAAGCCTACGCCCGTGGCTGCTGCTTGGTGGTGCTGCAAGGGACGTTTCTGGATGAACTGGCCGCGCCGCTGGGCCAGGACGGCGTGTTTCGCGCCGCCGGACTGGACTCAGCGAGCGTGGCCGCCGCGTTGACCCAAGCGGCCAGGGCGCGCTCCGAAAGTCGCTGGCCGGCGCGGCGGCCCGCTCAAGGCGTTTTCTGTATGGCCGGGCAGGCCGGGCGTCTGTCATCCTTCTACGCGCATTTGGGCCGCCGGCCCGCCACCTGATGAACTCGCCCGTCCAAGCCCTCCTAGGTGCGCTCGCCTGCTTGGTGTTGTCGCTGGTGGTGGGCGGCGTGTTGGCGACGGAAAACCATTTCCTCCTGATTCTCGGGCTGGGTGCGGTGCTGGTCACGGCGGTGGTCGTGGCGGAGGGCTTCGCGGCGCTGCTGGCGTTTGGCTTGTTGTGCCCCTTCGTCCTGCCGGTGCCCTTTGTGCGCGGGGTGCCGCTACTGGCGTCGGTGCTCGCGCTGTGCGCGGTCAAATACATCCTGCGCTGCGCGGTGCGACGGGCGGACGTGAAGTCGGCGGTGTGGCTGCTCATGCCTGGCATAGCGCTGTTTTTCCTGTGGGTCGCCATCCGCTACGCCATGGACCCGGTCTTGCCCAATCCCAGAGGCATCGGCACGCACGTCACGGGCTTCCGCGCCTACTTCGGCTATGCGTCGTGCGTTGCCTTCATCGTCGTGCTGGGAGTGACCATCAACACGCGGGCGCAGCTCATGAACCTGTTGCGCTGGCTGGCCATCATCACCGCAGGGCTGGCGTGCATTTTCATCCCGCTGGTGTTCTCGCGCAGCCTGGCCGTCGCGTCCGTCCTCAGCCAGTTCGGCGTGTTCGTGACGACGTTCGACAATGGCTTGCTCCGCTTCGTGGTGCTGCCGGGCTACGGGATGCTGCTGGTGATGTTTGCGGTGCTGCCGAAGCTGCTCCAGCCCACGCTCGGAATGCGCCTCGCGCTGCTCGGGCTGGGGCTGGCTTCCGTCGTGCTGGGCGGCAGCCGCAGCGGCATTCTGATGCTGATGGTCATGCTTCTGTGCGTCGCGCTGATGCGCTGGCGGATCCTGCACGCAGCGCTGGCCGGAGCTGGCTGCGTCACCTTGCTGCTGGTCCTCTATTTGATCGGCGAGCACGCTCCGACCCGCGAGGTCGGCCTGTTGCGGGTGCTGTCGCTGGTCAGCCCGCGCATCGCCCATCAGAGTGACGCGATGGAGAACATGCGCTGGCGCATGGCACGATGGGAACGGGCGATGGAAGACATCCAGCAGCGGCCGTGGGTGGGCAAGGGCTACGGCGGCCTGGACAACGCGTGGGTCTTTCAGACGAGAGCTGATTACGAGTCGGCGATGGTGGACGTGGACGTGGCCGCCGGGTCGGCGCACAACGGCTACCTCGCGGCTTCCCGCGCCTTTGGCGTGCCGGCGGTGGTGTTCTTTGTGCTGCTGCAATGCTGGCATGCGCTTCGAAATTTCCAGTTGAGTCGCCGCGCGATCCGCACCGATCCGTTTGCCAGCGACCTGCACCTGCTGGTGCTCGCCTACGTGGCGAGCTACAACGTGGGCATCTACTTTGGCACGGACCTGAACGATCCGATGGTCTGGCTCTGGCTCGGACTCGGGATACTCGTGAGCCGCGTGCCGGTGAGCCCGGCCAAAGAAGTCGTGCCGGCGATCCCTGATCGCGCAGCGCCAGCACTCGCAGCGGCGCCGATCTGATCCCGCTCACGGTCGAGTTTCGACCGCGTCCCGATACAGCTCAGCCAGTTTCCCGGCCACGGACGGCCATGAAAAATCCTCCGATAGCTGTGAGGCCGTGGCTTTGCCCCACGCTTGATGAAGGGCAGCTTTGACTGCCTCGAGCGTAGCGGACGAGGCGCAGGGCAGCTGATCAAACGGGACCTGTCGCGTGTAGCCCGACCGCAGCAGCAAGATGGGCCGGGACGCGGCCATCGCCTGCAGCACGCTGATGGGCTGAGTTTCCTCAGTGCTCAACAGGGCAAAGAGCCGGCAGGCGTGGTGGGCCGCCACCAGCAGCGGGTCACTCCGATCCAGCCCGCGAATCCACCGCCCTCCGAGCGGTTCGTTGTGCCGCATCTCGGCGGCTACTTGGTCCGCATAGGGCTGGTTTGACTCCAGCACAGGGCCGATGAGCACGAGCGGCAGCCGCAACGCGTTGCAAGCTTGCGCGAGCAGCAACTGGTTTTTCCTCGGCTGAATGGCGCCGACGCACAGCACGAATGGATCGTTGCCATGCTTCGCGCACCACGCTCCCGGATCGCGGTGGAAGAAGCCAGGTGCGACTCCGTGGGGCACGATCAGCATGCGGCGCGAGTCCAAACCGTAGATGTGACTGGCCGCCTCCAAGTCAGCGGGCATGATGGTGATTACCCTGTGGGCCCGTTGCAAAACCGTGCGCAAGGATTGGCCGCGGGTGACGGCGGCTTTCAGCCAGCTGCGAGCAGTGGCCATTTTGACTGTTCCCGCCGAAGGAGCACCCAATAACAGGCTCACCACCCAAGGCCTCCCGCTGGCCGTGACCAGTTCCGCCACGCGGGCCATGTGCGGAGGAAAACCGATGAAGTGATAGACATCCGCGGGCGGTTGCCGGGACGACCAGTCGAACATTTCGCACGCGATCGTCTCGTCCCGCGCCGCAACGGCCTCGAGAGTTTCCACAGCCTGCACTTGCAGACCGCCAACCATTAAGTTCAACGGATATTCCGGGACGATGCACACCCGCAACCGATCGGTGGGAGCGAGGGGCGGCTTCATGCGGCGGGTTTCGGCGTGGCGGCCCAATTGCTGTGATCGATTTGCCTGAGCGCGTAGCCGTGCTCCGCCACGAGCGACAACACGTCGAAGGCCGAGTGACCAAAAGTCTGACAAAGCAGCTCAGAGCATTCGAAGAAGAGACGTGGCCGGTGCGGGCCAGACAACAGCCGCGTCGCCCCCTTGAACACGAGGAACTCCGCCCCCTCGGCGTCCAGTTTGATCATATCCACGGTCGCGAGGCCCAACTCGTCGCAAACCGCATCGAGCGACCGGCACCGGACGCGGATGGTTTCCTGCACGGTGAACGAAGGGTTGGGCCGCAGGCTGCCATGCCCTTCACGACCCGGAGTGGGGCAGCAGAATTCTAGTTCTCCCTCGCCTTCACCCAACGCGATCGGCTGCACCGTGACATGGGTGAACTGGTTGAGCGCCAAGTTGTGCTTCAATTCGGTCAGCATGACCGGGTTCGGCTCAAACGCCACCACCCGTCCCGTGGGCCCCACCGCCTGGGCGAACAGCACCGAGTAGTAACCGAAGTTCGCACCGATATCCAACGCCGTCATCCCGGGGCGGAGTGCGGAGACGACCTCTCGCCGGAAGATGTCCTCGAAGCTTTCATCGCGCAGGATGTCCCGGCCGAGCTGATCGTTCAACCGCACTTCGATCCATGGACCGGCGTTGAGACGCGCGCGCAACCGCGTCTGGCCGGTGGCCTGCGCCGCAAGCCGGCGCAACCGGCGCACGGCGCGTTTCCCGAAATGGGCGAGAGAATTCATTTGGATGCGCGTTGGCAGGCCATCGACTCCCGGGCCAACGCCCAAGCGAACGGCGTGTAGAGAAGGCCGAATGCAAGATTACCAGCCCAGACCACGCCATCGATCCCGTGCTGCTCGGCCACGCACAACTTGAGCACCGACGCGATGCCTGCCGCCAGCCCATAGAACCAGACTTGCCGGCGGAGATAATCACCATGCACCAACAACATGGAGAGATTGCCGCACACCAGCATCAGCGCACTCAAGACCAGAAAGCCGGTCAACGCCACTGGGCCGGGTCGGAAGCCGGCCTGGAGCACATCCGCAGTCAGCCAATCGCCCCATACGAGCAGCGGGAGACCTGCTGCCGCACACAGGCCCAGGCTGCCGAGCAGCGCCCGGGTCATGGTTCGCCGCGCCCACCCTGCGTCGTGCCGCGCCAGAGCGTCACCGTAGGCCGGCCAAAGTGCTGCGATGAAGAACTGCGCCACCATTGTCACCGCAAACATGCGCAGCAGCACGGCATAGTGACCCGCCACTTCCAAGCTCACGGCATGCGTGAGCACGAACACGTCCAGATAGTTCCAAGCCAAGGCGAACAGCTGCAGCAGAAACAACAGCCCGCCCGTTCCGGCCAACCGGCGGCTCTCCGTCGCGCTGCGGGCGATCCACTGGGGCCGCAAGGTCGGTCGCACCCGCCCAAAGTAATGCACGCCGTTGAGCGCCTGCACGAGCAACGGCAGTCCCGTCACCGCTGCCACCAGCCAGACCAATCCGCCCTGGCATTCCACCACCGCCAACAGACCAACGAAGCCAGCCAAGTTGCCGGCAATCTGCCACAGGTTGCTGAACAACCCTTCCTGTAACCCGAGTTGAACGCGCGACACGGCGCTCAACGGCAAGCCGAGCGCAAACGTGACGACGAACGCCCCGACCGCCGGCCCTGCTTCAGCCATCGCAGCCGGGGAGCGGACATTGAACAGCTTCGCCCAAGGTAACAGCGGATACGCCAGTGCGAACCCAGCCAGCAGCGCCACTGCCACCCCGCAGAGCAGGAAAAAGCCGCTGCTCACTGCCGTGCGCAGGCCGTCGTGATCGCCGCGTCCGTTGGCCTCGACCACACGGTTGAGCAGGCCGTTGCCCACGCCGAAGTCCAGCAGGTTTAGCAGCGTAACCAAGGCGCTGATGGCCATCCAGAGGCCAAACCGCTCAGCCCCGAGATACTTCACCGTCAGCGGCACGCTCACCAGCAGCGTGAGCATCGTCAGGCCTTTCGAGACCAGCGCAGCCAGCGCCGTAAGCGCCGCGCGCCGGTATCGCTCCTGAGACTGGCCTTCCGCCGTCGAGACGTCGAACGGGCGGAGCCGCAGCAGTGCACCCGCCGCGAACAAGCGCGAACGGGCGGTCTGCGCCCAACTTGCCTGCGGGAGTTCTTTCATGCTGCCCCGGCATTCAAGCAGAACTCAGGAGGAAGCACAATTCGCGCGCCGCCGCGAAACTTGACTCACCGCGGGCGCCGCGAAAGCATCGTGCATGGCGTTCGACCCTCAAGGGATTCGCTTCCTGTTGCATGCGCGTAAGCGAGGCGTGGCCTTCGGGGAGGTCGCCACGCTGGGTCGGCAGACCCTGCTCGCCTCCCGCGCCGAGTTGGCGGCACTGGCTCTTGAGTTTCCTGTCCACGAACCCGCCCAGCGCGAGGCGGTGCTGGCGGCGGCGGGCGGTTTCGCGGAACCCTTACTGCAGTTGCTCGGCGCGCGGTCTGTTGCTTCCTTCGATGTGTCGGACTTCGAAGGTGCGACCGTGCGCCACGATTTCAATCTCCCCCTGCCGAAAGGCCATGACGCGCGCTTCGACACGGTGATCGATGCCGGTTCGTTGGAGCACGTCTTTCAGTTCCCGGTGGCAATGACCAATCTAATGCAGCTCGTCAAGCTTGGCGGCCATCTCCTCCTCATCACCCCGACCAACCATTTCTCGGGACACGGTTTCTACCAGTTCAGCCCGGAGCTTTTTTACCGCGTGCTCGGGCCGGAGAACGGCTTCCAAGTGGTGACCATGCTGGCGACTGAATTGTTTCCCGATGCCTTCTGGTATGCGGTGCCCGATCCGGCGGAGGTGCGCGGGCGCGTCATTATCAACAGTTGCTGTGAGACCTACCTGTGCGTGCTGGCGCAGCGCGCGCAGGTGCGTCCCCTCTTCGCCTCGCTGCCCCAACAGAGCGATTACTCGGCGCTGTGGCAAAGTGGCGGCGCCGGCGGCCCGGCCGTCCCACCAGCGGCCCAAGTCGCGAACGGCCTGTCCGCCAAGCTGCATCGCCACGCAAAGCACCGACTCCTGAAATATCTCCGCTTCGGCGGGCGTGACCGGGAGATGATGATGCGCTCACCGGTGTTCCGCCGGGTTCAAATTCCTTGAGCGCCCACTGCGCGCACGGCCATTACAGTGCCGCCGCGAGCTGGCCGAGGCGCGTGGCCCACGTATGTTCGGCCAGCACGCGGCGGCGGCCGGCCGCACCGATGGCCATCGGGCGCTCAGGCTGATGGGCCAATTCACGGAGCAGTTCCGCCGCCTCGTCGGGCGTGCGGTAGGTCAGCACGTTGATGCCAACTTCCAACGCGGCGGCGACATCGGCGTTGTGCTCGGTCAGGTGGCAGCCGCCGACGTCAGGGAATTCAAAGCCGCATGGATTCATACATCTCAAAAACAGCTGTGGCGATCGAGGCCTCGGTTCGAGCCCGGCACAACTTGGCAAGTGCGCGGTTGT
>VHDH01000068.1 GCA_016871445.1 Verrucomicrobiota bacterium | reverse complement strand
GATGCCTTGAAGGTATATGAGTTGGACGTTCAGTCCATGCTTCGGGATGTAAAAGCCAAACCGTTTGAGGTGCGACCGGGAGATCTGATCGAGGTGCGTCAAACCCTTTTTTAGCGGATGGACGCCCCAAGCCAAGATGGCGGCCCTCAGCCGTCGCAAGATTTTTCTTCGCTGAACCGTGATGTTGGGCAGGTGCTTTTGGAGAAAGCGTGGCTGGTGGTCTGCCTTATAGCAGCGGCGGTGGCGTTTGGTTATTGGTGGGGGGAGCGCTCGCCGGTCGTGTTTCAGAGCAAGGCGGTGGTATCAGTGGACTTCGGAGAGCAGACGGTGGTCAAAATTGAAGACGTCGAAAGGCGTGATAGGGGCGGGGTAGATTTGCTCAATACCATCGCCAACAACATAAAAAGTTCTTCCGTTCTCAAGCGGGTGGTGGGAAGCAAGAGTTTGGTTCAACATCCTTACTTCCGACAGGCCGGTACGGCTCCGACCGAGACTGCCGTAATTCGCACCTTAAATTACATGGTGGATACTCGTTTGCGGAGGTTCACCCGATTAATTGACGTGACCGCTGAGGCAGGTGATCCGGCCTTGGCGCAGTTGGTAGCGCAGTCAGTCATGGAGGAATACATCAAGCAGAACATGGAAAATCGTTCTGGCTTGGGGACCAATGCGATCGAGTTCTTGCTGGCCGAGGAGGCGCGTATCAAAACACGGCTCGCCAAGGCTGACCTGGCCGTACAGCAATACCGTCAGACCAACAACATTTCCCTAAAAGACAGTGAGGATATTCTGACCACGGAGTTCAAGGCGCTAGCCCAAAAATGTTCCGAGGCGAAGGATGGGTGTCGTTTGCTAGAATTGGAGTCCAAGCAGGCGGAACGGCTGGCCGACAATTTGGAAGAACTTCTTAAGCTCCCAATGGTTTCCCGGTCTCCTGAGGTGGCCAGCCTTAGGGAGAAGTTGCTAGTGCAGGAGACGCTCGTTAGCAATTTGCTGTTGCGTTATAAGGACAAGCATCCGGCCATGATCCAAGCTCGGAATGAGCAGACTGAACTCCGCCGGGTATTTGAGGAGGAGGTGCGTCGTGGTCCGGATCGGCTTAAGAAGCAATATGAGGCCGCTCTCCAGAAGGAGCGCTCTCTCGAAGCGGCGCTTAAGGAGCAGGAAAGAAAGCTGTTTGCATTGGATTCGCTCCGGGGGCGATTCGACTTTCTTCAACGCGAGGCCGCGGCCGAGCGGCGCATCTACGATTTGCTCGTCCAGCGCCTCGGCGAGGTCAGCGTCACCCGCAATATCCAAAAAAATGACACTTTTATCGTCGAGCCGGCCAACCTGCCCAGCACTCCCATTCGACCGAACAAACGGATGATCATGCTCTATGCCTTGGCTGTGGGTGCTGGCTTAAGCATTGCGCTGGTTTGGTTGGTGATGCAATTGGACAACACGATTAAGTCCGTGGACCACGCAGAACGGGCGCTGGGTCTGCCGGTGCTGGGCGCCATTCCCAAGAACCGCCTCATCAAGGATGGCAAAGGCCGCCTGTTCCTAAGCGATGACCCACAGTCCCTCTGTGCCGAGGCTTTCCGGAGCCTGCGCGCCTCGCTCTCCCTGTTAGGGCGCGAGGACGAGCGTAAGGTGGTGCTTTTCACCAGCGCGGTGCCTTCGGAGGGAAAGTCATTTTGTTGCGTTAATTATGCCGTCGCCTACGCGCAACAGGGCCGGCGCATACTTGTCGTAGACTTCGACCTGCGCAAACCAAGCCTCGGTGAGACCTTTGGCATCCAGGGGACGCCGCCCGGAGTGACAGACATCCTGTTGGGCCGGGAAACGATAGAGAAGTGTGCTCAACAGATGCGGTTCGAGAATCTTTATTTTCTGCCAGCTGGTAGCATGGTCCCCAATCCGTCGGAACTCATGGCCGGGCAGTGGACCAAGAAACTCATCCAAGAGGCCGCCGCGAAGTTCGACCGCGTGGTACTCGACACCGCGCCCATCAACGCCGTGAGCGACACGCTCATGATCGCCCACGAGGCTCAGACCATCTGCATGGTCATGCGCGCCCGCAAGACCCCCGGGCGCGTCGTGTCCCGTGCGCTGGAGATGCTCCGCCGGGCCGGCGTCAAGCCCTCGGGAACGGTGATAAACTTCCTGCCTTCCAACGCCGGTCCAGGCTATTACTACTACTACTCGGGCAACAAATATTATGGCCATAAGGGAGTTTACGGGGCCGATTCGAAGCAATCCTGAATCACGGCCCTAGCGGGTTTGTGGCACCCTCTCTTTTCGGCTTCTCTGCGCGCCGGCTTCGTTACAATCATGCGCGATGGATAAACTGTTGCTCATTGACGATGAGGTGGACGTGCAATACTCGTTTCGCCGCATTTTTGCTACGGCGGGCGTTGATCTGCATACCGCCTCCAGCGGTGAAGAGGGGCTTCGCGTGGTGCCCCGGCTCAAGCCTGACCTCATCCTGATGGACGTTCGCATGGGCACAGGCATGAACGGCCTCGAAACACTCCGTCGCCTGCGCCAGCAGGATGCTCGATTACCCGTCATCATGATGACGGCTTACGGCACCACGCAGACGGCTATCGAGGCGATGAAACTGGGGGCTTATGATTATCTCCTCAAGCCCTTCGACGTGCCCAAGCTCAAGCAGATTGTCGCCGACGCCCTGCAGGCGGCGCGCGCAATGCGGCAAACCGTCGCTTACCAGCCGTTGTTAGAGTCGGAGGACTATGACCTCGGCATCGTGGGCCGCAGTGCGCCGATGCAAGAGGTGTTCAAGCTCATCGGACAGACGGCGGCAACGGACGCCACCGTGCTCATTACCGGCGAGAGCGGCACTGGTAAGGAACTGGTAGCACGCGCCATCTACACGCACAGCCGCCGCGCGGAGCAGCCGTTCCTCGCCATCAATTGTGCGGCCATTCCGGAGAATTTGCTGGAGAGCGAGTTGTTTGGCCATGAGAAGGGCGCATTCACCGGTGCCACTGCGCAGCGTGTCGGCAAGTTCGAGCAGTGCAACGGGGGTACCATCTTTCTCGATGAGATTGGTGATATGACCCCACCTACGCAGACCAAAATTCTGCGCGTGCTGCAAAGTGGCTCGTTTGAGCGCGTTGGGGGCAATCAGCCGGTGAACGTGAGCGTGCGCGTCATTGCCGCGACTAATCGACCCCTCGAGGAGGCCGTCGCTGCGCGCGAGTTTCGCGAGGATTTGTTCTATCGACTTAACGTCGTTCGCATCCGCTTGCCCGCGCTCCGCGAGCGGAGCGAGGATATACGCCTATTGGTGGACTACTTTCTTCGTAAGTTCGCCCGTGAGCAGGCCAGCCCCACCACTGCCATCCACCCCAATGCCGTCGTCGCGCTGGAACGCTATCAATGGCCCGGCAATGTCCGTGAACTGGAAAACGTCATCCGCCGTGCGCTCGTCATAGGCAAAGCTGGCACTATCATGCTGGCGGACTTGCCCTCGGAGGTCGCCAGCGAGCGCCCCGCATTGTTAACGGCGGATGGCCCGACTGCAGCCAAGGTTCCCGACGAGTTGGCCGCGGGCGACATTCCCGCACTGGCCCGTGCCCTCTTTGCCTGGGCGCGGTCGCGCCAGCAGTTAAAGGTACTGCCTGCCGTCGAGCGCGAGTTGGTCATTTGCGCGCTGGCGGAGACTGGCGGCAACCAGGTGCAGGCTGCGAAACTTCTTGGCATCACGCGGGCTACCTTACGCAAGCGGATTGAAAAGTTTGGCATTTTGCGTGAGTTGTCCATCCGCTGAATTGTTTGCTCGACGTGCCGCCGTTCACCAGGCCATAGCAGGCGCATACTCATGACTTTGGATCGTGCCATTGCCGACGCACCACGTTGGATGTTCCTGTTCATCCTCGGCTATGCCCCGCTGGCCTACGGCTGCACGCGGCCCGTGACTATCGTGATGCTAAACCAGTTCAGCGCAGCGCTCGTGGTTGTCTGGCTCGCGACCTGTGCGTGGCGTCGGCGCTGGCCGGTGGTCCCGTGGCCGGTGGTGGCGCTGGTCACGCTGCTATTACTGCAAGGCTGGTGGATGGCTTGGAATGCGCATGCCATCCACACCTACCGGACCTGGGTCACGCTGAACCGCATTTTTGTAGAATCACTATTTCCCCATTGGCCCGGCGCGTTGGATCGTGATCTCTCGCATGCGGCCATGATGAACCTCACCGCCCTTTCTGCTCTGCTTTTGTTCGCCTGTGACCTCCTTACCCGACCGGTGTGGCGTAAGCGCGTTTTGGCGGTCATGGCTCTCACGGCTTTCGCCGTAGCCCTGCTGGGCGTCGCATTAAAGCTCGGCGGACCGGAGGCACGCCGATGGCTGTGGGATGAACGCGTAGCGCAGGGGCCTACCACCTTTGCCGCCTACCGCTACCACGGCAACGCCGCCTCGATGTTAAGCATCGGCTGGGTATTGGGCCTGGGCTTTGCGGTCGCCGCTTTTGGCCGGCCGGGGCGTTCGCTGGCCCGGGTGGGATGGATGGTTGTGCTGCTTGGCCTGCTGGCGGGCCTGTTCATGAACACGTCGCGGGCTGGCTGGGGGCTGGCGGTGCTCGGGCTGGCGGCGGTTGGCGTGCGTTTCTTGCTGGCGCGTTGGCGCCTTGTGGGATGGGACATTGAGTGGCGCTCGGCGCTCCTGCAGGGCGCGCTCCTGTTGGTGATTATGGGCGTGTTCGTGACCGTGGGACTGAGCAACGATTGGCGGGAGAAGGTCACGCGCTTCAACACGCTAGGCCAGGTCATGCAGTCGCGATACCCGGCTAACGTGTATCACGAAGTTGTGCGCGAGGTCGGCGTGCTGGGCCATGGGGCGGGATGCTTCCAAGTGGTGCTACCGGTTTACATGGAGATTTTCGGCATGGCCACTGATAACCATGGTTTCTGGGAGCACGCCCACAATGATTACTACGAGTTCCTGATCAACTGGGGCTGGGGTGGAATGACCCTCTGGGTGTTGCTGATTGGTGGCGGATTACTGATCGGCTTGCGCGACCACCTGCGAGCGCCCATCCGTTGGGGCAGCGTGCAGTGGGTGTTAGGTTTCTGCGTTGTGGCAGCGGCGAGCGGCATCCTCGTTCATTCATTGTGGGACTTTCCCCTGCAAAAAGCGTCCATCCTCCTTTACTTTCTCACGTTGGTGGCCGACGGCTGGGCGCGGTTGAATGCGAGCGGGGAGGTGAGCGACTCTGACAGCGAGTTTACCGCTTGAATGAATTCACCGTTTTGGCGCATCGGCGCGCGTTAGCTCGTCCAGATGATGCTTCTCCCGCAGGCCCGCGTAAACCAGACCACCCACCAGGCTCCAGCACAGGCTGCCCGCCGTGCAAAGCAGTGATAGCGATAGCGCTGCCGTGTGCTCCACACCAATCAATGGCACCGCCAGCATTAGCACGAACAGGTTCTCGCGCACGCCCAGGCCGCTCGGTGTCAGTGGAATCACCACCATGCAAGTGATCATCGGCACGATGGCAAACTGGTGTCGCAACGAAATCTCCAGACCCAGCCCCCACGCGAGGCACTGCACGTGCAGCACGCACACGCTGCACAGCAGGAGCGAGACGGCGAGGCTCTGGAGAAAAAACTTTGGGTTGTGGCCGAACGGCTTGAGTGAGTCCCGCAGCTGTTCGAGGAAATCTCCCTTCGGCAATTGCCTCAACCACGCTCGCGCCTGCGGCAGCCCGCGGGAGACGCCGCCCCGCAGCGCAAGAAACACCACCACTGTGCTGCCCGCGAACATCGCTACAATCACCGCCGCGAGCTTTAGAAATAACGGGTCCGCGCGCAGCAACGGCACATTGGCTGCCATCGCGATCAGCGTAAACACCAAGAGTGCGAACAGGCCGACGATGCGGTCCACAAACACCGTGCCCACGGCCTCGGCCTTCTTGTGTTGCGTCTCCCGTGCTGCGTAGTAGGCCTTCATCAGATCCCCGCCCGCTGCCCCGAGCAGAAAGGAATTGAAGCAGTGCGCTACCAGTGAGATTTGCGCTGCGCGCGTGAAGGACAATTCCAACCCGTGCACGCGTAGCACCTGTCGCCACCGCACCACGCCGAGGGAAATCGTCGCGCCCATCAAAACCAGAGATACAGCGAACGCCTCCGGTCGCACGCGCGACACGGCTCGCCATACTTCACGCGGGCCGTGCGTCCACGAGACTTCTAGCCGCTGACTGCGGGTGAGTTCTTGCCATGCGGGCGTCCGTTGCTCGCGCGCCCAAGCCTCCTGCCCTTCCTTCCAGAAAATGGCCTGGAAAATCCACGCCAGCAGCAGCCCACAGACCGCGAGCTGCGCGAAATTCCTCAGCCATGACGAGGAGCGTTTCACGGCCCCCAAAGCTGTTTGACGTGGGCCACGCCGCGCTTCGCTTCCTCGGGCTTCATCCCCGGGCTGAACTCGAAGACCTTGATGTGCTCCGGTCGCACGAACGGCTTGAGCGCGGCGAAGTTTACCGTGCCCGTGCCTGGCTCGCGATGGTCGCGGCCGGGAAACTCCACATCGTGAATGTGAAAACCGCCGAGCTGGTCCGCAAGTTGGCCGAGGTGCGTGACGTGATGCAGGAAGCCGAGGTGCTCCTTGATCTGTGCGTGCCCCGTGTCATGCCAGTAGCGCACGGTGGCGGAGGAGAAGCCGGTGAGAAACTGCGTCATCTCGCCGTCGAGCGGCACTTCCTCGAGCGCCTCGCGGTTTTCGATGCCTAGCTGAAGGCCGAGCTCCGCCGCCCGCGCCGCGATTTCATGTAGAGCGGCAGCCGTGCGTTGCATGGGCTCCGCCTTGAGTTTCTCTTGTTGCTCGACTGCGTCGGCAAGGAGTTGCTGAAACTTAGGTGACTCATGCTGTTGAGCTGCGATCATGTCCAGTAGCGTGTCGGTGAAATCCTCCGGGCCGAATAGGCCCAGAAAGCCGCTTTTGGGCTTCATGCCCGCGAGGCTGCCCATGTGCAGCACTACGAGCCGTGCCTTCACGCGCACGGCAAAATCCAGCGTTTTGAAAGTTTGCTTGAGCGCACTTTCCCGTTCGCGCGGGTCGCGCGCGGTAAACTGGAAGACGTTAGGCGCGGCCTGGTTTACGCCCAGAGGCAGTGGGCAAAAATTGTGCAGCGTGGAGATGCGGATTTCGCCTGCGTCCACTGCGGCGAGGATGCCTGGCACCAGGCTCACGCGGATGCCGTGGCTGAGTTCTGCGAAGTCGAATCCAAGCGATGCGATCTCCTGCAGCATGGCGCGGCCATCCGTGTGCCGATGCGAGTTCCAGCAGGTAGAAAGCGAATACATTCGGGTGAGCGCAGTGCGTTCAACTCATTAGGCACTGCCGTGCGACCATTGTTCAAACCTGAAATCCCGCCCAGAGACTTTACAAATGGGGCAAACACCCGTCTTGCCGGGCGCCATGAGGGCAGCAAAAAGCCGGGCGCGGGTGGAGCCCGCGTCCGGCGTTGAGGGGAAGGCGGGTATTAGAGGTCGGCGTAGCGGGCGCGCAGCATGGCGGTGAACTTGGCCACCTTGAGCTTGCGCCGGCGCTTCTCGCTCGGCTTCTCGAAGCGGCGGTGGTTGCGGACTTCCTTCAAGGTGCCTTCGCGGTCGATTTTCTTTTTCAACCGCCGCAGCGCCTTTTCCACCGGCTCGCCTTTCTTAAGCTTAATCTCGGTCAAAACTATGTCACTTCCTTCCCAGTCTGCTGCCTGGGGTTGGCTGGCAAACCGCCAGTCCTGTCCAGGTCAGGAATGTGCATTCTAACGGTCGGCGGAAGGCCGTCAACCGGCAAAAAAGGCCGTAAAGGGGGGCTTTGATCACGGGAAACGCCCGGGCCAGAATCTAGCCCTTGACCACGAATGGCGGACCGTTACCTTCCGTCCACTTTGGTGGTTGAACCGAATGGTTGAGCCAAACTTTTAGACAACACACTAATACGCAAATGAAATCATTGATGCTGACCCTCACCGCCGTCGCCTTTTTCGCCGGCCATGCCTCCGCTGGCGACGTAACTGGTAAGATTACCCTCAAAGGCACGCCCGCTCCGGAGAAGGATATCCCGATGGATCCCGCTTGTGGCGCGCTCCACCCAGGCAAGAAGCCAACCACACGTTTTTACGTCGCGGACGCCAGCGGCGGCCTCGCCGACTGTGTGGTGTATCTTGAAGGTGCCAAGGGCGGGTCAGCGGCTGACAAGCCAGTGGTGATCGACCAGAAAGGCTGTGAATACCTGCCTTACATCAACTCCGCTCAGGTCAAGCAGACCATTCGCGTGCTTAACTCCGATCCAGTGATGCACAATGTCCACCCGACGCCGTCGGCGGATGGTAACAAGGAGCAAAACAAAGCTCAGCTCCCCAAGGGCGCGCCGCTGGAGTTCACTTTTGAAAAGCCAGAGAAGTTCCTCCGTTTCAAGTGCGACGTGCATCCGTGGATGTTTTCGTACGTGAGCATTTTTGACCACAGCTCCCACACCGTAAGCGGCAAGGACGGCACCTTTAAGATCACCGGCGTGCCGGACGGCAAATACAAGCTAGTCGTCGAGCATCGCAAGGGCGGCAAGGTGGAAAAAGAAATTGAAGTGAAGGGCGGCGCGAAAGCTGACTTTACCATCGAGGCCAAGTAATTCGGCGGTTTTGCGGCTCAGCCGCCGTGGCCGGCAACGGTCGCGGCGGCTGACGCTTTTTGAGGTCAGCAGTGGGATTAACCCGCGCACTTCTCGCAATGAGCAGGGATAAAATCTTGTTTAGGATCCTTGCTAGTTGTCCGGAGTCGTATACCAGTTCGATATGCCGATAATGGCTTCACACCCATGGTTGCACCGGTACGCCTTGCTTACGGCGGTAGCGACGATTGTACTCATTAGCATTGGCGGTTTGGTGACCAGCCATGGTGCGGGCATGGCAGTTCCGGATTGGCCCAACAGCTATGGTTACAACATGTTTACCTTCCCGGTGTCGATGTGGGTGGGTGGCATCCTTTGGGAGCATTCCCACCGCCTAGCTGGGTCGGTAGTCGGCCTTCTTACGCTGGTGCTGACCATCTGGCTCAATGGCCGGCCGGCCGCTAAATGGCTGCGGTGGGGTAGTGTCATGGTCTTCCTCCTAGGCTTGCTTGCGGCCACGAGTAACAAGGTCAAATTGGATAACGTGGTTTTTTTAGTTGGCACTGGCGTGGCTGGGGTGGGACTCAGTTTCTTTTGGCCTCGTAATGATCCGATTAGCCCTCGGCTTGCCTTCTGGGGCAATGTGGCACTGATTGTGGTCGTCGTGCAGGGCCTGTTAGGCGGGTTGCGAGTGACGGCGTTGGCGGACTGGTTGGGTATCTTTCACGGAACCTTAGCGCAGTGTTTCCTCGTGCTCGTGTGCTCGCTCGCTTTGGTCACGGGCGGATGGTGGGCGCGCTTGAATGCGGAGCCGCAGCCGATGCCTGTGCCCAACAAGGTCCGACGATTCTTGCTGGCGACCACGTTGCTGATCCTTGGCCAGCTCGCGCTCGGAGCTTCGATGCGCCACCAGCACTCGGGATTGGCGGTGCCGGATTTTCCCCTTGCCCACGGCAAGGTTTGGCCGGCGACGGATGCTGTCTCTATGGAAAAATATAATCAAGTCCGGCTCGACCACCGGGACTTCAAGCCCATCACCGCCGGACAAATTCATTTGCACATGGCCCACCGAATCATGGCCGTGGTTGTGTTTGTTCATGTGTTGGCCAGCCTGCTCAAGCTGCGTAATGCTGTGGGCGGGGCGCATCCGCTGGCCCGGCTGGCGGGCGGATGGTTTGGCCTGATCTGCGTCCAGGCAGGCCTGGGCATTTGGACAGTCTTGAGTAACAAGGCCGCTGACATCGCCACTTTGCACGTGATTGTCGGAGCTGCCAGCTTGGTAACGGGTGCGCTGCTGACCCTGCTGGCCGCATCAGTATTCCGGCCCCAAAAGTCAGCGTCGGAAATAAAATTATGATTAGGATTAACAAGTAGATTAAGATTCAAGAAGTTTGCCTTCGCACTTGCCCTTGCCCACGAACCGACGCTTAATTTCCTTCTGACTTTGGTGAAAACCGTCTTAGAAACCATCAACTCAAGCATTCCCGCCGCGTCGGCCCGCGGTGGCCTTTGGGCCGAGCTGTTCAAGGTGCGGCTCACTAGCCTTGTGTTGCTCACCACCTTGGTGGGTTATTACCTCGGCCAGCGGGGCGGATTGAACTGGTTGCTGTTGGTCAACACGCTGTTAGGCACGGGTCTGTTGGCCTGCGGCGCGGCCGCCTTAAACGAATATTTAGAACGTGATTTTGACGCCCTGATGGAGCGCACGGCCGACCGACCGCTTCCGGCCGGCCTCATCCAACCGCAGACCGTCGTGGTACTTGGCGGGGTGATTTCTGTGGCAGGTCTGCTTTGGCTGGCGTTTGGCGTGAATCTGCTGACGGCCGTCCTGGGAGCGGTGACGCTCATCAGCTACTTGTTCATTTACACCCCGTTAAAGCGCAAGACCACGCTGAACACTGCCATCGGCGCAGTTCCCGGTGCGCTACCCCCGCTGATGGGTTGGACGGCGGTTCGCGGCGACCTGTCCATTGAGGGTTGGGCACTCTTCGCAATCCTTTTCTTCTGGCAGCTACCGCATTTCCTCGCCATCGCGTGGATGTATCGCGAGGACTATGCTAAAGGTGGCTTTGTGATGTTGCCGCTAGTTGATCGCGATGGGGCGCGTACGGGTCGTTCGGCGGTGAGCCACACACTGGGGCTGCTGCCGGTGAGCCTAAGTCCCTTCGTCTTTCAGGTGTCCGGGGCGCTGTATTTGTTTGGGGCATTGCTACTGGGGTTGGTGTTCTTTTGGTGCGCATTGCGGTTCGCTCGGGAGATGGATCGCCTTAGTGCGCGGCGGTTGTTCTTCGCTTCGATTTTGTATCTGCCGTTGTTGCTAGGGCTGATGGTTTTTGACAAGCGATGAGCAATTAGAAGTTAGACGTTGTGCGCAATGTGGACGCACAACGTCATAATGAAAAAGTTTGAGAACTGATCTAAACAAGAAACGACTTAGTCCGTAATTGACATTCAGTCCCGCGCCGGTAGACAGAGCAGGCTTTGCGCGGGGCGCAAACAAACGCAGCCAAAAATTTTATGCAGTCTACGACCACGACCACCACGCTTGACACGCACGACCACGCGCCCCACCACGACCCAGGTTTCCTGCGGTCCTACGTTTTCTCCACCGATCATAAGGTTATCGGCATCCAGTACGGCTTCACGGCGCTGATGTTCCTGCTGTTCGGGTTCCTGCTGGTGATGTGCATGCGCTGGCAGATCGCGAAGCCCGGCGTGCCCATCCCGCTGGTGAGTGGCTTGCTGGAGAGCCTGTTGGGCGACGTGGCCAAGGGCGGTGTGATGTCGCCGGACCTCTACAACTCCTTCGGCGCGATGCACGGCACCATCATGGTGTTCCTCGCGATCGTGCCGCTGGCCTTCGCCGCGTTCGGCAACTTCGTCGTCCCGCTTCAAATCGGCGCGGTGGACATGGCCTTCCCGCGCGTGAACATGGTCAGCTACCAGTGCTTCGCGGGTGGCGGCGTGGTCATGTTTGTGAGCTTCTTCATCCCCGGCGGCGCGGCGCAGGCGGGCTGGACCTCCTATTCCCCGCTGGCGACCATCGTGCCCACGCACGGGCAGACGTTCTGGCTCATCGGCATGGTGCTGCTCATCACCTCCTCACTGCTGGGCGCGGTCAACTTCATCGCCACTGTCATCCAACTCCGTGCGCCGGGCATGACGTGGATGCGGATGCCGTTCTTCGTGTGGACGCAGTTTGTGACGGCGTTCATCCTGCTGCTGGCCTTCCCGCCGCTGGAGGCCGCTGGCATCCTGCAGCTGGTGGACAAGGTGCTGGGCGCCAGCTTTTTCCTCCCCACTGGGCTGGTCGTCTCGGGCAAGCTCTACGACGTCTCGGGTGGCGGCAGCCCGCTGCTCTGGCAGCACCTCTTCTGGTTCCTCGGTCACCCCGAGGTGTATGTGCTCATTTTGCCGGCCATGGGCGTGGTCAGTGAAATCATTGCCTGCAATACCCGCAAGCCGCTGTGGGGCTACAAATCGCTGGTTTACTCCGTGCTGGCCGTCGGCTTCGTCAGCTTCATTGTGTGGGCGCACCACATGTATCTCACCGGCATGGGCACGAAGATTTCGACCTTCTTCCAGACTACGACGATGATCATCTCGATCCCGTCGGTCATCATCCTGACCTGCTTGTTCATGTCGCTGTGGGGCGGCTCGATCCGGTTTAACACGCCCATGCTCTTCGCGTTGGCGTTTTTACCGATGTTCGGCATTGGCGGCCTGACGGGCCTGCCGCTTGGCTTCAACTTCAGCGACCTGCATTTGCATGACTCTTACTATGTCATCGCCCACTTCCATTATGTCGTCGCTCCCGGGACTATCTTCGCACTCTTTGCGGGTGTGTATTTCTGGTATCCGAAGATGACGGGCCGGTACATGAGCGAAACGCTCGGTAAAATTCACTTCTGGGGTTCGCTTATTGGGATGAACCTCGTGTTCATGCCGATGTTTTTCCAAGGCCTCTACGGCATGAGCCGCCGCATGAGCGACGGCGGCGCGACCTACGCACTGTCCAATGCGGCCAACGAGGGTGTCGTCACCGCGCTCACGGGCACCGTGATTAAAATGAACGTCTTCATCACGCACGCCGCGTTTCTGCTGCTCCTTGCGCAGATTCCGTTCATCATCAATGTCTTCATGTCTATGTTTAACGGCAAGAAGGTTGAATCAGACAACCCGTGGCAGGCTACGACGCTCGACTGGCAAACGCCCACCCCGCCGCCGCACGGCAACTTTACCAAGGAGATCGTCGTGCACCGCGGCCCTTACGAATACAGTGTGCCCGGCCATCCGACCGACTTCACTCCGCAGAACGCACCCGAGCCGAAGCTGGTCAAATGAATTACTTCTCCCCATCCTTGATCTCCGATCCGCTATCCCCCAGCCTCTAACATGGAAATCCCCTACGCCGTCAAACCCCGCCCCGACACCGGGCTTTATAACGCCAAGCTAGGCATCTGGCTGTTCCTCGCCTCCGAGGTGATGCTCTTCGGCGGCCTCTTCTCCTCCTACATCCTGCTGCGCGTCGGCGCCGACCTCTGGCCGCACGGCATGGTCAGCATCCCTGTGGGCACTTTCAACACCTTCGTGCTCATCGCCTCTTCTGTGACCGTCGTCATGTCGTGGGCTTCGCTCAAGTTGGGACGTTTGGGCGACTTCAAGAAATATATGGCCTTAACGATCGCATGCGCGCTGGGCTTTCTTGGCGTGAAAAGTTTTGAGTATCACGCAAAGTTCACGCATTACGACGTTTGGTTTAAGGATGCCGCCACGGCCGAGAAGTATTTCAAGGCTGCCTATGGTGAGGAAAAAGGTGTGGAAGCCGCGCGCAAACTGTTCGTCGAGCGCTTCCACCTCCACAATACCAAGGCCGTCTACGAAGCGAACCAAGTCCAACTTCCGGGTCACCTCGAGGGTAACCCACTCTTCGCCACTCATCGGAGTCTCGCCTCCGCCAAGAAGGAAACTTTCCAGTTCACGCCCGACGCCCCGTTCGGCACCCACGATCATCCCAAGCCTATCGAGGTGAAGCTGAGCGATGTCGAACGTCTCTCCGCTTACGTGCCAAAGCACAGCACTTACTTCGCGATTTACTTCACCATCACCGCGCTCCACGGCTTGCACGTGCTCGGCGGGGCGATCGTGTTGGCCTATTTCCTCTTTACCGCAAACACATGGTGGAAGAAGAACCCCGAGCAACTCGCCAACCGCGTCGAGGTGGGTGGCTTATTTTGGCACTTCGTCGACCTCGTTTGGATCTTCCTGTTCCCGATCATCTATCTCCTCTGACTTTTATGAGCCACGATCACTCCTCTTCCCACGATCCCAGCCACGTTGACCATAATTCGCCGGAATACATCCAGAAGACGATCAAGAAATATCTCGCCGTGGGCGGCATCTTGTTTGGTGGTACTGTGTTGACGGTGGCTATGTATTACGTCCACATCCCGAGCGTGTTCTGGACCGTTACCATCGCGCTGCTCATCGCCACGGTGAAGGCCGGCTTTGTGGCCGCCGTGTTCATGCACCTCTCCGATGAGCGTAAGATGATCTACGGCGTACTGATTTGCACGGTGTTCTTCCTAATCGGCTTAATGGGCCTCACCCTTTGGGCGATGAACGATTTTCCGTTCTTCACGCTAGTGGACGGGAAGCCTGCCTGAGCATATATTTCAGCATGTCACTAAAAGCCTTCCACATCTTGTTCATCACCGCCTCCGTGCTGCTGTCCTTCTGGTTCGGCTGGTTCGAGCTAAGCACTTATTCGGACTCCAAGGCCGCAATGAATCTTTGGCTAGGCATCGGCTCATGCGTGGCGGGCGTGGCCCTCGTCGCTTATGGCATTTATTTCCTAAAGAAGCTCAAGAACATCAGTTATTTATGAACTCCCGCCCCGTCTTTTTCGTGCTCGTTGCGCTGGTCGTGCTCCTCGTGAGCGCACTGGACGCCTCAGCTTGCGCCGTGTGCTTCGGTAAGTCTGATTCCAAGCTTGCGCAAGGCATGAACGCTGGCATTTTCACCCTGCTGGGCGTTGTTGGCGGGGTGCTCTTTGGGATCGCCGGCTTCTTTTTTTACATCGTCCGCCGCGCGGCTGCGAATCCGCTGCCTATCCCCGCTGAACCACTTTCATCTGCCGAAACCTTGAACGTCTAATCATGCAATCTACCACTTTCCTCGAACAACTTAAGCAGGGCTTTATGCCCATTCTTGCCTCTGAGCATGGTAAGGACGTAGATTACTTCATCCTCATCATTCATTGGCTCATGGCCGCGCTCTTCGTGGGTTGGATGGCTTATTTCTGCTACGCGCTCTTCCGTTTCCGCAAGAGCGCCAATCCGAAAGCCGACTATGTCGGCGCTAAGGGCACCCTTGCTAACAATGCCGAGATCGCCGTCGTCATCGTCGAGGCCGTCCTACTCATTGCTTTCGCCATTCCGTTATGGGCCAAGGCCGTCGAGGAGTTCCCCAAGGAGAGTAATGCCACCGTCATGCGCCTCGTCGCTGAGCAGTTCTCTTGGCAGGCTCGTTACCCGGGCAAGGACGGCGTCTTTGGAAAACAGGAGCTTAAGTTCGTGTCCGATAAAAACCCGCTTGGCTATGTCGAGAAGGATCCCGCCGCATCAGATGATCGTCTCTCGCCGCCAAAAGACATTCACGTTCCGCTCATCCCCATCGAGTTGGACGAGAGAAACAAGCGCAAGCCGCTGTCCGACGAACAAAAGAAAGTGTTGAAGGAGGTCGCGGAGCCATACGATAACAACAAGAACGGGCAGCTTGATACTAATGAGCGCGAAAAGTTAACCGCCAACGACCACAAAAAACTGAAGGATGCTGGCATCGCTCTTACTTTTAAGCCCGTCATCATCCACCTGACCACGAAGGACGTCATTCACTCCTTCAAGGTCACGGCCGTCCGCATGACGCAGGACTGCATGCCTGGCATGAGCATCCCGGTGCACTTTACTCCCACCAGAGTTGGCAAGTTCAACATCACCTGTGCTCAGCTTTGTGGCAACGGCCACGCCTCGATGAACGCTCTCTTCGTCGTAGATTCGCCTGAAGATTTTGACAAGTGGCTAGCCGAACGAACCACTTCTGCCGCCGGTGGTGCGCCAAGTTTTGAGTAGGCTCAACGCCCACTTACCAGGCGCGCGCTAAGGCGCGCGCCTTTTTTTGTGCCTTTCGAATCTGTTGAATCCAAACGCACCCATACCCGCCCCGTCGAATGGGCGGTATGGAGCGGCATAGTCTTTGTGGTTCTCGCGATTGTTGCTGCTTACGTGCGCGAACGTCGTCGAGTTCCGGCCACTCGGCTCCCTGTCGTCGCGCAAGTGGCCGACTTTGCGCTTACCAACCAACTCTTCCAACCCGTGAGGCTTGCCGACCTGCGCGGGCAGGTTTGGGTCGCCGACATCATCTTTACCCGCTGCCCTGGTCCCTGCGCCACAATGACAAAGCGCATGGCTGAATTGCAGGCTGCTTTACCGATTAATGTTCCGGTTAAGCTCGTCTCTCTCACCACCGACCCCGCGCACGACACGCCCGTCGCACTTGCTCGCTACGCCGAGCGTTTTGGTGCGGATTCGAATCGTTGGCATTTTCTCACCGGCCCAAAGAACGATCTTGTTAAACTAGCCGTCAGTAGCCTAAAGCTCACCTTGCTAGACAAGGAAGAGGCGAAACGCACTTCACCCGATGACCTGTTTATCCACTCCTCCATCTTTGTAGTGGTGGACAAGCAGGGCCGGTTGCGCGCCGTCTTCGAGAGTCTTGATAACTTGTT
>VHDH01000067.1 GCA_016871445.1 Verrucomicrobiota bacterium | reverse complement strand
CTGCCGGGCAGCCTCCTCGCCTCACTAGAGCGGCCGTGGGTAGGCGTGAAACGTGAGGCGTTACCCGAGGCAGATGCAGTCATTTTATTGGGCGGTTTTTCCGCGCCGTCGCGTGAGGAAGTTGGGCGGTTGCATTTCAATCAGAGTGCCGATCGCGCGGTGACGGCGTTCGAATTGTTACGGTTGGGCAAGGCAAAGACGCTTGTCGTAGGCGGCGGCGCGATGGTAGTCGGCGTTGAGCCGCTCGCGGAGGCGGATTTGTTCAAAGACTTGCTTACGAAGTGGCAGACCGGTGGGCCGGAGGTCATTAGCTTGGGTGGCTGTAAGCACACGCGGCACGAGGCGGAGCAGGTCGCGCGGCTGGCGGTCGAGCGCGGTTGGAAGCGCGTGCTCTTGGTCACGTCGGCGTCGCACCTGCGGCGGGCGGTGGGTGTGTTCCGTACCACGACGGAATTGGAGGTCGTGCCGGTGCCCAGCGCGTTCCTCACGAGTGCGAGCGTCATCGCGGGGGATAGTACTGACTTGGTCCCGCGCTCGGCGGGATTTGCAAAGGTCGAGGCGTGGGTGCACGAGGTCATCGGGTGGTGGGTTTATCGCTGGCGCGGGTGGATCTCCGACGCGGCGGCAAATTGAAATAGTTGGAGAATTCAGCGTGGCGCAACCGACGCTAGGCCATCATGTTACCGCCATCATGAATTGCCTAAATCATTTCTCCTTTGCCGCGTGTCTGACTCTTGTGGTCTCTGCGGCCGAACCCGCGCCCTTTCCGGGCAAGCAGTCCTCGTGGAATGAGCATGACCGCTACGACTTTCAGGTGGATGGAAAGAACGTGCTCGTCGTCTTACCCAAGCAGGCCGCGCCGGGCAAACCGTGGGTTTGGCATGGGGAATTTTTTGGCCACAAGCCCGCGCCGGATATCGCGCTGCTGGGCCGGGGTTTCCACGTCGTTTACCTGAGCGTGCCGAACTTGCTGGGCTGTCCGACCGCGGTGGCACACTGGAACCAGCTTTATGCAGAGCTGACGGGCAAGTTCGGCTTCGCTAAAAAGCCTGCGCTCGTGGGCCTGAGCCGGGGCGGGCTTTACTGCTACAATTGGGCCATTGCCAACCCCGACAAGGTCGCGTGCATTTACGGAGATGCGCCAGTGTGCGACTTCAAGAGCTGGCCCGGCGGCAAGGGCAAGGGCAAGGGCAGCCCGAACGATTGGGCACTGACGCTGCGAGTGCATCGCTTCGCTAATGAAGCGGCAGCGTTGACCTACCGCGGTAATCCTGTAGACAACCTTCAGCCTTTGGCGAAGGCCAAGGTGCCGCTGCTCCATGTCTTCGGCGACGCGGACGACGTGGTGCCGTGGGACGAGAACACCGGGATAATCGCGGAGCGATATAAAGCCTTGGGCGGTGACATCACGTTGATCCGCAAACCAGGTGTTGGCCATCACCCGCATGGCTTGGACGATCCCACGCCTATAGTTGAGTTTATTACCAAACACGCGGCGGTGCGTTAGGCCTCTCTTATCGGATGTGAATGTGACTCGATTAATGTCGTTGTTGGGGCGGATTTAGAGAGTTTCCTGTGTGGGTTTTTCCCGCTGCTCAACTCAGTAATTTCACTGCTTGTTTGACCGAGGTTAACGCGTATCTTGATCGCCATGGGCGAGCCGAGGGACAAAACAGTTGGCCCCATCGCGCCCCCCACCCCGGAGGTTTCGCTTGCGTCCCTAAAGCAGTCACTCGAAGCCTCCCACCTTAATTCCGCTGCCGCCTTGGCGACCTTCCTGTCCAAGCGGCAGCAAAAGGGCACGTTGGCCAGCACTGGGAGTCATCACCCCCCGGCTTCCGCTTATGAACTCGAGCGGATTCTGGCCAAGGGCGGCATGGGTGCGATCCTTTCCGCCCGCGATAACTGCATTCAGCGCCCCGTTGCGGTCAAGGTCATCCTTAAGGGAGTGCACGCCTCAGATGAGCACGTCCAACAGCTCATCGCGGAGGCACGCATCACCGGTCAGTTGGAGCATCCCAACATCGTCCCGCTGCACGAGTTGGGTGTTACCGGTGACGGCGTGGTGTTTTACACGATGCGCTTGGTGGAGGGCGTCACCCTCAGTGAAGTTTTGGAGAAAATCCGCCAGAAGGACCAGGCTGCCATCGCGCGTTACTCACTTCGCACGCTGCTGACCATCCATCAGAAGGTTTGCGACGCGGTCGCGTTTGCACACTCGCGTGGCGTGGTGCACCGGGATTTAAAGCCCGATAACATCATGCTCGGAGAATTCGGCGAGGTGTTCGTGATGGACTGGGGGCTGGCAAAGTCGTTGCGCGGCGGGCATGCCATGGACGCAGTGCAATCGGACATTGCGGGTTTGGCCGACCTTTCCCGCGACAGCTTCAAGACGCTCTCTGGTCAGGTTAAGGGCACCCCGCGCTACATGGCCCCAGAACAAGCGGAGGGGCGGGTGGACGACATTGACGAGCGCACTGACATTTACGCGCTAGGCGCAATCCTTTACGCGATCCTGACTCTGCATCCGCCCGTGACTGGCGACACGGTCAACGAGGTGCTCACAAACGTCGCCACCGGGACCATCTCGTCGCCTACCAGCTACAATCCGCGCAACACCCGCATCATGCGGCTCACTGGGCCGCCCACAATAGCGCAGGACGTGGCCCCGCCCGAGTTGGCGCACTGCCCTGACCGACGCATTCCATCCGCGCTTTCCGCTGTGGCAATGAAGGCGTTGGCTCGCGACAAGGGGAAGCGTTACCAGAGCGTCGCAGCGTTGCAGGCGGACATCGCGGCTTATCAGGGTGGCTTTGCGACGTCTGCTGAGGGTGCGAGCGCACTGCGGCTGCTGTTGCTGCTCGTCAGGCGTCATCGCACGGAGTTCACGCTCGGTATCATCTCACTGGCGCTGATGCTGGCCTTGGGTTTGCACTTCACCAATAAGGTCACGCGCACGTTAGCCGAGTTGAAGGAGACTGCGCCGACTTTTTATGCGGAGGCGAAGTCGCTGGTGGATGAGCTGAAGTTTCCCAAGGCATTGGCGCGCATCAACTATGCCATCTCGCTCCAACCTGAGGACGCACGCTTCCACGTCCTCAAGGGCAACATCCTGCAGTCTCTCCTCCAGTTCGCCGAGGCGCGGGACGCCTATGCGCTGGCGTTGACATTAGACCCCGAGGCTTTCATGACGGTGCGCAACTTGCGGCTGTGCGAGCGCCTGATTGCCGCCAACGCGGGGCGTGCGACCATTCGGCCGGAGAGCCTCGCTGAACTGCGCATTGAGATGAGCCGCCAGTCACGCAGCGCGGAGGCCATAGCCATGGCTACGCGTGAAAGCAAGGGAGCGCAGGCTATCTTCGAGGCTTGGCGGGCTGTGGTCGGCAAGCTGGAACTCAACGGCGCCTTGAAGCGAGAGGCCTCCGGTTTGGCCCTAGTAATACAGCAGCCTGAGTTCAACGATTTATCCCCTTTCCGCGGTGCGCCTTTGACCAAGCTAAGTGTAGCCAAGACGCAGGTGGAAGACTTGGCTCCGCTCAAGGATATGCCGCTGGTGTCATTAGACATCAGTCAAACGCCCGTGACTGAGCTTGCTCCGTTACGCGGAATGCGGTTAACCCGTTTGGATGCTGAGCGCGTGCGTGCCACCGATTTTGGCGTGCTCGCGAACATGAAGCTCACCCAGCTCAATCTCGCCCACACCCGCATCGCCAGCCTCCCACTGCTCAAGGATGCTCCGCTTCGGTTTGTTCAGCTTGAGGGGTGCACCAATCTCACCGACATTTCGGCCTTGGCCGACTGCAGACTGCTCGAAGGAGTCACGATCCCGGTCGGAGCGAAAAACTTTGAAGTGCTGCGACAGTTGCCGCGCTTACGCCGCATTGGTTATACCCTGCCGGACACGGGTTGGGACCACGTGCCATTAGCCGAAGAATTTTGGCGCGCACTGGACAATCGGCCGGTCGGCGGGAAGTAGCGTTCGTCCCTAATCCCCGCCCGAATCGCTGTTTCCGGAACGGTATTGGTCGCCGTTGTTTCAAGCTTAAGCCGACCTTCTTTCGGCACGCAGCCGCGCCACGCGCAGCCCGTCCATTGCCTCCACCCGAAGCGTGAATGCGTTTAACTCCACCAGGTCGCCCTCCTTGGGAAATCCACCAAGCCGGTGCGTCACGAAGCCGCTGGCCGTGGTGATTTTCTCCTCAGCGAGCTTCTGGCCCACCAATTCTTCTAACTCGTGCAAGGGTAGAGCGCCATCTACGTCCCAGATGGCTTCGCCGATCCGCTGAAGCAGCGGCTTTTCTTGGTCAAATTCGTCCTGGATCTGCCCGACGATTTCTTCGATGACGTTTTCCAAGGTGACCAGCCCGACGGTGCCGCCATATTCGTCCACCACGTAGGCCAAGTGTAGTTTACGCTCCAATAGCAGTTGTAGCAGACGCTCCAGCCGGGCGGTTGGCGGCACGTAGATCAGTTTGCGTGCGACAGAGGCGAGATCTGCGCCGGTGCGCGCTTTCAGCCGCATGGCGAACAAGTCCTTGATGTGGACGACGCCCAGTGGGCGATCTAAGTCGCCGCCCTCGCACAACGGAAAGCGCGAGAAACGGGTCTTTTCCGCGACCTCTAGGCACTCGGCGATGCTTGCCTGGGTGTTGAGCACGGTTACCTCTGTGCGCGGGCGCATGACCTCGCGCGTGACACGGTGCCGCAGATCCAACGCGTTGAGGACGATTTCCCGGCCCAACTGCGAGCCGCCCGCCAGCCGCTGCGAGGCGTCGAACATAAGCCGCAGTTCCTCCTCGGAATGCGCGCCGTCGTGCTCGGATACAACCTGAATGCCAACTTGCCGCAGCAGCCAGAGCGCACTGTGGTTCAGCACCCAGATGAACGGATACGCGAGGACGTAGAACCAGCGCAGGGGATATGCTGCCCAAAGCGCCGTGGGCAGCGGTTGCTTGATGGCGAGCGACTTCGGTGCCTGCTCGCCGGCGACGATGTGCAGGAAAGTGATGACCGAAAAGCCAACCGCGAAAGCGACACCTGAGCGCACGCGCTCCCATTCGTCGCCGGTCCAGCCCAGCGCGCCGAACAGGGGATGCAGCAGCGCTTCGAAGATGGGTTCCCCAATCCAGCCCAAGGCGAGGCTCGCCAGCGTAATCCCGAGCTGCGCAGCGCTGAGGTAGGCGTCGAGGTTGTGCAGGATGTGCTGCGCCATGCGCGCGCGGCGGTTGCCTTGGGCGATAAGCGGCTGGAGCTGCGTGTCGCGCACCTTTACGAGGGCGAACTCGGCGGCGACAAAGAAGCCATTCAGCCCCACCAGCACTAGCACTGCCAATGCTTTGAGCGTGATGAGGAGAATCTCGTCGAGGGTCATAAGCTTACCTCCCCGAACACGACCTTAAGAATATCCTCGAGGCTCACCACCCCTAGCTCGCGTTGGTCGCGCGCGAGCACGATACCTAGTCGCTGACCGCTACGCTGCATCGCGCGCAACGCATCCTCCAGACGCATCTCCTCATTGAGGTAGAGCGCCGGCTGCAGGTAATCAGCCGCAAGTTTCTGCTCGTCCACTTCGCCTTGAAACAGCAGCCGCCGCAGACTGAGCACGCCTGATGCCCGCGCGCGACCTGTGCGCGACTCACACACTGGCATCCGCGTGAACTGCCGTTGACGGAACAGCTCCATAACCTTTCTCATCGGCGTACCAGCCTCCACGCTCACAACTTTTTCCCACGGCACTGCGATCGAGCGCACTGTAAGGTTTTGCAAATCCAGCACGCGGCTGATCATTGCGCGCTCCTCGCTGGTCATGCCGTTTGCAGATTCTTGCATGAGCCGGCGCAACTCGTCGCGGTTTGCGAAGAGGTGCCCGGTGAAGATCTGCCCGCCAGTCCAACGCAACAAACCGTTGCTCAGGGCCGAAGTCACGCCTACCAGCGGGCGAAGCGCGAAATGGATGCCGCGGAACACTGGCGCGACCAGTAGCGTTAGGCGGTTGGGAAAACGCGTGAAGAGCATTTTCGGCAACAACTCGCACCACGCGTAAAACAGCAGCGCCATCACGAGCGTTGCGCCCGCGAAAAGCACGGGTGAATCTTTGAACTGCCGATGCAGCGCATACACCATGAGCCCGCCGGCGAGGAAGTTGGCCAGCGTATTGCCCACGAGGATAGTCCACAGGAAGTTCTCCGGCTGCTCGAGCCAGCCGTGTAACAGGCGCGCGCGCCGGCCGCCCTTGCGCATCAAATTGCGGATGCGCAGTCGGTTCAGCGCCAGCAGGCCTGCCTCCATGCCGGAGAGGACAAAGGAGACGATCAGCAAGCTTAACAGCACCGGGATAAACACCCCCCAGCCCATCACTTGCCTCCTTTCCAAAACGCCCCGCAAATTCGGGCACCGCAAAGGTCAACAGCTACAATTGTTTTCTTCGCTGAAACTTTGGGTCCAACTCTTATTTGCTGGCTTGTAAGATTTTGTTTCATCAAAAACTCAGTCTTTGACCAGTTCCACCAGCACCTCGCGCACGCGTCGATCGTCCGCTGCGTGGGCGGTGAGGCGCACTCTTCCAAACACCGCCGATTCGCCCGTCTGTGGCACTACCTCTTTCAATGCCACCAGCAAGCCGCCCATAGTGTCCACGCCGGATAGTTCGCCAAAGTCGGGTAATTCGCGGCGGAAATCCTCCACGCGCATCGTGCCGTTCACGCGCCAGCGGCCGGGCGCTAGTTTCTCCATGACAAAGCCCGGCGCCTCTCCTTCACTGCGAATCTCTCCGACGATGACCTCAATGATGTCTTCCATCGTAACTAGCCCGGCAGTCGAGCCGAACTCGTCCATCACGATCGCCAACCCGCGTTGCTGCCGCTGTAACGCGCCGAGCAGTTGCAGCAGGTTTATGCTCTCAGGCACGAAAGACGGAAGCTCAATGGCTTCCGTAAGATCCCTGTTCGGTTCCAGTAGCAACGCGCGGCAATTCAGAATGCCCACGATGGTGTCCGGCGACTCGTCGTAAAGCGGCAACCGCTCGTGGCCGAACTTGCGCGCTGCCGCGATCATCCCTTCAACGGGCAGGTCAACGGGAATCGCCGCCATACGTGCGCGTGGGCGCATCACGTCCTTGGCCGTCCGTCGGTCAAGCTGGATGATGGCGAGAATGGTCTCCTTCTCTGACGCAGCGAGAGCGCCCTTTTGGAAGGCTAGCTCCACCAACTCGCGGCAATCCGCCTCGCTCACTGCCACTGTAGGCGTAACGGATTGTGGAACCGCCACGCTCAGTAGGGCTTCGTTGCTGCGCTGCGCCACTTGTCGCAACGGGCGCGTGAACCGCACCAACAGCGTCATCGGGCCGGCCACGCGGAGCGACCACGCCTCCGGCATTCTTACCGCGAGCGTCTTGGGCACCACTTCGCAACCCAGCAGGATGAGCAAAAAAGTCCCCACTAACGTGAGGCCGAGATGCTCGCCCTTCACTTCGAGGCTCATCCATAGAGCGATTGCTACTAAGGCGCAGTTTGCCAGCGTGTTGCCCAGGACGATGGTGGCGAGTAAATCCTGCGGTTCGTTCAATAATGCCATGACCGATCCGCCCGCGCTCGGCGAACGCTCCGCAAGCTGCCGTGCGCGCCACTTGCCCAGCGAGAACAATGCCGTCTCCGCCAACGCGAAAAAGAAACTAGCCGCCGCAAAGCCGAGCACGCTTAACCAAGCTATGAACGGTGCTGGTGACACTGAAGGTGATGATGCCCCGAACTCGGCGAGGGCAAAAGTCTGAATTGTAGCGCGGATTAAAAGAACCTGTCCCGGCTAGCGCGCTGCCACCTTCTCTGGCCGGCCCGTATTCGCATCGAAGAATTGCAATGTGCCATCCAGGCGGCCCACGACGAAGCGCGCGTTGCCTGCGAGGAAGGCCACTGCCGGGGCAAGGTCCGGCTGTGGATCGAGGTGGCCACGCTCGATGAGTTTCGCGGCGTCCCACCACTTCACCGTGCGATCCTCGGCGGTGGAGAGAAGTGTCAGGCCGTCGCTGGCAAAGGTAATGCGCAGCACTGCGCCCTCGTGCGCGAATTTGGATTCGAGCAATTGGTTCGTGCCCTCCACCGCGCTTGCGCTCACGGCGTAGAGACGGATGCGGTTATCCACCCCACCGGCCACAAGCCGCCGCCCGTCTGGGCTAAAGGCAATCGTATATTGCTCCTTCGTTGGCTGGGAGAAAGTGTCGAGTCGCCTCCCGCTGGTAACTTCCCAAAGCTTCACCGTGCGGTCCCCGCTGGCGCTGGCGAGCACTTTGCTGTCGGGTCGGAAGGCAAGGCCATAGACCGCCCCGTTGTGGCCGGTAAGCGTGCGGACTTCCGCGCCGGTGTTGGTGTCCCAGAGTTTGATTTTCTGGTCGTAACTGCCGGTGGCCAGCACCTTGCCGTCCGGAGAAATTGCCACTGAGTAAAGTGCGTCGAAGTGGCCCGCGAAGCGCCGCTCCAGCTTCCCATCCGAAACTCGCCATATGGCCGCCTGCCCCTGCAAGCCTGGTTCGCCACCTGCCGCTGCGATCCACTGACCGTCAGCAGAGAAGGCGACGGCATTCACATTACCGCGAATGCCCGTAAGCGTATGCCGCACAACGCCGGTGTCGGCGTCGCGCAGTTCGACCTCGCGGTAACGTGCGACGGCAATGACGTTCGAGTGCGCGGTGAACGCGATGGCTTGGATGGACTTCCGGGGCGTGACACGTGGCTCAATCTTTGGCGTGACCAGTTCGCGCACCGGCTCGGTGGCGATCGCGGGCGGCTTGGCCCCGCCGTTAATCCAAGCACTCACCAGCGCCAGTTCGGACGGCTCAAATTTCTTGCGCTTGCCCGGCGGCATTACCTTCACCTTGTCCCGGCCTTCGAGTGACTTCATTAGCAGGCTGTTGGCGGTGTCGCCGGGCACCACCGGCACGCCGCCGTCACCGCCCTTCATGAGTGAGGCGTGGTTTTCGAGAACCAGGTTATTTTCAGCGTCACTGGTCGCGTGGCACTCAACGCAGTGCTTTTTGAACAGCGCTTGGACCATCGAGAAATCGGGCGCAGGGGTGGCGGCGCGGGCCAAGGGAGATAATACAAAGGCCAGAACCAGCAGGTTAAAAAACAATACAGTTTGCATGCGTGACACGGTGCGGACGGCTAAAACATAGCCAATCAGCCCGCAGGCGCGAATAGATTTTTCGGAGGTGCGGACGTATCGGATCCCGAATCCAAGCCGGAATCCGTGCTTGACCGGCTTTTTCTAGTAGGTTAGATCGTCGGCAATGATTAGCACTGTCGACCAGGTCTTGCTTGAGGTAGTCGTCGTAATTGACGACGCCGGCGGGCCTTGTCGGGCATAGGCAAGTTTTCGACAAGAACCCACGGCTGGCAGCAGTCGTGGGTTTTTTATTCGCGACACGCCGTCCGCCAAATCCAAACGCAAGTCATGAGCAAAGCCACTACCGCAGAACACGCCGAAGCGAAGCACGCCCCCGAGAAGACCGAGGTCGGCCCGCCGATGCTGGGCAGTGAAATCCTCATCAAGTGCCTCGAACGCGAGGGTGTCGACACGATTTTTGCCTACCCCGGCGGTGCCAGCATGGAGTTTCATCAGGCGCTTACTCGTTCGAAGATTCGCACTATCCTGCCGCGCCACGAGCAAGGCGGCGTCTTCATGGCGGAGGGTTACGCCCGCGCCACAGGCAAGGCTGGCGTCTGCATGGCCACTTCCGGCCCCGGCGCCACGAACCTCATTTCCGGTATCGCGGATGCCTACATGGATTCCATCCCGCTCATCGCCATCACCGGCCAAGTGCCGCAGGCAATGATTGGCAAGGGCGCGTTCCAGGAGACTGACTTCTTCGGCATGACCTTGCCGATTGTGAAGCACTCTTATCTCGTAACGGACATTGCTGACATCCCGCGCATCATCAAAGAGGCGTTTTACCTCGCGCAGTCCGGCCGGCCTGGCCCCGTGGTTGTGGATGTGCCCAAAAACATTCAGCAGGCCAAGACCCAGCCGGTGTTCCCCAAGGAAATCAGCCTGCGCGGCTACAATCCCGACAAACGCGCCAGCGATCTGGCTTTCAACGAAATCATCGGCTTGCTCGAAAAGTCCGAGCGCCCCGTCATCTATGCGGGCGGTGGCATTATCAGCGGAAACGCTGCCGCTGAATTGCGCGAGTTTGCCGAACTCACGCAGATTCCCGTCACCACTACTATCATGGGCTGTGGCGCGTTCCCGGAGACGCACCCCCTTTCGCTACGGTGGTTGGGTATGCACGGCTCCGCCGCCGCAAACTGGGCCGTCAGCGGTGAATACCAGAAGCGTGCAAGCTTCACCGACCCGATGGTTGCCGTGAAGCCGGGTGCGGACCTGTTGCTCGCTCTCGGCGTGCGCTTCGATGACCGCGTGACTGGCAAGGTGGACAAATTTTGTGAGCGCGGGACGATAGTCCACATCGACATTGATCCTTCGGAGATCAATAAGAACAAGCCGGCCAACCTGCCAATTGTCAGCGATATCAAGTTTGCGCTGGGCAAGCTCAACGCCATGCTCCGCCAGCGCGCCTTGGTGAAGAAGTATTCCGCTTGGGTTGCGCAGTGCGAGGAGTGGAAGGCGCGCGCACCCTTCCGTTACACGGCCAACGAGGAGGTCGTTAAGTCCCAGCACATGAAGGACCACCTTGTGGGCAAGGAAAAGGAAGTCATCCTTCCGCAATACGTCATTGAGTTACTTTACGAGTTGACCGGGGGTGATGCCATTATCACCACGGGCGTGGGCCAGCATCAGATGTGGGCCGGCCAGTGGTATAAATACACTTGGCCGCGTCAATTCCTCACCAGCGCTGGTCTTGGGGCGATGGGCTATGGATACCCCGCCGCGATGGGAGCCAAGGTCGCCTGCCCGAACAAACAAGTCGTGGACATTGACGGGGACGGTTCCTTCCTCATGAACGTGCAGGAATTGGCCACCGCGCACATCGAAAAAATTGCCGCCAAGGCCATCATCCTCAACAACCAGCACCTTGGCATGGTTGTGCAATGGGAGGATCGCTTCTACGCCGGCAACCGCGGCCACACCTACCTAGGCGACCCAGACAATGTGAAGGCCATCTACCCCGACTATGTGGCAATGGCCAAGGGTTTTAACGTCCCGTGCGAGCGCGTGATGTTCAAGAAAGACCTCCGCGCCGCGATGCAACGAATGCTCGACTCCAGGGAGCCTTATATCCTCGACGTGATCACACCTTACACCGAGCACGTTCTGCCCTTCATCCCGGCGGGCCGGACTGTAGCGGACATGGTCGTGCCATAAGCTGCCTATCTCCATTGGCAGCGGTGGGGACAAGGCTTGGACCTGCCTCTCGTTAAAGATCGCCGTCTTTGTGGAGCGCCGGTCAAATTGCGCCCCGCTGTGCCGTCGCAGCGCGCGCAGGTTTGGTGTCGGTCACGGGAATGCAATGAATCGCCCTGCGCAAAGAGTCGTGACCGCAGTGGCGCGGCATTTACTCGGCGTCAGCGTCCACAACACAGCTTGTACTTTTTGCCGCTGCCGCAGGGGCACGGATCATTGCGCCCCACCTTCGGGCCGCTGCGCTTGGGTGGGGGCTTGGAGAGTTCGTTGGTGGCCTCGCTGACGAGGTCGCTGGCCTTGCTGGATTGGCGGGATTGTGCGCCGGGCTGGCCACCGCCGAAAGCGCTGGTCTCGTTGTGGCTGGTGATGGCTGGGAGGTTCTTCAGGAAATTCTCGAAGGCGAGCATTGAAGACGCACTGCGGAAAATATTGTGGCAGATCTCGGTCTTGATGTTGACCATCAACTCGTCGAAAAGTTTGAACGCTTCCGCCTTGTACTCGATGAGCGGATCGCGCTGGCCGTAGGCGCGCAGGCCGATGCTCGTGCGGAGGCTGTCCATGTTGTAGAGGTGTTCCTGCCAGAGCTTGTCAATAGCGCTCAGAACGATGTACCGCTCGACGTTCTTGAGGGCTTCCGCATCTTCATATTGAATCTTGAGGTCGTAGGAGTCGCGCACGGCCTTGGCGACGAGTTGGAAGAGGCTGAATTGCGCGGGGTTGAGGTGTTCGAAGCTGCTGCCGGCTACGGGCGCTTCTGAGGCGTCTTCGGCAGTCTTGAGCAGCTTCTCCTCGGGCATGCCGATGGGGAAGTTGAGGTTCACCCAGTCCGCTAGGCCGCGGATATTCCAATTCGTAACCTCTTCGTCCTTGTCACTAAACTCCTCGACCTTGGCTTGGACGACCTCCTCCATAATATCCATGAGACGGTCGCGGACGTCGTCGCCGTGGATGATTTCATTTCGGAAGCCGTAAACGATGGCCCGCTGCTTGTTCATCACGTCGTCGTATTCAAGCGTACGCTTGCGGGCTTGGAAGTTGTGCTGCTCGACGCGCTTCTGGGCGGTCTGGATGGAGCGGTTGAGGAGCGGGTGTTCGAGCTCCTGGCCCTCTTCGAGGCCGACGCGTTCCATGACCTTGACGATCTTGTCGGAACCAAATAAGCGCATTAGGTCATCCTCAAGCGAGATGAAGAAGTGGGAGGAGCCGGGGTCGCCTTGGCGTGCGCAGCGGCCACGAAGTTGTCGGTCAATGCGGCGGGCTTCGTGGCGCTCGGTGGCGAGCACGTGCAGGCCGCCGAGTTCGGCAACGCCGGATCCTAGTTTAATGTCAGTGCCGCGGCCGGCCATGTTCGTTGCGATGGTGATGGCCCCGCGTTGGCCGGCGCGGGCAACGATCTCAGCCTCCTGCTGGTGGAATTTAGCGTTGAGCACGGAGTGGACGAGGCCGGCGCGCTTGAGAATCCGTGCAAGGTGCTCGCTCGTCTCGACGGCCACGGTGCCCACGAGAATGGGACGGCCTTGCGCGTGAACGGCCTGAATTTCCTTAAGCACAGCCTCAAACTTTTCCCGTCTAGTCTTATAGACGGTGTCGTTCTGGTCTTTGCGTGCGATGGGCCGGTTGGTCGGGATGACCAGCAACCCGAGCTTGTAGATGTCATAAAACTCCTGCGCCTCGGTTTCAGCAGTGCCGGTCATGCCAGCGAGCTTGTGGTAGAGGCGGAAGTAATTCTGGATCGTGATGGTGGCGTAGGTCTGTGTCTCCTCCTCGATAATCGCGTTTTCTTTCGCCTCGACGGCTTGGTGCAGGCCGTCGCTCCACCGGCGGCCGGTCATCAGGCGGCCAGTATTCTCATCCACGATGATGACCTTGTTTTCTTGCACGACATATTGCACATCCCTCTCGTAAAGGCAGTAGGCCTTGAGCAGTTGGGAAATGACGTGGATTTTCTCGGCTTTCGTCTCGAAGTCTCCCTGATGCTTTTGTTTAAGCTCCAAGCGCTTACGGGCGTCTTTTTCAGCACCACCATCGATCTCGCTGAAGGCGGTGGCAAGGTCGGGCAGCATGAAGGCATCGGGGTCATTGGGTGAAAGATGCCGGCGGCCCTTCTCGGTGAGGTCGGCCTCATGACTCTTTTCCTCCATCGCGAAAAACAGCTCCTCTTTTTGCGCGTAGAGATCCTTCTTTGACTGGTCGAGATGGAGATCCAGCTCGGCTTTGTTCATCAGCTTGATGTTCTCAGGCTCTTCAAGCAGGCGGGCCAGCCCTGGTGAGCGCGGCTGACCGAGCTTCACACGGTAGAGGAGCAGGCCGATTTCCTTCTCCAGCGCTTCAGCGCCCTGTGGTTGTGAACCGTCGGCGGGACGGAACTTCTTAAGCAGTTCCTCTGCCTCGCGGATGTGACGGTCGCAGAGTTGCTGCTGCGCGCGGACAAGCCCCTCGATGCTGGGTTTGTATTGTGAATAGACTTGGATGTCCCGTGCCACGACTGCTGGGCCGCTGATGATAAGCGGCGTCCGCGCCTCATCAATCAGGATGCTGTCCACCTCGTCCACAATGGCGAAGTAATGTCCGCGCTGCACTTGGTCGGCGGCGGTTGTTGCCATGCCGTTGTCACGGAGGTAGTCGAAGCCAAACTCAGCGTTTGTGCCGTAGGTGATGTCGCAGGCGTATTGCGCGCGGCGCACAGCTGGCGGCTGATCGTGCAAGATGCAGCCAACGGTCAGGCCGAGAAACTTGTAAATTGCCCCCATCCACTCGCTGTCGCGCGCGGCGAGATAGTCGTTAACGGTGACGACGTGGACGCCGCGCCCGGTGAGGGCGTTGAGGAAGGTTGGCAGCGTGGCGACGAGCGTCTTGCCTTCGCCGGTAGCCATTTCTGAAATCATGCCCTTGTGCAGCGCCATGCCGCCAATGAGTTGCACGTCGAAAGGAATCATTTCCCAGCGCAAGGGATGCCCGCGCACTATCACGTCTGTGCCGCACAGGCGGCGGCAAGCGTTCTTCACGACTGCGAAGGCCTCGGGGAGCACGGCCTCGATCGCTCGCGCTAGCTCCGCGTTATCCTTGATGGCGGATAGCTTCGCCTTCCACGTGGCGGTTTTCTCGCGCAGCGCATCAGCGGACTGCGACTGGAGCGCAGCCTCTAGCTCATTGATTTGCTTCACGAGCGGCCAAAGACGCTTTAGCTCGCGCTCGTTTTTCGAGCCAAAGATGGCCTTAAAGATGGTGCCAATTATCATCGAAACAGGGCGGGACGCTACGGGATGGGCAGGAGTGCGTCAAAGGCGAAGAAAAGCGAAGAAGATACAGCTCAGGATTACGAGCAGGAAAAGCGAGCGACCCTTGAGTTGTGGCAGACCCCAACTCTCCGATTGAGCGATTTCAAAGTGAGTAATTAATGATCTGCCCATACTCTGCAGTGTATCCACAGACTCAAGCCGTCGGTAATGGGTGCGGCAGCTAAAAACTCCAACTCGAAAAGCTCAACTCCACTGCTTAAGTCGCCGGCAATTCCAAACCGTTTGCCATGCTCGGCTCAAGGCAGCTCCTTGATCTGAATCCGGCGATACTCCATCGTGCCCCGGTCGGCCTCGAGGCCGATGGGGCCGGTGGCGGGAAGCTGGAGCGCCTCGGCAAGCACCTCGCCGTTGCAGGTGCAGTGGGCCTTGCCGTCCTTCACCACCACTTCGATGACGTTCCAGTCCTGGGCCTTGTATTTCTTCAGGTCCTTGTAAGGCCCGGCCACGAGGTAGTCTCGGCATTGGAGCTGGGGCTTGCGTAAGAAAATGCCGCTGTCCGCGTTCACGGCAGCACGAAACTCCAGCTTCAGGATAAAATCCTTCGGAAATTCCTTGGTGGTGTAAAGTTGGCGCAGGCGCGGGCCTTTGCCCTCGGTGAACGGGTTGACCGTGAGCGACTCGCCCTTGGCCGTGTAACGCTCGTCGCTGGCGCTGGACTTGCCGTCGAACGTCTCGGCGGGCTTGAAATCCTTGTCACGATAGCCCCAGCCGGTGAGGTCCTTGCCGTTGTAGAGGCTGGTGAAGCCAGCGTCTGGCTTCCAAGCGTCAGCGGCTTGCGCACTGGCTGCGGCGAGACACAGGGCGGCGGCAAAGGTGAGGCGGATGAAATGATTCATGGCAGTAAAGGTGATGGACATGCGGCGGATTAAAGAGAGAAGCCAGCGCGGGGGCAAGCGGATTGGCGCTTCCGTTAATGCATCCCGCTGGCCTTCAGCAAGGCCTCGTGCACCAGTTCGTCCTCCTCCGGCGTGACGGCGAGCGGCTTGCCTGAGCGCATGCACACGGCCAACTCGGCGAACTCCGGCCCGTAGCGCTGGTAGGGCGGAAAGTTGACGACTTGGCTGCCTTTCTTGTAAGGCCCAGCCTCCTTCGCCAAATCCAACGTCAGCACGGGTTGCTCGATGGGTTTCACGACAGCGATGCCGTTGGTGCCCTGCAACTCGAACGTGCGATGCGCACCGGCCATTGGTTGCATGGTTGCGCTGCTGATGGTGGCGACAGCGTGCTTGAAGTCGAACACTGCCACGCAGTTGTCCGCGAGCTGGTCGGCATCCTTCGCGTCGTGGCGTAGGACAGGCATTATCTTCGCATGCTTGCCGAACAGCCGCACCAGCGGGTCAACCAAATGGCAGCCCAGCTCATACATCGTGCCGCCGGCAATCTCGCCGAAGGAGCGGCGTGACTCGGCGGTGAGGTTCGTGTTGATGACGCCGCGCGCGAAATAGACATCGCCCAGCCAGCCCTTCCGCGCGGCTTCCAACGCGGCGTTGATGCCGGGATTGAAGCGCCACATGTACCCCATCTGCATCAGCACTTTCTTTTCGCGGGCTAAGGTCAGCAGTTCGCGGAAATCGGCGAGCGTCACCGTTGGCGGCTTCTCAAGATGGACATTTTTTCCGGCCTGCAACGCGAGCTTGGCCAGCCGGTGCCGGTCCTTTGCGTCGCACTCGACGGCGACGACCTCGCTCGCCGCCAGCACCTGCTCGACGGTGAGCGATTTCGCCCCGAGCTTCTCGGCGGCGGTACGATGCTTCGCGTCCGGTTCGAATACGCCCACGCATTCCCAATCTGGTGAGGTGAGGGCGAGCTTCACCTTCGGCATACCATGGGAGTGGCTGCATCCGAGGAAGCCGATGCTGATGCGTCGGGCGTCAGCAGCCAAGGCTGGTAATGCGGCTGTGACGGCGCCGGTGGCGTGAAGAAAAGCGCGGCGATTCATGTAGGCATCGTCCATGAACCTAACGGTCACGACAACGGCAA
>VHDH01000066.1 GCA_016871445.1 Verrucomicrobiota bacterium | reverse complement strand
CGCTCGCAGCAAT
Source organism: Verrucomicrobiota bacterium (assembly GCA_016871445.1). Classification (GTDB taxonomy): domain Bacteria; phylum Verrucomicrobiota; class Verrucomicrobiia; order Limisphaerales; family SXTU01; genus SXTU01. The sequence goes on along the minus strand of VHDH01000066.1, from coordinate 16,884 downwards.
ACCGGTTCAGCAACTCCGGCGAGTTGTTCGACATGGTCGCCGACCCCGGCCAAGCGAAGAACATCGCGGCGGAGAAACCCGAGGTGGCCGCGCAGTTTGCGAAGGCCGTCACTGATTGGCGGCGTGACGTGCTGGGCCGTACGGACGCTCCTGTGCCCAACGCGAAAGGCAAAGGCAAGGGCGGCGGTGGGCTTCCACCCGACGACCGGCCGTATCCCGTGGGCGCAGGCGGCACGAAGTTTCCCATCACGCCGCTGCCCGCGCGCGACGGCATTGCCCACGGCGGCGTGAAGCGTAGCGCGGGCGCGCCGAATTGTTCCTACTTTGTGAATTGGAAAACGACCGACGACAAAATCACTTGGGACGTGGAAGTGGCAACGGCCGGCAGTTACGACGTCGTCATCCAGCACACCGCCGCCGACGCGGGCGCGACCATTGAGTTGAGCCACCTTGCGAGCAAACTTTCCGGCAAAGTACCCGCCATCTGGAACCCGCCACTCTACACGAACCAAGACACGATCGCCCGTCCGCCCGCCGAGTCGCAAATGAAGGAATTCCGCCCGCTGAACCTCGGCACCATCCGGCTGGAGAAGGGCCGAGGTTTGCTGACCTTGCGCGCGTTGGAAATCCCCGGTGTCAGCGTGATAGACGTGCGGTTGGTGACACTCACCCTGAGGCAGTAATTGGTTTTTATTGTTCAGCGTTCAATCCGCTGACCGTGGGACGTCGACACGACCATCGATTTACAGCCCAAGGTTAAATTGGGGCAGCTTTGAACTTTGGTTGCCGAATACTGAACCTTGCTCCCTGTAGAAATACCTCACGGCGCTGCCGATTGCAGCTTGCGGTCGGCCTTCTCCAAATCCTTTTCCAGTTTCTTAACGCGCCCTTCGATTTCCTTGTCGAGCGCCTTGATCAGTTTCTCCGCTTTCTCCGGGTTGTCGGCGAGTTGCGCAAACTTACGCTCATTTTTGTTCAGCACATAGTCGCGGATTTGCTCACGCGTGAGCGAACGCGGGTCGGGTTTGCGATGAGCGAACACTTGACCAGGCAATGGAGCCGTTGGCTGAAAATCATCGGGCAGCGCGGCAAGCAGCCATTCGCCCTCACCCTCGCGGCGGAACTGCATCTTCAGCGGCAAGCACAACTCACGCTCGCCTTCACGAAGCGTCACGCGATCATGCTCAATGGCGACGACGGTATGACTGCCCAGTTGGTCGGTCACTTCGACTGCCCGGCGGTAGGCCGTGCTCGTGCCGTCGAAGAAGGCCACTGCGCCCCGCTCAGAAATCAGAGTGCCCAAGAGTGCGAACGACTGGGCTTTTGGCGGGCGCACTGGCTTCGGCGCAGCGGACACCGTCGGGGGCGGGGCGGCAGCTTGGCGGTTCGCATTGAACACATTCCGTTCCGAAATGATGGCAAAAGACTTGAAACCCTCGTCCATTTTCGCCGGCTTTTCAGGGCGCGTCTTACTGCTCGCAGTTACCGGCTTGCTTGCAGCGGTCGCGGTGCCGGAAGAAAGCATTAACCACGCGCAAATCAAGACGGATGGCGTGACGGTGGTAACGGGCATGTTTGGTAACTTCAAATTGTGACTAGGCTCGGACGGTAACTGACCCGAGAAAGTTTCACCCCACTGGCTATTGTGGGGTATCAGCTTGAGGCGGGCGGGCAATTTCGATTACACGCGACAGCTGCTTCCAATCGAGCGGCGCATGGTATGACATTCGCCATCTTTTTGTACGAGCCTACGTAACGCGTGGCCGCTCCCGCAGAAGTTGCTTGTCCAGCGACGGCGCAGCCGTTAACCAAACCGCGCCATGAACCAACTCGACTTGAAGGGCAGGAACGGAATCGTCACCGGCGGTGCGCGCGGCATCGGCCTCGCCATCGCCACGCGCCTGCTGCAATCCGGCGCGCGCGTCTGCTTGTGGGACCGCGACGCGGCGGCATTGAACGAGGCTAAGGGGAAGCTCGCCGCGCTGGGCACTGTCGCCACAGTGACCGTGGACTTGACCGATCCCGCCGCCGTATCCACCGCCGCCGCTGCAACAAAGGCGGAATTCGGATCAATCCATCTGCTCGTGAACAACGCCGGTATTGCCGGGGTGAATGGAAAACTCTGGGAATGCACGCCGGAGCAATGGCGCGTGGTCATTGACACGAACCTTAACGCCGTCTTCCTCGTCTGCCGCGCCGTCGTGCCGGTCATGCTGGAGAAGCAATACGGCCGCATCGTCAACATCGCCTCTATCGCCGGCAAGGAAGGCAACCCAAACGCCGCGCACTACAGCGCCGCCAAGGCGGGCGTAATCGCGCTAACCAAGTCGCTCGGCAAGGAACTCGCGCAAAACGGCATCCTCGTTAACTGCATCACGCCGGCGGTGATTCAAACAGACATTCTCAAGCAGGTGGCACAATACCATATTGACTACATGCTATCGAAGATCCCCATGGGTCGCTTCGGCAAGGTGGACGAGGCTGCCGCACTGGTCGCATGGCTCTGCTCGGACGACTGCTCTTTCACCACCGGCGGTGTCTTCGATCTCTCTGGCGGGCGGGCGACATATTAATCGCCGGAGGGTGAGCGGGGCAGGATAAAAACCTCGAAACAACAGGGCTATAAGAGCTAAGTCGAGCTGTTCGACACTCCTCGGTGCACTTCAGTGAAATCCACTGCTGACTCAACTAGAGCGAGCAAAACAAGAGACGCCATAAACCAGAGCTAAAAGTTGGGTAGGGAGTTTCGCTTCACTTAAGTGATAGGTTGCAACTGATCTTAACGAGGATGGCGGAGTGCCGTGATTATAGTTGCTCACGATACCTCCAGCGTTGAATTGCTGCCGTCGGAACCGCATCTTTTTTGGACATGATTACGCCAAGCCAATTTGATTTTGATGTGGTGGTAATCGGCGGCGGCAGCGCGGGCTATGCGGCAGCCAATGCGACGGCTCGGGGCGGGCTGCGGACGGTGGTCATCGAGGGCGGCCAGGATGTAGGCGGCCTGTGCATCCTGCGGGGCTGCATGCCCACGAAAGCGCTGCTCTACGCGGCGGAGGTGAAACATCTCGCCGAGCACGCGGCGACCTGGGGAATTCATGTGCCGGAGGTCCGCTTCGACTTCGCGAAAGTCATGGCGCGCAAAAACACGATGATCGCCGACTTCGCGGGCTACCGGCGACAGCAGTTGGAGAGCGGGCGGTTCAAGTTTATCCGCGCCAAAGCCCGCTTTGTTGACCCGCACACAATCGAGTTGGACAATGGCCAGCGGCTCACCAGCGCGCACTTCGTCATCAGCACCGGCTCCGTCGTATCCGCGCCGCCGCTGCCGCAACTCAACTCGGCCGGGTTTCTCACCAGTGACGATGCGCTGACTTTGGAGCGTCTGCCGCAGTCGCTTATCGTGCTCGGCGGCGGGGCTGTGGCGGTAGAATTCGCGCAGTTCTTCGCGCGCTTCGGCGTGCGGGTGACATTGCTCCAGCGCAGCCGCCACCTGCTCCGCGATTTCGACACCGATGTAGCAGAAGTGATGGAGAACGTCTTCCGTCGAGAAGGCATCGAGATATTCGCCGGCACGCGCCTGCTGGACGTGCAGGTGGAAGGCGGTTTGAAACACGTCAGCTTCGAACACGCCGGCCGATCCCACACGGTGAGCGCGGAGCAAATCTTCCATGGCCTGGGCCGATCGCCCAACGTCGCCGGCCTCAACCTGCCCGCCGCTGGTGTCACACTTGACGCAGCCGGCCGCGTCGCTACCGACGCGCAGATGCGCACTTCCGCGCCGCATGTCTTCGCCGCCGGAGACTGCGCCGGGCCGCACGAGATCGTCCACCTTGCCATTCAGCAAGGCGAAACGGCGGCGCACACGATCCTCGGCGCACGCCCACCGCGCGCGATGGACTATCGGCTCCTCATCAGCGTGGTTTTCACCGAGCCACAAGTTGCGTGCGTCGGTCTGACCGAAACGCGGGCACGCTCCCAAGGCCGGGAGTTCATCGCAGCCAGCTATCCCTTCAACGACCACGGTAAATCCCTGCTGATGGAAGCGAAGGATGGCTTTGTCAAACTGCTCGCCGACCCGCGCACGGGCGAGATTCTGGGCGGCGCGTGTGTGGGGCCAGCCGGCGGCGAACTCATCCACGAGATCGTCGCCGCGATGGCAAAACGCACCACGGTAAGCGAACTTGCTGCCCTGCCGCATTACCATCCCACGCTGGCAGAAATCTGGACTTATCCGGCGGAGGAACTCGCGGCGGCGGTAAGCGGCTGAGGAAGCGCTGGACAACCGCTGGCGGGCCGACTCTCATTGCCCAGCACCAGAATCACGCCCGCAACTCATGAACAAATATCTCACGGAATTCATCGGCACGTTCTTTCTCGTGCTCACCATTGGCTGCACGGTCATCAGCAATGTTGCCGTCGCCCCACTGGCCATCGGCGCGGCGCTGATGGTGATGATCTTCGCCGGTGGCCACGTCTCCGGTGCGCACTATAACCCGGCCGTCACGCTGGCCGTCTGGCTGCGCGGCCGGTGCGACACGAAGGACGTGGTGCCTTACGCCATCGCGCAAGTCGTCGCGGCCTGCCTTGCGGCGCTGGCCGTGGGATTCCTCGTCGGCGCACCCGCCAAGGCGGCCGGTGAACTCAACGTCGGCAAGTCGCTCGTCGCCGAGTTCCTCTTCACCTTCGCGCTCGCCTACGTGGTGCTAAACGTCGCCACAGCCAAGGGCACGTCCGGCAACTCCTTCTACGGCCTCGCCATCGGCATGACGGTAATGACCGGCGCGTTCGCGGTCGGGGGCATCTCCGGCGGCGCGTTCAACCCGGCCGTCGCCGTCGGCGCGACGGTTATGGGTCTCATTGACTCCTCGAAGGTTTGGATCCACCTCGTCGCTGACTTCGCGGGCGGCGCGGCGGCGGCGTTCACCTTCAAGTTCATCAATCCGGAAGACAAGTAGCGCGGGGACGGCAGTATACCCGCTGATAGCATGCATGCGACTTCCTCCCTTCCCCGCGTCAACTTGACCAACTCACGCCACGCGCTCCCGCCAGACGTCGAGTCGTTCTACCACCTGCCGCATGGCGAGCACGTCGGCAAGGCGTGTCAGGGGACGGCGTGTTTCGCGGCGTGTCATCTGAATCCCGAGTTGTGGACGCAGGCGAATGCGCAAAGTCCGCGCGTGTATTGCCTCGGGGAATGTTTCGCTGCGCCGGCCAGAGGCCAGACCAATCCACGCCCACCGGTGAAAGTGTTCGCGCCGCACGGCATCGTGCTCGGGCGCATCGCAGCGGGCGGCGCGCGGACGCTGGCGGCGTATGAAAAGCTCGGTGGCTACGCGGCGTTGCGGAAGGCGCTCGCAGGAACGCCGGAGCAGGTGCTCGCAGCGGTCGAAGCTTCGCAACTCCGCGGGCGCGGCGGCGCGGGTTTCCCGGCGGGACGCAAGTGGCGCTCGGTCGCGACGCAGCAGCCCGGCCAACGCTACGTCGTCGCGAACGCCGACGAAGGCGACGCAGGCGCTTACATTGATCGCTATCTGATGGAGGACGATCCGCACGCGCTCATCGAGGGCATGATCCTCGCGGGCTACGCGGTCGGCGCGAGCAAGGGCTACATCTACTGCCGCCTCGAATATCCGCTCGCGAACCAGGTGCTCCGCGACGCCATCGCCGAAGCGCGCGTGGCGGGCTGGCTTGGCTCGCGCATCGGCGGGAAAGATTTCGCGTTCGAGTTGGAAGTTTACACCGGCCACGGCAGCTACGTTTGTGGCGAGGAGACTTCGCTGCTCCGCTCCATCGAAGGCAAGCGTCCCGAAGTCATGGCGCGTCCGCCGTATCCGACTGAGCGCGGGTTGTTCGACCGTCCGACGCTGGTCAATAACGTCGAGACGCTCGTGAACGTGCCGTGGATCGTGACGCACGGCGGCGACACTTACGCGAAGCTCGGCTTCTCCAAGAGCCGCGGCACGAAGGCGCTCTCGCTCAACTCGCTCTTCAACCGGCCCGGCCTTTACGAAGTCGAGTTCGGCGTCACCGTGCGGCACATCATCGAGAACATCGGCGGCGGCCTGCGCGACGGAGCGAAGCTCAAGGGCGTGCTCATCGGCGGACCGATCATCGGCATGATTCCGCCGCACCTCATTGATACGCCGCTCGGCTTTGAGGAGCTCGCGGCCATCGGCGCGGGCGTCGGGCACGGCGGCGTCGTGGCGTTTGACGAGCACACGTCCATTCCCGCGCTCGTCGAGCATGTGTTTTCGTTTGGCGCATACGAGTCGTGTGGCAAATGCACGCCGTGCCGCAGCGGCAGCGGACGCGTGGAGGAGATTTTCGCCAACGCATGCGCGGGCGACGCGACGAAGACCGACTTGCAGGAATGCCGCGACCTGGTCGTCGCGCTCAAGCTCGCGAGCCTTTGCGGCCACGGCACCGGCCTCGCGCGCTTTGCCGAATCCATCCTACGCTATTACCCCACAGAGATTGAGCCATGCTTCAAGTAACCATCAACGGCCAGTCGCACTCGTTCGCCGAGGGGCTCACCATCAATCAGGCGCTCAAGCAGCTCGCGGTCGAAGTGCCGACGCTCTGCCACGACGACCGCATCCAGCCCTACGGCTCGTGCCGCCTCTGCACGGTCGAGGTGAAGGGCGTGAATGGCCTCGTTACCGCCTGCAACACACAGCTTCGTGCGGGGATGGAAATCCAGACGCACTCGCCCGAAGTGAACGGCGTGCGCAAGACGTTGCTTGGATTGATCGCGAAGGATTATCCCGCCGAGGCCGTCGCGCAGTTTCCCGACAAGCAATTTCACCGTTACCTCCGCGAATACGATGTGAAGGCGCGCAGTTCGCGCAACGCGCCGCCGGCCGAGGTGCCCTTCATGAAGGACACCACGCATCCCTACATCAACGTGGACATGACGCAGTGCGTGACGTGCTACCGCTGCGTGCGCATTTGCGAGGAGGTGCAGGGGCAGTTCGTGTGGAAGGCGTGGAACCGCGGCGACCAGACGCGCATCGGCCCGGTGCGCGGCGAGACGCTCATGGACGGCGGCTGCGTGAGTTGCGGCGCGTGCGTGGACACCTGCCCGTCGGGCGCGCTCGAGGACATCAGCATCCTCAAGCGCGGCGTGCCGACCGACTGGACGAAAACCATCTGCTCCTACTGCGGCACCGGTTGCGAAGTGAGTGTCGGCACGCGCAACGGCCAGATCACCACCATTCGTCCCTCCGACGGCCCGAGCAATCACGGTCACACGTGCGTGAAAGGCCGTTACGCTTTCGACTACATCACCGCGAAGGACCGTCCGACGTCGCCGATGATCCGGCGCGACGGCCAGTGGCAAAAGGTTTCGTGGAGCGAAGTGAACCAGTTCATCGCCGGCAAACTGCACGAAGCCAGTGCGAAGCACGGGCCGGACAGCATTGGCATTCTCAGCTCCGCGCGCGGGACGAATGAGGAAAATTACGTTGCGCAGAAATTCGCGCGCGTCGTCGTGGGCAGCAACAACATTGATTGCTGCGCGCGCGTCTGCCACTCACCCACTGCCGCTGCGATGAAGATGACGCTCGGCACCGGCGCGGCGACCAACGCGCTCGACGATATTGAACTGGCGCAGACGATTCTGGTGGCAGGCGTCAACCCCACCGAGGGCCATCCCGTCACCGGCGCGCGCGTCAAGCAGGCCGCGCGTCACGGCGCGAAGCTCATCATCGTGGATCCGCGCGAGATTGAGCTGTGCGAGTTCGCCACGATTCACCTACAGCTTCACGCGGGAACGAACGTCGTGCTCTTCAATTCGATGGGCGCGGCCATCGTGGAGGAGAAGCTCGTGGACGAGGAGTTCATCCGCACACGGCTGACGGAGTTCAAGGAGTATGCCGAGTTCGTGAAGCAGTTCGCGCCGGAGAAAGTGGAGCACATCACCGGCGTGCCGGCGGCGCAAGTTCGCGAGGCGGCGCGGCTTTATGCAACCAACAAGCCGTCGCTCTCCGTTCACGGCCTCGGCATGACCGAACACATCCAGGGCACGGAAGGCATCATGGCGCTGGTGAACCTCGCGCTCCTCACCGGCAACATCGGCAAGCCCGGCGGCGGCATCAACCCGTTGCGCGGCCAGAACAACGTGCAGGGCGCGCCGCACATGGGCAGCGAGCCGAAGCTGCTCGCGGGCTACGTGCCGCTCACCGAACACCGCGACCGCTTCGAGCAGGCGTGGCACGTCAAGCTGCCGACCAATCCCGGCATCAACATGATGGAGATGATGGACGCCGCCGACGCCGGCAAGCTCAAGGTGCTTTGGTCCATCGGCTACGACATCGTGATGACGAACCCGAACATGCACTTCACGCGGCGGGCGATGGAGAAGTTGGACCTCGTCATCGTGCAGGACATTTTCCTCAACGAGACGGCGGTGGAATTCGGCGACGTATTCCTGCCCGCGGCGAGTTCCTTCGAGAAGGACGGCACGTTCATGAACGGCGAACGCCGCATCCAGCGCGTGCGCCAGGCTGTGCCGTCGCAGGGCGAGGCGCGCTCGGATTGGGAAATCGTCTGTGACATCGCGAAGCTCATGGGCAAGGGCGAGCACTTCGCGTGGAAGAGTGCCGAGGAAATCTGGGACGAAGTCCGCTCGCTCTGGCCCGAAGCTGCCGGCATCAGCTACGCGCGCATGGACAAACTCGGTGGCCTCCAATGGCCATGCGTCAACGAGAACGACCCCGGCACGCCGATTCTGCACGTGGACCACTTCACGCACGGCAAGACCACCGCGTTGCGCCGCATCGAATACGTCGCGCCGCCGGTGCTCACGACGAAGGAGTATCCGTTCCTGCTGACGACGGGCCGCAATCTCTACCAATACAACGCTGCCACGCAGACCGGTCGCACGCCCAACGACGGCATCCACCCGACGGACTACCTGCAACTCTCGCCCACCGACGCCACCAAGCTCGGCATGAGCGAAGGCGAGACCGTGCGCCTGAGCAGCGCGCAAGGTTCCGCCGAATTGCCCGTGCGCATCAGCGACCATGTAAAGCCCGGCGAGGTTTACACCACGTTCCACTCCACGCGCGTCTTCCTGAACCAGATCACGACCTCCCACCGCGACCGCTACACCAAGACGCCGGAATACAAAATCACGGCGGTGAGGATCGAGAAGCTGGAGACGTTTGCAGCCCAGTGACGCGGTGCGCGGAACTCTCGCGTGACCAACCAGTCATGGACTGCCGCTCCAAATAAGAACGCCGCCTGCCGACGAAGGGCAAACGGCGCTTGGAAACGGAGGGGGACTACTTCTTCCCCTTCTTCGGCCCACGACTAGGGAAGGTCAGTTCCGCGATACCGGACTTGTCGAGTTCGCCGAGGCCGACCTTGGTCAGCTTGGTGTATTGCCGCCAAGTCGCATCGGCAAGCGGTAGGTTGAGCTTTTGTTCTTTTGCAAGGCGCAGGGCGATACCGCTGTCCTTGGCGGCGTGCGCTGCACTGAAGTAGCACGAATGATCGCGGTTCATCATGTCCTCGCCGTCGGTAACCAGCACACGAGAGTTCGCACCGGTCTGACTAAAGACTTCCATAACGGTCTTAAGATTAAGGCCAAGGGAGTTCGCGAGGCCGAGGCCCTCGGCGAGGCCAGCGGTGTTGATGTTCATCACCATGTTGACTAACGCCTTAAGTTGTGCGGCCTTGCCGGCAGTACCAATATAGCGGAGCAGCTTGCCCTCGTCGGAAAGCTTTAGGAGCAGTTCCTTCACTTGAGTGAAAGTGGTCTCCTCACCGCCGCACATGAGGTAGAGTGTTCCCGCGCGGGCCTGATTGATGCTGGAAGCCATACAGGCTTCGAGGGTGGAGGCCTTGGCTTTCTTAGCGAGCTTCGCCACTTCGACGTGAACTTTGGGCGAAATCGTGGCGCAGTTGATGAAGACCTTGTTAGCGGCTGCGCCCTTGCCCTTGAGCAGGTTGTCGCGCTTGTTCGTGTAGATGTTGCGCATGGCTTGATCGTCGGTGACGACGGTGATAACGACGTCCGCGAGCGCAGTCACGCGGGTGAGCGTGGAGCACGCCTCGCAGCCCAACTCCTGCGCAAGCTTCTGAGCCGACTCCGCACGCATGTCATAAACGGCGGTGACGGAATATCCCACTTCCTTGAGCCGACGCGCCATGTTCGCGCCCATCCGGCCGACTCCGACGAATCCGATTTTTGCTGCCATAAGTATCTGGTGTTTACGCACCCAAACGCTGGGGCGGATAAAATAGCTGACTAAGAGTGATGCTAGTGTAAGGCCCGCACGCTCCAAGCCCAAAGTTGCCGGCTTGCGTTGCGGCCAGCCGTCTGTATCCTGTCAACCATGCGACCGAACTCATTTGACGCCACGACCCACGAACGCCTCGCCACCCTAGGCCAGCGTGTTCTCAACGGTGGGCGTATGGATCGCGCCGAGGCACTGTGGCTCTTCCAACTTGAGGATACCGCCGACATTTTCGAACTAATGGCTTGGGCTAACCGCATTCGCGAGCGTTACAAGGGCAACAAGATCCACCTTTGCTCCATTGTGAACGCCAAGGCCGGAGCTTGCTCTGAGAACTGCAGTTTTTGTGCGCAATCAGCACATTACCAGACCAGTTCACCGCGCTACGGCTTTGTGGATCCCGAGCCAGTCCAAAACGCCTTAACAGAGGCCCAGCAAAACCAGGTGACCGCCGTTGGTCTCGTTGCCGCATGGCGTGGCCTTAACGAAGGTCCCATGCTCGACGAGGTGTGCGACCGCATCGCCGAGATGAAGGCCAGCGGCAAGTCCCGGCCCGACGCATCCCTCGGCCTCATTAAGAGCCAAAAAGTCGCGGACCGCCTGAAAGCCGCCGGCCTTGAATGCTACGGCCACAACCTTGAAAGCTCGCGCCGTTTTTTCCCGCAGACTTGCTCAACCCACACATTTGACGACCGGCTTGAAACCATCGGTTACCTCAAGGCCGCCGGCATCAAGATTTGCTCCGGCGGCATCATCGGCATGGGCGAGACCCGCGAGGACCGCTGCGATCTCGCTCTGTCCCTGCGCGAGATCGGCGCGAACGTCTGTCCCATCAACATCCTCAACCCGATTCCCGGCACGCCCTTCGCCAAGAACCCACCGCTGCCGCCGATGGAAATTCTCAAGACCATCGCCTGCTTCCGATTCATCTTGCCGCGCCAAGAAATCATGATCGCCGGCGGCCGCACCGTGAACCTGCGCGATCTCCAGAGCATGATCTTCGCCGCGGGTGCAAGCGCGCTCATGGTGGGCAACTATCTAACCACCCTAAACCAGCCGGTGGAAAAGGACCTGCAAATGCTGAGGGATCTTGGCCTAGACCCGAGTTGGGAGGGCCACGACTTCGTCGACCAGGAGGAAACCGGCTGCGGCTGTGAGCGTAAGTCCTGCAACACGGCGACAGTCGCGGCCTAATGCAGGAGCGCTGCAGACGAAAACGTTGGCTTTTCCCGCGTGACTTTCAGCAGAGCACGTGGCATTTCCTCCGGCGCTATGCATAAGAAAATTCTGCTTCCATTACTCACGTTAACTTTGATTTTTGGCGTCACTTTCGCGTCCGCACAGGACAAAAAGGACGAGAAGAAAGCCGCCGCAAAAGAAGTCGCGGTGTTCAAGTTCAAGGACTTTGGCGAAATAACCGTGGAGTTTTATCCCGAGGTTGCGCCAGGTCATGTTGACAACTTCAAGAAACTTGCGAATCAAAAGTTTTATGACGGCACGCAGTCGCACCGGCTCATTCCCGGCTTCATGATCCAACTTGGCGACCCCCTTACGAAAGACCCCAGCAAAGAGGCGTTTTGGGGCACAGGTGACCCGGGCTATAAAATCAAGGCGGAGTTTAACGACCGGCCGCACGACAAAGGCGTGCTCTCAATGGCCCGCAGCGCCAGCCCCGATTCCGCCGGGAGCCAGTTCTTCATCTGCTTTAAGCGCGTAGCGCACTTGGATCGCCAATACACGGTCTTCGGCAAGGTGCTCAAAGGCATGGATGTGCTCGACAAGCTTGAGGCCGTCCCCGTCGGCGGCGCACAAGGCAGCAAGCCACAGCGCCCCGTAGTGCTCGAAAGCGTCAAAATTCTCCCTGCCGAGGCCGCAAAGTAATTAACCACCTCCAATCTCGCCCCATGAGCAATGCCAACGAAGTCGCCCTCATCAACACCTGCCACGGCCAGATGGTCGTCGAGTTCTGGTCGGACGTCGCGCCTGGCCACGTCGAGAACTTTAAAAAGTTAGCGAGAGAAGGCTTTTACGACGGCACTGCGTTCCACCGAGTGGTCAAGGGCTTTATGATCCAAGGGGGCGACCCGCTCACCAAGGATCCGAACGAGGAGGGACGCTGGGGCACGGGCAATCCTGGCTACAAGATCAAGGCTGAATTCAACGACCGTCCGCACGTGCGCGGCGTGCTCTCGATGGCCCGCTCGCAGGATCCCAACAGCGCTGGCTCGCAGTTTTTCATCTGCCTCGCGGACGCGCGCTTCCTCGACAAGCAATACACCGCGTTCGGCACGGTGATCGGCGGCGACGACGTGCTCGAAGCCATCGGCAGCGTGGAGACGACCTTGGCCGGCGGGCGCGAGAAGAGCCGTCCCACGCGCCGCATGAGTGTGGAGACCGTGCAAATCGTCCCGCGCGAATCGGTGAAGGTGTAGCGGTAAGAGCCGACCTGAGGAGGCTCTGACTACTTTACGCGTTATTCTGGTTACGCGCTTCGCGTTGGTTCAGTCCCCCGGCAGCCTCCAACGCCCCAGCAGACGCAGGTCGTCCACAAGAAACTCACGCGGCCCTTCGCCGCTGAGTTCGATGCTGAACCAGTCCGTGGCAGCGGCTGAGAAGTTTGGAAAGGAACTGAAAGCCAAATCCACCTTCCGCCACTTGTCATCAAGCGCAGCCTCGACGGTAGACACGACGGCCACCCCGTTGGTGGTTCCGTGTCCCGTGTGCAGGATGAAACGTGCCTTACCGTCCCCACTCGGCGCCCGTAACCACACGCGCAGGCCCGTGGCTAGCTGGTTTGTGTAATGCCATCCCCGCACTCGCGCGGTGCCGATACTCAAGGTTTTTTGCCCGGCGGGCAGCGTGACCGACAGTGACGCATTACCATCGTGCGCGGCCGAGGAAGTCTTGATCAGCGGCAGGCCCGCAGATGACGGCGACAGTTCCCATCCAACCGCACCCTCCTCGAACCCGTCTAAAAAAGGCCAAAACACCCGCGAAGTTTTTTCCATTCCCGACAGACGCGGCGAGACCACGCGCATTGGCGAGAGCAATGCGGGCACGGGGTTGCCATCGCTCACAAAATACACTAACGGAACATCGAGATCGTCCACGGGCAGGACAGCCTCCCAGATCGCACCACGCCGCGTGAACGGCAGCGTGCGCCAGTCGCGCGCAGGCCAGTGACCGGGCGCATCCGCGCTGAAGTGGATTGTAAACTTGGCTTGGGCGGGCGGGGTGACCGGCTGCCAGCGCACCTTGAGTTGTTCAACCAGATGCTCCGCCGCCAGCGCGCGGAAAGTTTCGTCGTTGATGGCATTGGTCGCAAGACCGCGCGGGTATTGCCCTGCTCCGGGCAGCCACGCGTCAGCCAGCGGCTTGGTTTGCGCGCGGGCCGCGAGTGAGCCGGCGAGCAACGCCACCAGTAGCGTGATCCGACCGGGCCGGACGCTCGTGCTCACTTGCCGGACTTGCCTCCCCCGCCGCCGCCACCCTTGCCGCCGCCAGCGGTCAGGATAGTGCCGGTGATCACGCCCACCGCGAAGAAGGCAAAATACATTTGTGCCGCAGGAAGCGTGAGTTTCTTGGACAGCACCGGCGGCAGCGAGAAGTCCACTGTGCCGCGGTTGTTCATGCCCATGAGCACAAGGAACAGCAGCACGACGATGAGGAAGAGGGTTTTTAACAACAGCTTTGGATTCATATTAAGTTAAGGCAGACATTAGCAATGGATCGAGAAATTGTCAGCACGCCTTTCGGCGCAGGGACTTGGCGGGTCGCCCGGCCTTGCGGGAAGCACAGAGCGGCGTATCATAATCCAGTGAAGCTCATTCCAGCCCTGCTGTTTTACGGCATCGCTCTCGCGTTGGTCACCGGCTGCGAGACAAAAAGTTCAAACCCCGCTGTCATGTCCAATCCTGTTCCTGCCACTTCGCTTGCCAACACCGCGTCGAACCCGCCTGCCGACACTGTCACCCGGACTGATGCCGAGTGGCGCAGGCTGCTCTCGCCGGAGCAATACCATGTCCTACGCGAGGCGGGCACGGAGCGGCCGAACGGCCCGGCCTACGAAGAATTCAAAAAGCAAGGCGCGGGCACTTACGTTTGTGGGGGCTGCGGCGCGGAGTTGTTTTCTTCCGCACACAAGTTCGATTCGCATTGCGGCTGGCCGTCCTTCTACGACCCAGCCAACGCGAAGAACGTCCGCACGCGCGAGGATCGCGCCTTTGGCATGACACGCGTGGAAGTCCTCTGCGCGCGCTGCGGCGGACATCTCGGCCACCTCTTCAAAGGCGAGGGCTTCCCGACACCGACCGACCAACGCTATTGCATTAACGGCGTGGCGCTGAAATTTGTCCCGAAGCCTCCGACAGAGAAAAAACCTTGAGCTCGAGCGGTTTCCTTCGACTCCCAGCCGCGTGCTTAAGGCAACTCCACGTTTGCACCCCATTATCCTCCTGCTTTATTTTCATCACGCTTATGAAAAATCTGTTCGGTTGTTCCGCCCTTGTCCTCGCACTCGGTCTCACCTCCACTGCGGCGCAGGATGCCAAAAAGAAACAGCCGGCCAAGAAAGCACCCGCGCCCAACGCCGGTGTGGCGGTCAACGAAAACAAAGCCACGCCGCTCGAACGCATCAAGGTGCTCAAGGATTTCAAGGTCGAGTTGCTTCACTCCGTCCCCGCCGCCGACCAAGGCTCGTGGGTCAACCTGTGCACCGACGGCAAGGGCCGCATCATCGCCAGCGACCAATACGGCGGACTATTCCGCTTTGCGCCGCCCGCGCCCGGCCAGCCGCTCGACCCGGCTAAAATCGAAAAAGTCCCCGCTGCCATCCGCGCCGTGAACGGCCTGCTCTGGTTCAACAACGGCCTTTACTGCGCCGTGAACGACTACGAGAACAAAATCCCCAGCGGCCTCTACCGCGTCACCTCCTCGAGGAACGACGATGTGCTCGACAAGGTGGAGTTGCTCCGCGACATGCAAGCGCGCGGCGACCATGGCGTCCACGCCATCGTGCTTGCTCCGGATGCCCAGTCGCTTTTCCTCATCACCGGTAATGGCACCAAGCCGACGGCCTTCAGCACCTCAAAAGTCCCGCTCATCTGGGGCGAGGACCATGTACTCCCGCGCATGCCGGATGGCCGCGGCTTCATGCGCGAGGTGCTGGGCCCTGGCGGCATCATTTACCGCGTGTCGCTCGACGGGAAAAAATTCGAGGCTTACTCCTCCGGCTACCGCAACATCTTCGATGGTGCGTTCAACCGCGACGGCGAGTTGTTCACCTACGACGCCGACATGGAATACGATTTCAACACGCCGTGGTATCGCCCCACGCGCGTGAACCACGTTACCAGCGGCAGCGAATACGGATGGCGAAACGGCGCGGGCAAACGCCCCGAGTGGTATCCCGACAATCTCGGCGCGGTCGTCAACATCGGCCCCGGCTCACCCACCGGCGTGACTTTCGGCTACGGCGCGAAGTTTCCGGCCAAGTATCAGGAGGCGCTCTTCATCCTCGACTGGAGCTGGGGCAAACTCTACGCCGTTCATCTCAAGTCCGACGGCTCCAGCTACACCGCCACGCGCGAGGAATTCCTCTCCGGCGCGCCGCTGCCGCTCACCGATGCCATCATTCACCCGCAGGACGGCGCGATGTATTTCGCCATCGGCGGGCGCAAGGTGCAGTCCGGCCTTTACCGCGTGACTTACACGGGCAAGGAATCCACCGCCCCCGCGAAGCCCACGACCGACCCCGCCGCCGCGAAGGCCCGTGAACTGCGCCGTTCGCTCGAAGCCTTCCACGGCAAGGCCGACCCGAAAGCTATCGCCGCCGCCTGGCCGCACTTGACCAGTAACGACCGCTACCTCCGCTGGGCTGCGCGCACTGCGCTCGAATGGCAGCCCGCTTTGACATGGGCGGACAAGGCGCTCACCGAGAAAGACGGCGGCACACAAGTCGAAGCCCTGCTCGCACTCGCGCGCCTCACGGGCATTGACCCACAGCATCGCAAGCCCACCGACCCGCCCGTGGACACCGCGATGGCCGCGAAGATTTTCGCCGCGCTCGACATGGTGGATTGGAAGAAGCTGAACCAAGAACAACGCCTCGCGCTGGTCCGCACTTACTCCATCAGCCTCGTCCGCTTCGGCCAGCCCGATGAAGGCATGCGGCAGCGCGCGATTGCCAAGCTCGACCCGCTGTTCCCGGCCGAGAACTTCCCGCTCAACTGGGTGCTTTGCGAAACGCTCGTCGCGCTCCAGTCGCCGAACATCGCGGCCAAGGGCATCGCCGCCCTCAAGAACGCGCCTGGCCAGGAGGAGCAGATGGAATACGCCCGCTCCCTGCGGGTGTTGAAGACCGGCTGGACCACCGCGCTGCGCACCGACCAGTTCAACTGGTTCCTCCGCGCCGCGAACTACCGGGGCGGCGCGAGCTTCGAGAAGTTCATCGAGTTCATTCGCACCGGGGCCGAGGCCACGCTGACCGACGCGGAGAAGACCACGCTCGCCGATTTGCTCGCCAAGAAGCCCGTGAAGAAATCACCGCTGGAAGCACTGGCTGAGGCATTCGCCGGCCGCAGCCACGTGAAGGAATGGAAGCTCGACGAGCTCGCCGCCGCCGCTGACAAGGGCCTCAAAG
>VHDH01000065.1 GCA_016871445.1 Verrucomicrobiota bacterium | reverse complement strand
GCTTAAGCCTGACGACCTCGCCACGTGGCAGTCGGTGCTCGACCAGCTGCGTCTCGGCGAGATGCCCCCGCCGAAACAGCCGCAGCCGGATGCCGCGCAGAAAGCCAAAGTCATCGAACTACTGACCTCCAAACTCACTGCCGGATACGCCAAGCAATCGGTCGCCACCAAGCCGGTCATTCGCCGCCTCAATCGCATCGAACTCCGCAACACACTGCGGGACTTGCTTTACCTCGAGCAGCCGCTTTTTCGGAACCTCGGCATTCCCAAGCCTGAGGATGCCAACGGCGATGGCAGCGTCTCGCGGCATAGCGAGGATCCCATCCGCGAATTTCCCGCTGACGAGCTGGAGCACGGCTTCGACAACATTGGCCACCGCCTTGTGATGTCGGACTTCCTGCTCAAGCTCATCATCGGCGCGGCGGAGGAGTGTCTGAATTTGGCCACGGTTCCCTACGCGATGCCTAAAGTGGAGACGCGCAGATTTGCTGCGCACATCCGCACTGAGGGGCCGGGCGGGTTAGAGGGCCTGTCGCGGGTTTTCAACAAAGATTACGACTTGCTCATGGACCGCTACCGCGAGCCGGGCGCGGCGTCGAACATCGGACGTATCGCACCATCGAAAATCGCGGGCACCGGCGTCGGTGTGTCCGGTCGGTATCGCATTACGATAGAGGCCTCGGCGCATAACCAGCGGCATCCGTGGGGCGAACTCATCCGCAGCCGTCAGGACGAACCGATGCTGCTTGGGTTGCACCTGATCGATTCGCGACGCGGCGCCTTTAACGAAGGCAATCCCAACACGGAAATGCTGACGCAATGGGCGCTGCCCGGCGACGGCCAAAAGCACACTTACACCACCGAGACGTGGATTGATGCGAAATGGCTACCGTGGCTCGGTTGGGAGAACGCGCCCCATGAACGCGGCCTCACCACCGAGAAGCTCGTCGAGAAATATTTCCCAGCTGACCATCGCCAGCCTCCGAAAGGCAACGCGCCGGACAAGGAGAAGGAGCACTATCGCGACGACATGGCGCGAGCACTGTTCACCGCGGGCTATGCTGGACCACACATTCGCATACACAGCCTTACCATCGAGCCAATCTTTACAGTTTGGCCGCCGCACGGTCACACGTTTCTCTACGGCAAGACCGGGCAGGAGCCGGTGGTCGAGTTGATTCGAAACTTCGCGCTCCGAGCGTGGCGCAGGCCCGTGACGTCTGATGAGACCGCGCGCTACTTGGCGCTCGCCGACAAGCGTTTGCAAGCCGGAGCCTCGCGCGATGAGGCGTTGCGGGTGGCCTACACAGCGATGATCGCGTCGCCAAATTTCTACTACCTGCGCGAGCCAGAAGCGGCGGGCGATTTCCACCTCGCCTCCCGGCTTAGCTACTATCTGTGGTCATCCATGCCCGATGCGGAACTCCTTTCGCTGGCTACCGCGGGCAAACTCACCGACCCCGCCACTCGCCGTGCGCAAGTCGAGCGAATGCTCAATCACCGCAACGCCGCGTCATTCATCCGCCGCTTCACCGAACGTTGGTTGCGGCTCGACAAGCTTGGCTCCATGCCGCCGCCCGGCGGATTCTATTTCCATCGACAGATGGAGGGCCAGATGCTCAAGCAAACCGACGCCTTTTTCGCCGACCTCGTGCGCCGTAACGGTCCAGTGCGCGACCTCATCGAGAGCGACTACACGTTTCTTAACGAACGCACCGCACAGTGGATTTACAAACGCGATGACGTGTGGGGCGACGCGTTCCGCAAAGTGCCCGCAAAGGCACCGCACGGCGGGGGAATGCTCACCATGCCCGCCGTGATGACGGCGACGGCAAACGGTGTAGACACCTCACCCATCGTTCGCGGCGTGTGGCTGCTCGAAAGCATCCTTGGCACACCGCCAAAGCCACCGCCCCCCAATATCCAACCGCTTTCACCCGACCTGCGCGGCGCCCGCACCATCCGCGAGCAGCTCGAGGCGCACCGCGCTCAAGAGTCGTGCTTGAGCTGTCACCGCAAAATTGACCCGCTCGGCTTTGCCTTTGAGACCTTCGACGAACTCGGCCTCTGGCGAACCCATTATAAAGACGGCGGCAAAGCCTTAAAAATAGACCCCTCCTCCACGCTGCCTGACGGCCGGACCGTCGCCGACGTAAATGAGATGAAACGAGGGCTGTTGGAAAAGGAGGAACAAGTCGCCCGTAGCCTCGTGGAGAAGCTGCTTATTTACGCCAGCGGACGCCTCCTCACGCCGCAGGATCGCGGAGAAGTTGAGCGCATTGTGGCGGCACTGAGACCCGGAGGTTATGGCGTCCGCGACATCATTCGTCACGTTGCCGAGAGTAGAATTTTTCTGAGCCGGTGAATGCCGGTTTTAAGGTGTGCGGTCCGTAACTGGTCCCACAGGTGAGGCAAAGAAAGGTTCCCCGCCTACGCCGCCGCTTCCCACACCGCCAGTTTGTTGTGCCCCGCCGTGTAGAAGCGCGTGCCTGACTCGTCCAGCGCGAGCTTGTGAAAGTGCGTCAGCGCTCCTTCCTCCCTCAAGATTTTACCGCTGATCACGTCGAGGAAGAACAGTAATCCCTTGCCATCGCCGCCCGCGCCTAGCAGCCACTCGCCCTGCGGATGGAAGGCCAAGTGCGTGATCAGGCCTTTGCCCTTGTCGGCGGAGAACTTTGCCACGCGTTCCTGCTTCCGCCAGTTGAAGACCTCGACAAGCGCCTTACCCTCGAGGTGGTCAATGTTACCGACCTTGCCCATGCCACCCACCGCGACCTGCGTGCCGTCTGGCGAGAAGGCCAGCGAGCGGATGCCGCCGATGGAGTGGATGCGCGCGCGCGGGTCCCAAGTGTAAACCTCCGGCACTTCCAGCGTGCCCAGCGGCTTGCCCGTCGCCACATCCCACACGACGACGTGGCCGATTTTGTCGCCGGTGGCCAGCAGGGTGCCGTCGGCGGAGAAGGCGCAGGCGTAGAGCATGGAACTGAAGTGGTTCGGTGTAAGCGTCGCGTGGCCGCGCAGCTCATGCTTCAGCTTACCTGTAGCGGCGTCCCAAACCCGGCAGACCATGTCATCGGCCGTGCTGGCGATGATCTTGCCGTCGCGTGTCGCCACCACATTGCGAATCCAACGGTCGTGCGCCTTGAAGCCGCGCACCTTCTGGCACGACCCGGCATCCCACCAGATAAGCTGGCCGTCGTAGGCACCGGTGACGATTTGCTGGCCCGCGACCGCGAGGCCAGTAACGTAACCAGTGTGCCCTTCCATCGCGACGCCCTCGGGCTTCTCCGCTGCGATGTCGAAGTGATATACGCAGCCGTCAGAGCTGCCGGCAAAGAGCCGCTTCGTCTCCGGCACGCGCGCGAGGCAGAGCAGGATGTCCTTCCGAGAAATCTCCTTCGCGAGTTTGAACTTGGCTGGGTCGGTGGGCATGGGGGAGAGAGTTGAGTGATGAAAGTTGAGAGCTGAGAGGTGCTCTTTAAGCCAGCACCTGCGTTATCGGTTTGATGCCGGGGTTCACCAGCGGGATGGGGCGCGCACCGACGTGGTATTCTTTCTTGGGGTTCACGCCGATGGCGGCGAGCACGGTGGCGAAAAGTTCACCCGCGCCTACTGGGGCTTCCACGACTGTCTGGCCGTCCTTGTCCGTTTTGCCGAAGACTGCGCCGCCCTTGAGGCCGCAGCCGAACATCGCCGCGCTCCACGCGTTGGCGAAGTGGTCGCGGCCGAGACTGGCGTTGATGTTCGGCGTGCGGCCGAACTCGCCCACAGCCAGCACCAACGTGCGCTCCAACAGGCCACGCTGCTTGAGATCGTCGTGCAGTGCGGCCATCACGCGGTCCAGTTCCGGCACCATCTCCTGGTGCGTCTCAAAGTTTTGCCCGTGGCTGTCCCACCAAGCGCGGCTTACGCGCACGAAGGGCACGCCCGCCTCGACCATCCGCCGTGCCATCAGCGCCTGCTCGCCGAAGAGCGTTGGGCCATACAGCTCGCGCGCCTTCGCCGGTTCCTGCGAGAGGTCGAAGAGCGCCTCGCTGCTCATCAGGCCATGGACGCGCGCGTAGGCGTTCGCGTGGCTCTTTACCGGCCCGGTGCCGTGGCTAGCGACGAACTGGCTGTTGATAAGCTGCTGCAATTCCGCTCGGGCGTAGTGGTCAAGTTCCGTGATGGATTCCAGCCGCTTCATGTTCGGCGGCGCCATGCTCTCGGCGAGCTTCATTGGTGAGTAACGCGCACCAAGGAAGCTGGAGCTTTGCCGGGAAAAATCGCGTCCCTCAGTCGCATTGTAGAAGGAAACGTAGTCCGGCACCTTGCTGTCGGCGCGGCCCAACTCGCGCGCGAGCACTGCGCCCATGTCGGGGTAGCGCAAGCTCGGTTCGTCCAGGCGACCGCGCATCATGAGCTGCGAGGCCCCGCCGTGATCGCCATTCCGGGTGTTCAAGCTGCGGATGACGCAGATGTCTTTCATGCGCTTCGCCATCTGCGGCATCAACTCGCTGATGTGGACGCCCGGCACGGACGTGGGGATAGCCGCGAAGGGCCCGCCCGTGGGCCGGCCCGGCTTCGGGTCCCACGTTTCGAGCTGGCTCGCGCCACCCGCCAGCCAGAGCAGGATGACGCTCTTACCGCCGGCCTTGAGCGTATCATTCAGCGCCGGCGTGGCGAAGGAATGCACGGCGCCAATGCCGCTGGCGGCCAAGCCCGTGCCCGCGCCGAGCGTGCGGAGAAAAGCGCGGCGGCTGACATCGTGCTCCGAGGAACCGCAGAAGTGAGAGTTCATAAGCATCAGTGGTTAAATCTGAATTCCGTGCTGGTCAGCAGTGACCACACCACCTGCCGCACGGCCTCGGTCGGGCGGTCGCTGCGTTTGTCGAGGTAGTCGGCGAGCACCTGCAATTCGCGGACTTCGGGCGGGCGGGAGAGGACGTTCCAGACGGCGGCGGTGGCTAGGTCGCGGTTGTCCTTGAGGTCCAGCAGGGCTTTGAGCAGGCGGTCGTTTGAAAGGGCCAGCAGTTCGCGCTGGACGCGGTCGCTGTTGCTAAAGAGGAGGGCTTCATCCACACCCACTTGGAAGTCCTCGCCGGGACGTTCCAGCGAGCTGGCCCAACCCTGGCCGGCGCGCTCCACCTGCTCGATGAACTTCTCTCGCTCCTCCGGCTTTGCGTCGGGCTTGAAGGCCGCCGGGCTGATGACGGCGAATTGGAGCGAGGCTCCGATCTGTTGGGGCGTAAGCGCCCGCGGCTGAGCCACGGCGAAAAGTCCCGGCTCCGGCCGCGCACCGTCCCACCGGCTGCTGCGCGCATAGGCCGCGCTCTGCACCAGGCCGCGCACCAGCCGGCGCACGTCGTAGTCATGCTGCACCAAGTCGCGCGCGAGCCACTGGAGGAGCGCCGGATGGCTCGGCGGGTTCAGCCCGTGCATCTGGTCCAAAGGCATCACGAGGCCGTGGCCGAAGAGGCGTTGCCAGACCTGGTTCACCACCGCGCGGGCGAAGAAACCCTCGTGGCCGGGCTTGAGGCTCGCCTCGGCAAGCAGCGCGCGGCGGCTGAACTTGGGCGCGGGCGCGGGCTGCTTGTTCTTCTTCGTCTCTTCGAGGAGGCGTTTCTCCTCCTTCTTCTGCGCCTCGTTTGGCTCGGGCGCGGGCGGTTCCTCAAACGCATCGCCGCTGAGGAACATCAGGCGGGCCTGCTTGGTTTCGCCCGCCGTGGTCTTGAAGCTGATGGTGCCGTAATCGCGCTCGGCCATGAAGTCGCCGTGCTCGAAGGTGCGGCTGAAAAAAGACTTCATGCCGTAGTAATGGTCCTGCTTCCACGCGGGCACGAGCGGATGGTCGTGGCACTGGGCGCAACTAATGTTCACGCCAAAAAAGCGCACACTCACGTCCGTCACGAGCTTGTCGAGATCCTTGAGGCGCGTGCGGAGAAAGGCATCCGCACCCTTCGTCTCCGGCGTGGCGCCTTCGCTCATGATGACTTCCTTGAACACGCGGTCCCAACGGCGGCCTTCGGCAATGGCCCGCGTGAGGTAATCGCGGAATCCGCTGCCCTGCCCCTCGGTCAGCAACCACTCGAACTCCGTCACCTGATGCCGCACAAAGCCGGGCGCGGCCATCAACCGCTCCACGAGTCGGGCGGCCTTGTCCGGCTCGGTGGCCGCGACGTAGGCGCGAACCTCCGCTGTCGTCGGGATGCGGCCGGCGAGGTCGAGCGTCAGGCGGCGAATAAAGTTCGCCTCGCTCGCAGCGGGCGCGGGTTGAACCTTGGCTTGGGCGAGCTTTGCGGCGACGTAGTGGTCCACGGCCGCCTGAATGGAGCGGTCGGCGGGGAGTAAATCCTTCTCGGCGACGGCATCCCACCACGGCCTCGCATCCTTTGCAGCGGCTGTCGCAGCCTCGGGGAAAGGCGCGCCGGCGCGCACCCACTTCTCGAAGTTTGCAATGACCTCGTCCGGCAGCTTGCCGTCCGGCGGCATGAGTTGGTCCTTATCCGGGTGGCGGAGGGATTTCAGCAAGCGACTGTCCTCGGGCTTGGCGGTGGAAATGACGGGGCCGGAGTCGCCGCCCTTGAGCAGTCCCTCACGGTGATCGAGGCGCAGGCCGCCCTTGAGCTTCACGGCCTTGGCGGAATGGCACTTGTAGCAATGCTCGGCGAGCGCGGGGCGAATCTTCTCCTCGAAGAAGGTCACGGAGCCGGCCGGGCTTTGTGCGGCGCTTTCGAACGTCGAGCCACACAGCAAGACACCCGTCAGGCCGACCACGATAGGCATTATCTTCGAGGAACTCACATGCCAAAGAGTGCGGGAGGAAAGCGACTGCGTGGCTTGCGTCCCAACACGAATTACAAGCAATGATTTGCCGACGGGTGTGGGAGGGAGTTATTCAAGGCAAAGCCGCAAGGCGGCACAGCCTGTCCTGCGCGCTGCCATTTCTTTTATAGCCGCATTCTACCTTTGGGTTGCGGGCGATAGCCAGCTTTGGCCGGACCGATGCAGCCGGCGCGCGTCCGCAGAAAGGTGTTGGCACGCGGGCCTGGTGAACTTCCGAGTAGTCAGTAGGAACGAACCAAATGGTTTGGTGGAGGGCGCGGATCGGCGGATTCTCCAGACGCCTTGGCAGCCGGACGTTCCTGCGGCGTGAACGCCGCGCTCCGGGCGCGTCAACTGCATGGTCCCGCTTTAGAAGTCAATCCGGTGGGAGAACCACTGGGCTTCGTCCAGCTTGTCCTCGATGCTTTCCAACATGGCCGACAGCGAGGGGATGACTTTCCCCTCGAAGACGGGGACGTCATTGGCGATCACCTTGACCGGTTTTGCGAGATCCACCAGATGCTCATTGAGCAAAAGGCTGAACCCGGAGGCAAGATCCAAGGTTTTCAGGCGGATGACATTATCCTCGATGGAAGCTTCCAGCCGCGTGAAGAAGGCCGGTTCATCCGCCAGCAGCCAGTAGAATTGCCGGACAAAGGGGCGGCTGGGCTCCCAGAACACCCGGCGGGGATAGGGGTCGCGGCGCAGGGCGGCCGTCCGTGTCACGGCGTCCCCCATGCCCTTGGTGGCGCCGCCGTGTCCCCCTGTCGCATACTCAACGTATTTGTGGCGGTAGAGGCCCTCGTGCTGGCGGCCTAGTTCCGTAAGAATCCTGTTCGACGCCTGATCCGACCAGATGGGCGCGGCTTCGTCGCCGTTGGCGTGATGGAACTCGATGGGCGTGTGCGCCAGGTTCATCAGGACGCCCCACCCCCAGCACTCCTTGAGATGGGGGTTCAGGAGAATACCGCCAGCACCCGAGACTAGTCCTGCGAAGGTGTCCGCCTGGTGAGCGCCGATATGCCAGGTGCCGTATCCGCCCATGGAATAGCCCATGCAATAGACGCGGTTAGGATCCACCGTCCACGTGCGTTTGACGGCCTTCATGATCTCTTTGACATAGGCCTCCTCAAAAGGAAATTTGCCCCACTCGGCGTAGCGCTTGACGAGGACCGTGGGGCAGACCAGGAGCAGATCCGGACAGGCTTTTCGCAAGGGCCCGCGGAACAAATCTGCGCCCGACCGCCAGTTGCCGTTGTTCTGGCCCCCGCCGTGAAGCAGCAGCGCCACAGTCAGCGGCGCCGCGTTGGAACTGTTACCGGCCGCCGGCGTCTGGCGGTATACCTCGATGTGGACACTTCCCTTCTGGCCTTCGAACTCGAATGTGTTGTCCCCCTCGGCGAGTTTCCGGCCCTCGCGCGCCTTGCGAAAAAGGAGTGTCTTGAGTTCGCCAATCTCCTCCGGCCGCACGGCGTCCGCCGTCCGGACAGCGGCCAGCGTCTCGGCGCGTTTCCCGGTCAGGGCGAAGAATTCGTCAATCCGCTTCTCTCTTTCCGCCTGCGCTTCTAGGGTCAAAACGGCGGCGGGAGCCGGCTGGGGCCTGGCGCGGATCGGTGTCCCCGCTTTGACCCGCTTGACGATCTCGTAGCCGTTGATCGCCGCTTTCGGAATCGTCTGGGTGACATCCCCGTATATCCGCACCATCAGGTTGCTCGCGTTTTCAGAAACGATTCCGCCCCCCATGAAGACCTGCCCGTTCTTGAGCATGACCTGAACGTGCTCGGCCTGCGCCGCGAGGCCCTGCGACAGCACAAGCGCGAGAAGGCCCCAGAAGCACAACTTCTGGGCAAACCGCCTCATGGCAGCACGTTCGCGGGCCATGAGCGCGCTCATTTGCTGTGGACGATTAACTGCACTTGGGGATAAGCCGCGGCCCACTAACTGGTTGGCCGACCTCGGCTGGCGGTCCATGAGCTTCCAAAAAACTGACGTGGGCAGGGCGATGATCAAATTTTCCCGTCAGCAAAGGCTTACTGCGCCTTCACGTGATAGCAAAGGAGTGTGTCCTGATCGCGGAGGTAAAGCTTGCCGTTGTGGATGACAGGATGCGGCCAGCTCTTGCCGTTCTTGCTGGCGAGAGTGAAAGAGCTTTTCAGGTTGTAGCCCTTGGGCGTGGCCTCGATGAGCGCCATCACGGCGTCCTCATAGCGGAAGTAGAGGTGGCCGTCCGCCATGACAATTGCCGCCGAGCCGCTGCCGGGCCCGCGCTCCTTGCCCCAGACGACCTTGCCGGTCATCAACTCGACGCACGTGGGAAAGCCATTGTTGTGGCCGTGGCCCATGTACACATGGTCGCCGAGGAGGATCATGCCGCCGTGGTGATTTTGCAGTTCGCCAGCCTTGAGGTAATAGACCTCCTCGGCCTTCACGCCGTCGCCGTTCTTCACCAACTTCACGAGCGCGGTGCCGCCGTCGCCATAGCCGCTGGAGCCAAAGACGTAGTCGCCCTTCACAATCGGTGTGGGGATATCGGCCGTGCCGTTGGCGATGCGGTTGTAGCCCCAGAGGAACTTGCCGTCGCTGGCGCGCACGCCCACCAGGCCGCGGCCGGTCAGCGTGACGTATTGCTTCACGCCCGCGCCTTGCGAGATGACGACGCCGGTGTAGCCCGCGCCGTCCTTGCCCGCGCGCCCAAGGGCGGGAATCTCGGACTTCCAAATGACTTCGCCGGTTTTCTTGTTTAGCGCGGAGATGCCAGCGTCCGGCGCGCCAGGCACGACAATGAGGTGATCGCCATCCACTAGTGGCGACTCGCTGTAGCCCCAGCCGGACATGCACTTGCCGCCGAAGTCCACACTGAAGCTCTTCTTCCACACCAGCTTGCCGGTGTCGGTTTCCAGGCAGGCGAGGTCGCCGTTGTTGCCGATGGCGAAGAGGAGCTTGCCGTCCACGGTGGGCGTGCCGTTGGGATTGGGGCCGCCGCCGGTGGTGATGGCGGTGGCCCAGACCTCGCTGCCATCAGTCAGGTTGAGCGCGGTGACATAGACCCCTTGGGTTCCGTCACGGTTGCGCTTGCCTAGCGTGTAAATGCGGCCATTCGCAATGGAAACGCTGGACATGCCGCTGCCGATGCCCTTGGTGCGCCAAGCCAGTGGCGGGCCATCGCTAGGCCACTCCTTGAGCAGGCCCTTTTCAGGCGAGATGCCGTCCTGCTTGGGCCCGCGCCACTGCGGCCAGTCGGGCGCAGAGGCGACGGCAGGGGCGGTGAGGGCGAAGGTTAAGGCAAGGAACGTGTTTAGCTTCATGGAGCAATGTAGTGGCCGTTGATGAAGAACTGACGGCGCAACTTATTTTTGCTTCACGTCGTAGCAGAGCAGCACGTCCATATCGCGAAGGTAGAGCTTGCCGTTGGCGATGACGGGGTGTGCCCAACTGTTTTGCTTGCTACGGTCAGGCTGATTGAAACGCCCTTTTTCCTTGTAGCCGCTGGGGGTGGCTTCGATGAGCGCCACGGTGCCTTGGCCACCCTCGCTGCGGCAGTAGAAGTGACCGTCCGCATACGCGATGGCCCCCTTGCCGACGCCTTTGTTGCTCCAGGCAACATTGCCTGTGGGTAGGTCCATGCAGGTCCAGCCGCCACTATCGGAGTGGCCATAAACATGCTGGCCGATCAGGATGACGCCGCCGTGATGGTTGACCATGCTCTTGTTCGCGTAAACTTCTTGAGCGGCAATGACGCCGCCGGCGCGTTGCAGTTTGAAGAGATTGCAGCCGACGCCATAACCGGAGGTGACATAAACGAGATCCCCGCTCAACACCGGAGTGGGAATACTCGCCGTCGCGCCTTTGCGGGGAGCGCGCCAAACGAGGTTGCCCGTCGCGGCGTCAATGCCAGTCACGCTCTGCTCAGTGAACTGAACGTAGTGCCGCTTGCCACCGAAGTCCGAGGGGACGATGGAGGAGTAGGCTGCGCCATCGGTCCATTGCTTGCTCTGCCAGATCAACACGCCGGTCTTTTTATTAAGGGCCACCATGGTGCCCTGCCGACCACCGGGAGTGATAAGCACCTTGTCCCCGTCAACGAGCGGGCTTTCCGTGTAGTTCCAACCAGCGTAGTTGCCGCCGAAATCCTTTTGGAGGGACTTGCTCCACAAGACCTTGCCGGACTTGCCATCTACGCAGACGAAGTCGCCAAACTGGCCGAGGGCATAAATGAGCCCTCCGTCAATCGCCGGCGTGCAGCGGGTGCCGGCGTAGTTGCCCCCGGGCTTGCCGATGACCTCGGTTTGCCAAACAGGCCGACCGTCCTTGGCGCTGAAAGCCAACACGCGCGCACCGTCCGGGCCATCGCCCATGGTCACAACCATGCCGTCCATCACTGCTACACTGGAGTATCCGGTGCCGCACCCGTTGATCTTCCAAGCCAGCGGCGGACCGCCCGCGGGCCACTGTTTCAAGAGTCCTGTCTCAGTGCTAATGCCATCGCGCTTGGGTCCGCGCCAAGTGGGCCAGTCGCCGGGCGCGGCGGTTGAGTTAAACACCAAGGTGAGTAGGAGAACAGCGGACAGAGTGGAGCATTGGTTCATTGTGAACGAAGGGTTGGTTGATGATCTGCCGTCAGGCGAAATTCAGCAACACCGCGAGCCATGTTTCAAGCCGGGTCTTTCCCCGGATGGCTCACCGGCCAAAGTGCAAAGTCCAGCAAAACGACCGGCTGGTTGGTCAGCCAAGAGATGGGGGCGCATGGGTGGAGGAGTGGCGGCTTTGCGCGCTGCAAAGACTCCCAACGCGCCAAAAGAAAAGCACATACTTCAACACTTCCACCTCGGTCGCCGCATTCGCATGGAGCCATTTTAGGCCGCAATCTAATCGGCTCAGTTTACTTTGCCTTTGGTTTTTCGACAGCGGCGACCTTAAGCGTCAACGGTTGGTCCACCTTGATAGTCTGGCCATTGAGTTTCAGCTCAGCTTGCACGG
The DNA here is from genome assembly GCA_016871445.1 of Verrucomicrobiota bacterium. Lineage (GTDB taxonomy): Bacteria > Verrucomicrobiota > Verrucomicrobiia > Limisphaerales > SXTU01 > SXTU01. Next base: position 5,342 of record VHDH01000065.1, on the reverse strand, counting down.
TGAGCTTGTGCTCGCCGGGCGTGGCATCTGGCTTGGTCTCCAGCGCAAGTTTCGCATCCGTGCCGCTGGCCGGGATGGTGAGTTTGGCGGCAGTGACGCCCTTCACGGTGGCCGGCACGACGAGGTTCAACTCCACCGCGTCCTTAAAGTCATAGAGGCGAGCGATCTTCACGGGCACCTCGGTCTTTGCGCCCTGCGCCAGGGACTGCGCGGGCACCTCACCGACAGTGATGGGCGCAGGCGTGACCTTGAGTGTAATGGGCAGCGAATAAAACGCGGCGTCCACGTCGCGTGGCTTTGATTTGTCGGCCATCTGTTTCATCTTCGCAGCGGTCGAAGTTTTCTTCGCCTCGGCTTCCTTGGCTTTGGCCATAGCCTCCTTGGCCGTCTTCTCGGCGACGGCCTTGGCCTCGGGAGTTGCGCTGACTTTCGCGGCGGCTTCCTTGGCCTCATTCGCCGCCTTGACAGCGTCGGCAGCCTCTTTTTCTGCTGCTTTGGCAGCGTCCTCGGCGACCTTCGATGCGTCCATGTAGGGGCGCATCTTACCTTTGGCGCGGGTCTGCAACCAAAAGGTGTGCTCGCCCGGTGCAAGCTTCTGATCGGCTAGGTTTAGCACTAACTGGATGGATTTGGTGCCCTCTGATCCGGCCAGCTCAGGAAGCTTTTCTAAATCCTTGTTGCCCGTGACCTTGAGCTTCACGTCAGCCTTGAAGTCCGCGCGGCGTGTGAAGTTCACGGGGATGAGCAGCTTGTTGAAGACGCACGTCTCCAGCGGCTGCTTGGCGTCCATCGCAAAGGTCAGCGGCGCGGACTCGCGATCTGTGACGGCGAGTGGGAAGCTGCGCGCTAGCCGCGCCTGCGGAGCCTCGGTGGCGTTATTGTCGCCGGCTTGGTCCCAGTTGACCGTGGTCAGCCGTGCCTCCCGAACTAGTGAGGTATCGCCTGACTTGGCCGTGCCGGTGATTTTCACTTCACCGAGGCCAGCGGGCGCGTCGTCCTTCGCCGCGAGGAACAGGCTGAAGACGTTGGAGGCAGCAGGAATCTTGACCGACGGCGCGACGAGGCCGGCGGGCAGCCCGCTCACGGTCACGTTGATGTCCTCCTTGAAGCCGTCGCGGCGCATCACGAGCAGCTTGATGGGCAACGCTTCGCCGCGCCACAACGAGGGCGCGCTGGTGTACACATCGGCGGGCTGCTTCTTGGCGGGTGCAGAATCAGGCACGGCCACGAGCCGGAAGTCCGGCGATTCCCGCCGCAAGGTGAGCAAATACGTGTGGCGCGGGCTGGCCACGGTGCGGCCGAAGATATCACGGATACCGATGCGATAGGAGGCGTCCTCCTTGGCCTCAAAGCGCCCGCTGGGGTCGCGGTGCGCGGTGTTGAACTCCGGCCCGCCTAGGTTGACGGCGGAGTCGGTGAACTCCTGCACGTCGGCAAACGTCTCCTCGCCCTTGTCGCTCTTGGCTGCCTTCTGAATCACCACGAATGGCGCGGTAGGCAAACCCAACCGGTGCGACGTGACCTCGACCCAGAACGCGTCGCCCTTCTTCGCGTCAAAAGCGAACCAGTCACGGTCGTTGGGCGCGGCAAACTGGCCGGCCACCGTGGCGGGCAGCGAAATTTTCTGCGCCTTGTCGGCCGAATTGTTGGGCTCAACCTCGGCAATGATCGGCGCGTTGGCGAAGGTGAGCAGCGCCGGGTTAGAGAGGAAGCCGTTCACACCTTTCACGCGGTGCTCGAAGCCATCCAGCCCCGCGCTCGCGCCACCGAGCGAGAGCGTCGTGGCAAGCCGCTGGCGGGCCGCCGGATCACCAGGGGCGTTAAGGTCCACCCCGAGTTGGTCGAGTACCTTGCCGTTGAGCGTGAATTTCGAGGGCGAGCCACCGGGTAGATTACGACCATACACCGTGACCTTTGCAGCCTTCCCCTGCTCCGCCGCTGGCGGAAACACGTAATCAATGTGCGGCCCCGTCGTAATGGTTAGGCGGTAGAAATACTGATCGCCCCCGCGGTAAGTGAAGTCATGGACTTTCACAATCAGCGGGCCGTCCGCTGACGCCGTGTGGTCAATTAATTCGCCCGCTCGCGCGCGCTCCAACTCGTGGCCGTCCGGTGTGATTAGCATCAAGGCGTCCGCTGCGCGGGAATCCAGTTCCTGCGCAGCACAATCAATCAGCACGCGCTGCCCCTTTTTGACGTCAAATTTGTAGTAGTCAGCCGCCTGACTGTCGGTGCGGCCGTTCACCGTGGTTTCCAGGGCGACTTCCTGCGCCGCTCCGGGCGAAGTGTTGCCACCCTTCTCCACGGCCTCCGCCAGCGTGCCGACGATGAAGGTGCGCGGGTTTGACAAGCCGAAGCGCGCCATCACGCGTGCCTCATAGGCGCCGGGCGGAACGTTGGCGCCGACCGTGACGGCGAACTGGTTCGCCGCCGGGAGCGCCGTGGCGGTGATGCCCGGGTGGTTGAAGCGGAGCTGCAATTCGTCCAGTTCGGTGCCGGTCACAGTCACGTCCACAGCCGCGCCCGCTTTTGCGCCGGGCGGAAAGACGGTGAAGAGCTTGGGCTGCGGGAGTTGGGCTGACGTAGTGAACGTGGCGGCAAGCAGAACGGCGAATAGCGCCCCGATTGTCATGCAACGGCGAAGTTTGGAGGATGAGGTGCAGTGCATTGTTATTCGGTAAGTAGAGACGATACATAGTGCGGGCGAATTGAAAAAGAATCAAAATCTGCTCCCGATTCCGTCCCGTCAGCCGCCAAGATGATTCGGATCTTGGGTTTGGGGCTTTGCCTTATCACCAACCAAGTTGCCATCGCGCAGTTCCGCGCCTTGACCCGCCCGCACCGACGCCTACCCTCTCGCGCATGTCCTCACCACAGACCGCGCCGACGCATTGGGCACAAATCCTCCGTCATGTTGGACCAGGACTGATTCTCACTGCGTCCATCGTCGGCTCGGGCGAGTTGATCGTGACGCCCAAGCTCGCGGGTGAAACCGGCTTCAAACTCCTTTGGCTCATCTTGCTGGGCTGCGTGATCAAGGTGTTCGTGCAGATCGAACTGGGCCGCTACGCCGTCGCCACGGGCAAGACCACGCTGGAGGCACTCGACAGCATCCCCGGCCCGCGGCTGGTAGTGAGCTGGCTCCTGTGGCTGTGGCTGGGGATGTATGTGGCCATCGTGTTCCAAGTTGCAGGCATCGTGGGCGGCATCGCGGAGGTGTTCGCGTCGGCGGGCGTGGCGCTCGACAAAAAATTTATCGCCATCGCAGTCGGGGCGTCGTGTGCCGTCCTGCTCGCGCTTGGTCGCTACCGGCTGGTGGAGAACGCCTCCACAGCGATGGTCGTCGCGTTCACCCTCGCTACCATCTTCGCGGTCGGATCGTTGCAATGGTCGCCTTACGCGATCTCCGGGGCGCAGATCGCCGAGGGTTTCACCTTTTCACTGCCGGACAATTTCATGACGGCTTTCGGCGCGTTCGGGATCATCGGCGTGGGCGCGTCGGAGCTGATTTATTATCCGTATTGGTGCCTGGAGAAGGGCTATGCCGTGAACGTGGGCGCGAACGACGGTTCGCCCGCTTGGACGGAGCGCGCGAAGGGCTGGATGCGCGTGATGCGCACGGACGCGTGGGTCTCGATGGTGGTTTACACGACGGCGACGGTGGCCTTTTACCTGCTCGGCGCAGCGGTGCTTTTTGCCAAAGGGCTGAAAGTCACGGACAAGGGCATGATCGACACGCTGGCGCACATGTATCGCGAGAGCTTCGGGACCTGGAGCTTCTACGCGTTCCTCATCGGCGCGTTCTTCGTGCTTTACTCGACGGCCTTCGTCGCGACCGCGTCCAACGCGCGCCTGCTGGTGGACGGCCTCGCGCTGTTCAAAGTCATTAAGCTCAACTCACCCGAGGACCGCGTGCGGGCCATCAAGCTGTGGGTTTGCCTGTTGCCGGCGATCTCGGTGGGGATGTTCATGGTCTGGGAGAAGCCCGTGACGCTGGTGTTCGTCGGGGCAGTTGGGCAGGGCATCATGCTGCCGTTCCTCGCCGGCGCGGCGCTATACTTCCGTTACAAACGCACACCGCGAGAGTTGCAGCCCGGCGCGGCGTGGACAGTCGGCGTGTGGGTCGCAGCACTTTCAATGGCAGCGGCGGGGATATACCAAGTGGTGAGCGAGGTCCTCAAAGTGCTGAAATGAGGCATGCTCACACTTTACTTGCTCCCCTACCCTATCGAAGGACCGAAGTTCCCGGGCTAACCGGTTCAGCGCCGGAACACGCCATTAAGTTACTGCGGGTCGGCAATCGCCCCCTCGCTCGGTCACTTCACCGGCTGCACATCTGGCACCACCCGCGCTTCAGTAGATAGTTTGAAGACGTGGCCAGACTTGGTGGTAAACTCCGCCTCCATTAGGTATGCACGGAATCCCTCCGCAGGCCGCATGATCTCTGCTGCCGCCCGGTTTGCTTGTTTTGCGGTCAGTTCCACACTGCTCCAGCGGTCATTACGCAAGTCACGGTCCGGTGAGTCGGCCGTCCACAAGCGGAAAATCTTAGCCGGGAACGTGACAGCCATCTCCATTCGGGATACGGAGCCCTCTTCCCTCGTCCACCTCACCGTCGGTAACGGTTCACGATCGGCGATCATTTGAAAAAACGCGGCCAGCGTCTGTGTAGCTTCCTTACCGCCGGCCAAGTCGTGGCCCGCGTTGGGCGTTTGAAAAATCAACTTTGGCTCCGGCAGTTCGTGGAAGTAATGCCGCAGCGCGTCCACGGTCCAATACGGGTCGTTGGTGCCGAGGAGAATGAGCTTGGGCAGCGTGTAGGCGCGGCGGTAACTGAACGGATCCACCCAGCCGCGCAGTTCGACCATGCGCGGTTCGTCCATGCGCTCAACGAGATTCAGCTCCGTGTAATCGCCGATTTTCTCGCTCTGCTTGCCATAGACCTGCTGTGCCCACTGCGTCTGCACCTTCATGTTGAGCATGTCGATGACCATCGGTGCGATGCCGGCCACGCGCGCATCCGCGGCGGCGCTGAGCCAGGTGGTCCAGCCGCGCTTGGACGCACCAGAGACGACGAAGCGCGCCGGCTTGGTGCCCCCGCCCTCGCTCACGAACGCCTGCACCGCGTCCATCGCACGCACGGCGGACTTGGTCATCGGAAAGAGCAGCGGCCATTCGCGGTCGCCCGACTTGAGATACTCGTTGAACGTGTAGGCGATGAGTGCGTCCTCCTTGCGTCCGTCGTAGAGCGGCTGATTCGGCACTTTGTTCACCGCCGCCGCGACCGCCCCGGCGCGCTCGGCCAGAGTTTTCATCAGGTTGAACAGCTTCGACACGTCGCC
>VHDH01000064.1 GCA_016871445.1 Verrucomicrobiota bacterium | reverse complement strand
CAAACTTCTTTGTGCCCGCCATGGCCAGCGGGTCGGGCATTTCGGTTGACGCGCTCGCCGGATAACTTTTGAAAGCTTCCCCCAGGCGAAGCGGCGGCATCGGCAGGCCGTCCAGCCCGCCCCGCCCGGTGATTTGCACCCGCACGGTGATGGGGTCGCCGACCGCCACGTCCACGGGGGCGATGCTGGCACTCATTGAGAAGCTCCCGATTGCTCCGTTGAAGTCGGCCGGCCGCCCCTCGGTTGGCAGCGGCTGAACGTCTATGCTCAATGGTTCACTGAGGATTGTGACTGGCTGCGCACGAACGCCGCGATTAAAAAAGTCAAAGACATCATTGCCCGCCACTCTGATTTGGAGCGTGAACTTACATTGAGCGGGTCCAAGCGTGAGCTTGCCGGTCTTCACGGGGGTGGCGACGGTCCGAAACAAGATGACCCGGTAATTTGCATTACCCACCTGCTCTTGACCCTGTTGGTGTTGAAAAGCGGTGAACGTAAAGCCGTCGCCTTGGAGGCTGGGCAGTTGAAATTCTCCTGCGGCGGTGAAATACAAGCGCACCTCCAAAGCAAAAGGCTCACCAAGGAATACATTGGTTTTGGCCGTGAGGAGGCGGACAAATGTAAACTGTCGGAACGCCTCGGTGTCAGGCAACTTGACCGCCGCCGGATACACTTTCAAAGCGAGCGGCTGACTGGGCAACATTGCCCCGCCGGCCGGAACGGTGAACGCCGGGATCGTGAAATCGCCGGGCTTGGTCGGGCTGACCACATAGTTAAGCAGGAAACTTGCGGTCCGTTGGCCGTTGACGAATGAGATTTGCTGGCTCTGGCCCGCGAATTGAATTTGCAGATTGGGCACATCTGGCAGCCGTGGCTGACCAGAGGGTTGACCACCATCAAAGCGCAGCGTCAACACCACCTGCTCCCCAACGCGCATTGCATTGCGGTCGAGGGAGGCACTGAAGGTAACAGCTTGAGCCGTCCAAGCTGCAATCCCAAGCCAATAGGTGACCAACCACCTGCCTATGCCAAGAACTACTCGTGAGGGCTCCGCGCGCGGAAATCTATTTGTCCGAGCGGTGGCAAACTGGTCCTGCGGTGCCAGTGGATTTGCGGCAGGGGTGCTCACCAGTTTTTTAATGTTCGGTTGCTGGCCTTTGAGGCGGCGTTGGTAGGAAGAAAGATTAGGGCACGCTCCTCGGCGCGTTGCGAGTCGAGTAACTGCATCGCCTGCTGCGCGGTCATCTGGCCGAGCGCGGCGGCTTGCGCGGAATCCTTCTCACCCTGCTCACCCGGCTGGCCCTGCTTCTGGTCGCCCTTCTTCGCGTCCGGCTTTTCCGGCTGCTTTTGGTCGGGCTGCTTTTTTTGGTCGCCGGGCTGATCGGGTTTCGGCTGGTTTTCCTGCTTCTTTTGGTCGTCTTGCTTCGAGCCGTCGGGATTTTGCTCCTGCTTTTGGTCGTCAGACTTTTTCTTGTCCTCGTTCTTCTTGTCGTCGCCGGACTTGTCCTGCTTTTGGTCGTCCTGCTTCTGCTGCTCGTCTTTCTTGTCATTCTTCTTGTTGTCCTGTTGCTGGTCGTCCTTCGGCTGCTGCTGTTGCTGCTGCTTGAGTTCCTCGAGCTTACGCTGCACAAAATCCCGGTTGTGCTTCGCGTCGGTGTCAGCCGAATTGAGTTTAAGTGCCGTGTCATAGAAGCCTAGCGCGCTTTCCCATGCTTGCTGCTTCTGCCCGGCGTCGAAGGTCGCCTCCCCCATCTGGAAGTAGGTATTACCCAAATTATAAAATGCGCTTTGGGCCAGCTTCGGGTCGCGCGCGCCGGTTGCCCCACTGAAATGACGCGTGGCATCTTCGAACTGCTTGGCCTGATACGCAGCAGCCCCGGCGTTAAAGGCAAGCCGGGCGTCCTCCGGTCGTTGCAAGCGAAGGCGGTCGTATTCCTTGAACGCCACATCGTATTTGCCGGCTTGGTAATCTTTGAGCGCGTCCGCGGGAGAGGCGAAGGCGGAGATGTCCGAGAGAATCACCAGCAGGAGATGAACAAGCACGATCCCTGATTTCTGTGCGCTGCAGACAGCGAGCTCCCCGCACGCGCGCGCGCGCAACGCGCCATAAAGGCGGTGGGCAATCCAGCAGCGGTTGACCGGGAGTCTATTTCGCAGCAGATGCATCAGTGTTGACAGATTCAGACAAGTTTACCGCCACGTCATTCGCGGCGGACGGGGAAGTGCGCGCCCCGTCGCGCCGAAGGTTTTTATGGCGTTCGGGCAGAAACATCTCTCCGACGAGCAAAACCACCGCAATGCCCAGCGGCCAGTAAAAACGTTCATGGTAACGCTGCATCAGCTTCGCGTTGAACTTAGACTTTGGTAGCGGGGCGAGGCCGCGCTCGTAGAGCAGGTCCATCGTGTTCGCGCCGCGCAATGGCAGGTAAAAACCACCCGCCGAGCCAGCGATCTGTTGGAGTAGCGTCTCATTCAAGCGCGACTTCACCACGTTGCCGCTTTCGTCCTTAATAAAGTCCAGTTTGCCTTTGGTGTCCGGCACGCGGATGAGTTCGCCCGCCGCGCTGCCCAGGCCGATGGTGAAGACACGCAAACCTTTCGCACTCGCAGCCTGCGCGGCCTCCAACACCCCGGCCTCATGATCTTCGCCGTCAGTGAAGAGCACGAGGATTTTATGATTGTCGCCATCCTTGAAAGCGGCGAGCGCGGCCTTGATCGTCTCCGCAATGGCTGTGCCACCCTGCGGGATGATGTTCACGTCGAGCGCGGCGACGCTCTGCCGGAACGCCTCCTCGTCTAACGTAAGCGGACATTGCAGGAAAGCGCTGCCGGCGAACGCGACGAGGCCGAGCCGGTCGTTCTTTGCCAGCTTCATCAAGTCCAGCGCGGCGAGCTTGGCGCGTTCGAGACGATTGGGGGGGATGTCCGCCGCGAGCATCGAGCGCGAGGTGTCAATGGCCACAACGATATCCAAACCGTTCTGTGAAACCTCCTCCCACGAGAAGCCCCACTGCGGTCGCGCTAGCGCCAATGTGACCAGCGTGACGGCGACCACGAGCAACACCAACCGAACTTTCTGCCGCGTCTTTGAGACCCCGACGGTAAGTTGCGCCAGCAAACGCGATTGGACGAACTGCGCAATCAACCGCTGCTTGGTATGCCACGCCCAGCTGAGGAAGCCGGCCAATAGCGGGACCAGCAACAGGAGCCAAAGGAGCGATGGGAGGGCGAAGCGCATTCGTTACAAAAACTTTCAGTGATTAGTGTTCAGTGGTTGGTAGTAAGCGAGCCATTCAGCGCGCTCGACGTGCGCACTGAACACCGAAAACTGGATACTGAATACTTCTTCTCATGGCAATTTACGGAACCAAGAATTCGCCAGCACCACCTCTGTCACCAGCAAGCCCAACCCGACGGCAATGAGCCAATGTGCAAGTTCGCGGTACCGCTGGAATTTTTTAACCTCGATAGTGGTTTTTTCCAGCCGGTCAATCTCGGCGAAGATGCGGCGGAGCGTCTCTGCACTGTCGGCGCGGAAGTATTTGCCGCCGGTTTTGTCGGCCACTTTGGTAAGCGTGTCCTCATCAATGTCCACGGCCATGGGCACGTAGCGTTTGCGGCCAAAGACATCCACCTGCGGCACGGGTGCTTCGCCGCGCGTGCCGACGCCAATAGTGTAACACTTGATAGCTAGTGCGTGCGCGGCGTCGGCGGCGGTAAGGGGTGGAACCTTGCCAGCGTTATTTACGCCGTCGGTGAGCAAGATGATGATTTTACTTTTCGACTGAAGGTCGCGTAGTCGGTTCACGCCCGCAATGAGGCCGGAACCAATTGCGGTGCCTTCCTCGATGCCACCAAAGTTTAGCCGCTCCAAGTTTTGCAGCAGAAACTCGTGGTCAAGTGTCAGCGGCCCGGCCAGATATGCGCGGCCCGCAAAAGCAACCAGCCCGATGCGGTCAGCAGAGCGCTTGAGGATAAACTTCTGCACCGTGTCCTTGGCGAGTGCGAGGCGGTTGATGCGCTGCCCAAGCGCGTTGGTGAAGTCCTCGGCTTCCATGCTGCGCGAGAGATCCACGGCGATGACGATGTCAATGCCGCTGGCCGTAACCTTCGTCTCACCCTCGCCAAGCTGCGGCCGGGCGAGCGCGACGATGAACAGCGCGAGCGTCAGCCACCGCAGCGCGCGCAGGAACGCGCCGGCGCGCGATTGCACTTGTCCCATCAGCCCGCGCACGAGTTGCACGGACGAGTAGAGGAAGGCGGGCTGGAAGTCGCGTTTCCCCTTCAACCACGCGAGCACCGGCAGCAGAAGCAGCAGGAGCAGCAGCCAAGGATGAGCGAAGGAAAACGTCACGGGAATGCGGAGGGCTGAATGCGGAAGGCAAAATGGGAATAGCCCGCTGGCGCTCGCAAACCGCAGCCGTGCGACGGACTCCAAGTGCAAGCCCCCTCGCCCGCATCGCGGGAGAGGGATAAGAGGCATATGGGAGTTCGCATAGGTATCTGTCTATTCACTCAGATTCTTGTGCCTCAGTCGCCGGTTCAAAGGCGGTCTCTTCCACGAGGCCAAGTGCGGCGCTGTGCAGGCTGCGGAGTTCGGCTTCGCTAGGCTCGTGCTGGGCGAACTTCACGAGGTCGCAGCGCGTGAGGAAGTTAGTGAGAAATTCTTTTTGCGACTCGTTCAGCAGGTCACTGGCTTGCAGGTCGAGCAGGAATTCTTCCGTGGTCCGGTCAGGCGCGCGGAACTCGAAGCGTTCCTCGAGATACACGCGGAGCGCGTCGGAGACAGCAGTGCAGAAGGGCTTGGGCTGTGCGAGCAGCGCGAGGGCGTCGGCGAGGCGGTGCTTCGCACGCTGGTGCGGTGGAATGGGCGGAGCGGCCGGCACAGGCGGCGCATGGCGGAACCACTTGTTCCAAATCCAAAACGCGAGCAAGCCGCCAAGCAACGCGCCGCCAACGATCCACAGCCACAGCAGTTCCGGCGGCAGCGGCACGGGGCCACGGATGTCGCGCAGGCCCTCAGGGACACCCGCAACGGCGTTGGTCGGCGGAGGGACGATGACGGCGGTTTGGTTCGAGGCGGCCAAGGGGAGAGTGATTAGTAATCAGTTTTCAGTGTTCAGTCGGCGGCGATTGGACAGGGGCGAAAGCGGGGCGTTCAACCCGTGGCTAGAGCGGACTCGAAGGTGCGGAGTTTTGCTTGGAAGTCGGCTTCTGCGAGGACGGGTTGCGCGGCGTCGGTGGCGATGTCCTCGGCGAGTTCAATCCACGACTTGCAGCCGCCGTAAGCCGGGAGCATCGGGAGGTCGCGGCGTTGAGGGAGCCGGCTTACACGCACCGCTAGGGCGAAGATGGCCTGTTGCTTACCCCAGTCGAAGCGTTGGGCCAGCACTTCGTCGCGCCAAATGTGCTGGCCGCGCAGCCGCTCGACAGCCGCAAGTGAGTCCAGCCGCCGCCACGCAACGACCTCAGCACAAAACTCCAATCGCAGCACGTCTGGCCCAGGCAGTTTTGGGGCAATCTGGTCATAGCGCGCCTGGGCCGCCGGCAGCACGGACTCGCGTTGCTGGTGGTACAGCGTCGAAAAGAGCAAAAAAAGTGAGTGCTCGACGCGGAAACCGCCGGCGCCCTCCGCGATACCGCCCTTGCGCAAAACAAGGATTTGCTCCCCGTGCCCAAGCGCGTCCACGACGGTGGCCCACTCTTTGAATGCCGTCCGCATGAGCAGATTGTAACGAGGCCGTTCGCCCGGTCGAGCCGACAAGCGTTGAACGTAACTGAGACCGGTGGCCATGATTTAGGCGAGGTTCCGAAACAAGCTCATGAAGCGCTTGTCACAAGGCGCGGGCACGAGATTATGCCGCATTGGCGTTCCCACTTGCCGGCAGACCTCCAGCCGGCCCAAGATATCCGCAATATGAAATCCCGCCATTTCCTCCTTTGCGGCGCCGTTTTGCTCGCCGCGTTTCTTGTGTCCGCTGCTGACATGCCGAAGTTGCCCGCTGGCTACAAGCTGCTTTACGAACAAGACTTTACCAAACCCGATGCGTTAAAGGATTTTGTCTTCACGGATCCAGCCGCATGGCAGTTAGCAAAGGAGAAGAACCGGCCCGCGCTGGAGTTGCACAAACAAAGTGCCTACAAACCCGAGCATCGCTCGCCACTAAACATTGCGCTCATCGCGGACAAGGTCTTTGGCGACTTTGTGCTGGAGGTCGAACTGCTTTCTACGAAGAAGCCCTACGGTCACCAGGATATGTGCCTGTTCTTTGGCTTCACCAGCCCGGCGAAGTACTACTACAACCACATCGCCGTGTCGGCCGATCCGAACGCGCACAATGTGTTCATCGTGAACGGTGCGCCCCGAAAAAACTTCGCGAAGGAGACCACCAAAGGCATCACTTGGGGCGAGCGTGAGTGGCATAAGATTCGCGCCGAACGTGACACCAAAGCCGGCTCTTACAAAGTGTACTTCGACGACATGAGCAAGCCGATCATGCTCGCGGAGGATAAGACGTTCCTGAAAGGTTATCTCGGATTTGGCTCTTTCGACGACATAGGCATGGTGACCAGCATCAAGATTTGGGGGCCGGGCGCGGAGACCAAACGGGCGGACTTCTTCAAGCAGGCCGAGTAGGCCGGTTGCCGGCACCTCGCGACGGCCGCTCGTGAACCTCCAACGGCGGTCTGTGACCGTCGATGGCGGCGGCCCTTGAGAAATGCGGCCCCAACTCGGCGCTCTTAGAGCGCTGCACAGCCATCGCAGTTTCAAGTGCCAACAGCGCGGGACGCGCCGTTAGGCCATCGCCAGGCGAGTTTCTTCCAGCAGCCATTCGTTACGCCCGTTGGCATGGCAGTGAATATGGGCGGCAAAGAAACCGCCGCGATACTGCCAGAACCATGGCCAAAGACACTCGCGGTCAGAGTCTGGAATGGCGAGGTGATCAAGCGCCGCTCGCGGGAAAAACTGAAACGTTCCCTCCGAGTGCGGTGGTGGGACAGCAGCAAGGCGCGGGCTCACCTCGAAGAGGAACATCAACCAGTGGGTGTTACCCTGGTAGCCATGCTCACTGATGAGGCCGGTGAGATGAAGGTCACGCGGCGTGAGGCCGAGTCCCATCTCCTCATGCGCCTCGCGACAAGCACAAGCGTAAGGCGATTCGCCGATGCCGGTTTTGAGTTTGCCGCCGGGCGGGCTCCAGCGGCCGCGATTGGGCTCCTGCGTGCGCTGTAGCAGGAGAACTTCATCCGCTGAGTTAAAGCAATAAAGGAGCGTGGAGATTTTGTGAGGTAAGGACATTGAGAATGCGGACTTAGGGAGTTTGCCTCGAATGCGCTGAGCAACGGTTAGACTATCGGTGCCCGCCGCAACCATGACCTCGCCAAGGGGACATTTGCTTCATCTTGCGATTGTCCAGCACAAAGCAAAGGCTTGCAGGGAGTTGCCAATACCGCGTTCCGCACTTCCAGTTCGGCATTGGCAAGAGCCTAGTCACGTCGGCTGCCAAGGAGTTACTTGCCAAGGCAGAACAATTTTGTGCCGGTGCGGACGTAAAGGTTGCCCTGCGAGATGGCGACGCTGGAGCGCAAGCGCGTACCGTCGCCATCGTCCTTGAAGTTCGCGCTGTTCAGCAACTTGAACTCGGTGCCGCCGGCCTTCACCACGGATACATCGCCGTCGAAGTTCATCATGTAGATTTTACCGTCGGCGGCGGTGGGCGAACATTGGAAGACGGACTTGCCGCCAAGATCGCCGCTCCAGATGACCTTACCGTCCGCCGGGTTCACGCAGAGAAGCTTCTTCTTGGTGCCGTTGAGCACGTAAAATTTACCCTCGTAAAAGAGCGGCGTAGGCACGTCGGTGGTCAAGTCCTTGTCGTTGGGCGAAGGGGCCGTAGTCGCCGCGTCCTCAGTGTTTTGCACATGGCTCTGCCAGGCGAGGGACTGGTTGTTCAGGTTGCCAGTGCCGCCGGCCTTCACGGCATAGACGGGCGCGCCCTTGGGACCGCACGCGAGAATTACACCCGCCCCGATCGTCGGCGAGGGGACGAGCCGCCAATGGCCAATCTGCGTCGGGTTCCAAGTGCCCCACCGCCACAGTTCCCTACCCGTGGTCGGCTCATGACCAGTGATGCAATCGCCGCCCACGATGACGAACTCTTTCCGACCATTGTGCGTGAACGGCACTGGCGTGCTGAAGGCTTCGAGTGACTCGGACTTGGCGTTGGACGAGCGAACCTGCCGCCATTGATCCTTGCCAGACACTGGGTCAAGGGACATTAGAAAAGACTCGTTGCCCGTAGGCTTGCCGCGCCCGCTCACGGCGGTATCGCGCTGCAATACCTGCATGACCAAGCGACCTTCATGTAGCAACGGGCTGGTAGAAAAAGTCCAAAGAAAAGCGAATGGACCAATGTTCCGGTCCCAAAGTTTCTTGCCCGCGAAGTCGAAGGCCACAAGATCGCCCGTACCAAAGAAGAACACCACAAGCTTTCCGTCAGTCACGGGCGAGGGCGAGCAGGAGTTGCTGCCCTGGCCATCGGAAACAAAGTCGCTGATTTGGGCGCGCCAGAGTTCCTTGCCAGATTGTCGATCGAGGCAGAGGGCGAACTGTTTGCCGGCGGTTTTTTCAGCAGCGGTGACAAAGACTTTGTCCCCCCAAATCACGGGCGTGGCGGCGGATGCGCCGGGCAGCTCGGTAGTCCATTTCACGTTCTCGGTCTTGCTGAACTTTTCGGGAATACCCTTTTCTGGGCTGGAGTTGTTGTGGGCAGGGCCGCGCCAGTTGGACCAATTTTCGGCGAGAAGAAAGAACGGAGACAGAACCAACGTGGCGGCAAGCAAGAGGCATTTCATAATGTGGGGCAGATGATGTCGGGCGTTGGACGGAAGGCAAGGCGGTTCAATTGAAGCTAGCCAGAACAACGCCGTCCGTTCTCCGTGACTTACCCTAGCCCTGCACGCCCGACACTTTGGAAATGGCTCGTCTGTGGCTTGCTGCTCTTCGCTTCGATGTTGCTCTACATGGACCGGCAGACGTTGCCTAACGTGGCGACACGCGTGACGACCGAGTTCCAACTCAAGGAGGTGCAATACGGCAACGTGGAGATGTGGTTCGGCTACGCGTTCGCAGTAGGTGCGTTCCTGTGGGGCTGCGTGGCGGATCGCTGGAGCGTGCGGTGGCTTTATCCCGCACTGGTGCTCGCGTGGTCGGCGATGGGCTTCCTCACCGGGTTGGTGCAGGACTACGAGCAACTGCTTTTATGCCGAACGCTGCTGGGTTTCTTCGAGGCTGGCCACTGGCCTTGCGCGCTGAAGACCACGCAACGGCTACTTGCGCGCGACGAGCGCACGCTGGGCAACAGCGTGCTGCAAAGTGGCGCAAGCCTTGGGGCCATTATCACGCCGCTGGTCATGACTTTCATGGTAGCCGGCCGCACGGAACCAGGCGCGTGGCGAAAGCCGTTTTTGATCATCGGCGTTATCGGAGTTTTCTGGGTACTGGCGTGGTTTCTTCTGTTGAAAGAAAAGGATTTTTCGGAAAGCCCCCTGCCCCGAACTCTTTCCCCCCATGGAGATAGGGGAGAACCGGCGGCGGGCACACCAAGAATTTTGGCAGCCGACGCAAACTTCTTCGCCGTCTTTGCCGACCGGCGTTTCTGGGCACTGGTCATCGTGGTGGCGACCATCAACGTTTGCTGGCAAATCGTTCGCGCGTGGCTGACCAAGTTCCTGATCCAAGGCAAGGGCTACCCGGAAGCCGAAGCACTCTGGTTCAACTCGCTGTACTACATCGCCACGGACATCGGCTGCCTCGCAGCGGGCGCGACGACGTTGTGGCTGGTGAAGCGCGGCTGGGAAGTCCACCGCTCGCGCACGACGGTTTTCGGCGTGTGCGCGTTGCTCACGACGCTCACCGCGCTGGCGTCCACGTTGCCGCGCGGGTGGGCGCTGCTCGGTGTACTGCTGGTGGTGGCGGCGGCTTCACTGGGTCTATTCCCATGCTATTACTCATTCAGCCAGGAACTCAGCACCAAACATCAGGGCAAAGTCACGGGCATCCTGGGCACCGTTGCGTGGGCTACTTCATCACCTTGCCAAAAGCTCTTTGGATGGCTGGCAGACGAGACTAAGTCATTCAATGAGGGCATCGCGCTGGCTGGCCTTGCCCCCTTACTCGGCTACGCGGCACTTATTCTCCTGTGGCGCGAGCCGAAGCGCACCGGACCGCCTAACCCGTGACGCACGCGGGCGTTGACAGCCGGTACGCCGTTTGTTACCGAACCGCGACACATGCGCTCCCCATGGCCCCAGCATTCTCTCCGCTCGGCCCTGTCGCGTGTGCTGAATGCCAGCGTAGCGATGGAAAAGATGGAACGATGTGACGGCTGTCGGCGGTTTTTCTCCCTGCGCGGCGTAGAACTGATTGGCCGACAAATCCTCTGCACCGACTGCACCCCCGCCGAGTTCAATGCGCCACTGAATTCGCATCTACCAACGCACCCTCGCCTGCTGGGCGGGCGCACGGACGCGCGAGCGTAATCTGCGGCTGCGCCCGTGTTGACACCCAGCACACCGCTCCCTCTCCCGGCGATCAGTTTTCATCCTGGTGGCCAACTCATCGCCCTGCCGCCGAGGATGTGGCAGTGCAGGTGCGGGACGGATTCGCCGCCGTCGGGCCCGTTGTTGATGACGAGACGGTAGCCGTTGGTGAGGCCGGCCAGCTTGGCGACTTCCGCCGCCTTCAGCAACAGGTGGCCGAGCACCGCGTGGTCGGCAGGCGCGGCCTCGGCAATGCGGGGGATGGGCTTGCGCGGCACGATGAGGATGTGCGCGGGCGCCTGCGGGTGGATGTCGCGGAAGGCGATGACGTGCTCGTCTTCGTAAATCAGGTTTGCCGGAATCTCCTTCGCGGCGATGCGTTCGAAGAGGGTTTTGCTCATGATTTTTGAGAATATGGAGCAGGCTTTGTGCCGCACTTACGAATCGTCACGGTTTGGCTTCGTGTGGTTCTGAGAGCGTAGTATTTTCCAGCAGTGAAGCCAGCCTAAGTGCATCAGTATGCGATACAGTAGAGCGCCCGCGGGAAGGTAACCGACCAGCGCCAGCACTTCAGTCATGATGGTTATCGAAATATACCAAGCCGCTGCAATGAAGTGACAGCGCCTGGCTACCGTGTCGGAAACTTCATTTGGCCGCACAAAGATGACCAACACGACCGGAACCAAGAAGCTGGTGATAGCGAGCCAATCGGGAACTCTGGGCTTCAAGAAATCAGCCAAGAAACCAACTTGGCCGAACACTCCAACCAAGAGGCACCACGATGTCCATCCGGTTAGGTTGAACATATCGAAGTGGGCTAACTCACTCTGAACGCGTGAAGTCAGCTCACCACCAGCGCGCAATCAGCTCGGTGGTTCTCGTCGAGGCACTGGCGGAGGTAGCCCACGATTTGATCGCTCATCATGCGGCAGCGGTCGCACCAACGGCGCGCGCCCACGAGACGCTTCACGCAATCGTGCAGGTCGTTGAAGCGCACAAGGCGCGGAGACTGGCTGAGTAATTGACGCATCTCATCACGCAAGCGCGGGAAAAAGAGCAGTTCACCTCCAGCGCTGGTTTCCGCCGCGAGGTCATCTAGGCTCGTTTCGGCCACGGAGCCGACGAGCGCGGGGGCTGGCTTGGGCTCAGTGTTGGCGATGATCAACCCGAGGCTACGCAAAACTTCCTCGAGCGCGGCGGTGAACTCGGCAATGGTCACAATGGTCTGCTTGCGCTCGACCTTAAAATAATGAAGCACGGCGGCGGCGGCCTGCTTGACGATCTCGTGGTCAAGCTGTTCGACTGCCTCGCCGATAACTTCGACGCTGACGTCTTCAACAGCGCAGGGAATGTGCTCGCCGTTGGCAGTTTCAAATACCAGGCAATGGGAATGTAGCTGTATCACTTTTGGCCTCCACTTGTTTCAGCGCGTCGAGGAAATCTTCCGCCTCCTCGAAACGCCGGTAGATGCTCGCGTATCGAACATAGGCGACCTTGTCGAGTTCGCGCAGACGGGTCATGACCATCTCGCCCAACGCCTTACTTGGCACCTCAGAGTCGAACTCGTCGGTGACGCGGTCAGTGATGGTCTCGGCGAGGGCTTCGATCTCGGCAGCGGGTACGGGGCGCTTGGCGCAGGCAGCCTTGAGGCTGCCGAGCAGTTTCTCTTTATTGAACTCCTCGCGGCGGCCGTCGCGCTTCACAACGCTAAGACCAGCGTGCTCAATCTCTTCATAGGTTGTGAAGCGGTGGGCACACTTGAGACACTCGCGGCGGCGGCGGATGGTGGAGCCTTCCCGCGAGCCGCGGGAATCAATAACTTTGTCGTCGAGGCAGCCGCACTTGGGGCAACGCATAATTACGCCTCACCACTGCCGCTTGAGGCTGACGGTTGGTAACACCCTACTAATAGTGGAGCAAGGGTTTTCGAGGAAAGTTTTCACCACCCACCATCACGGCCAACCCAATTTCAAAAGCGCTACCTGCTCCTTGCTCACCGGCATGCCTGGACGAGTTGATAAACTTGGTCCAATTGATGCCGAAACCTTGGATGTTACGGCTCTGTCCTCGGCCAGTTATATCACGGCAAGTTTGCGCAAACGCCTGATTTAGCGCATCCTTTCAACTGCAATGGCTGTCTTGCCCAAGTTTGCTGAGACCGACGCGCGCGGGTTCCTGCCCATGACGCGCGCTGAGATGGAATTGCGCGGCTGGGCCGAACTCGACGTGCTGCTCATCACTGGCGATGCCTATGTGGATCACCCGTCCTTTGGTGCGGCCATGATCGGGCGGGTGCTTGAGGCCGAGGGCTGCCGCGTGGGCATCATCGCACAACCAGACTGGACGAAAATCGAATCCATCACCGGCCTAGGCACGCCGAAGCTATTCGTCGGCGTCACGGCGGGCAACCTTGACTCAATGCTTTCCAACTACACCGCCGCACGCCATAAGCGGAAAGAGGACGTTTACAGCGCAGGCGGCGTGCCGGGTCGACGGCCCAACCACGCCGCCGTTGTGTATTCGCAGATGGCGCGGCGCGCGTTTCCCGGCGTGCCAGTCGTCCTTGGCGGCATGGAGGCTTCCATGCGGCGCGTCGCGCACTACGACTACTGGGAAGACAAGCTCAAGCCCTCCATCTTGGCTGACGCCAAGGCTGACGTGCTGGTGTATGGCATGGGTGAGGTCGCCGTGCGCGAGATTGTCAAACGTCTACGCGCCGGACGCCGGGATTTCTCCGGACTCCGCGGCACCGCACTCTTCCTTGGGGGCAAAGCCACGGCCGCCATGGACTTCAGTGATTGCATCATCTTGCCGGCGTGGGAGGAATTGCTGGCCGACAAGACCCACCTCATGCGCCTGACCAAAATCGTCGAGGCGCAGCAAACGCCTTATAGCGGCAAGCGCCTGGTGCAAATGCACGGCAATCGCGCCGTGCTGCAGGAAGCCCCCGCCTATCCCGTAGACGGCTCTGACCTCGACGCGCTGTATGAACTGCCGTTCATGCGCGCCTCACATCCGAGCTACCGCGAGCCGGTGCCAGGCTTCGCGACCATCAAGGACTCCATCATCGTCTCGCGCGGTTGCGCCGGTGGCTGCACTTTCTGCGGGTTGGGCTTTCATCAAGGCAAGTTCCTCTCCAGCCGCAGCAACGAGTCGGTAATGAAGGAAATCCGTAAACTTACAGAATCCGACACCTTCCGTGGCACCGTTTCCGACCTCGGCGGCCCGACGGCCAATCTCTACGGGGCGAAGAATGGCCACGCACCTGAGTGCAAAAAGTGCCACCGCCCGAGTTGCCTCTGGCCAACTATCTGCCCCGTCTTCGGGATTGATGAAAAGGCCGGCCTTGACCTTTTGCGCGGTGCGCGCTCGCAGCCCGGCGTAAAGCACGTCTTCGTGCAGAGCGGCATCCGCATGGATGTGGCCTTGCGCACGCCCGAATACATGCGCGAGCTGGTGCAGAACCACGTCTCCGGCCACATGAAGGTCGCCCCCGAGCACATGGATCCCGCCACGCTCCGCCGCATGCGCAAGCCCGCCGGCGACTTCCCGGCGTTCATGGAGAAGTTCTTCGACCTCAGCGAGGCCGTGGGCAAAGAGCAATACCTCGTGCCTTACTTCATCTCCAGCTTTCCCGGCTGCACCGAGGAGGAAATGGGCGCCGTCGAAAAGTTTCTCAAAGAGGAAAAGTGGAACCTTCAGCAGGTCCAAGACTTCATCCCCCTGCCCATGACTGGCTCGGCGGCGATGTATGTGACCGGCCTAGATATCAACACCGGCCAACCCATTCCTGTGGTGAAAGGGGCCGGCGACCGCGAGCGCCAAAAGCGCATGCTCCGGCCCAACGCGCCGCACGAGGCCCGCATGACCGGCAGCCGCCGCCGCATGGCCAACCCCGAGTTCTGCCCGGGTGCGCAGATGGACACGGTGGATTGATCAATTCCGTTGGCTAGCCAACTAGTGCTTTCGCTACGCTGGCAAATGTTTGCGCAGGAAGTTCAGGAAGTTGCCGGACATGATGCCTTCAATGTCGGTTTTCTTATAGCCGCGCTTTTTCAGCAGTCCGGGAATGGTCTGCAGGTCGTAGATCGAGTTTAGGTCCATCGGCGTCTGCTCGTTGCCGTAACCGCCGTCCAGGTCGGTGCCGATGCCCACGTGCTTCGCGCTGCCGGCGAGCTGGCAGATGTGGTCGATGTGCTCGCAGATGCGCTCGATCTGGAGGTTGAAGTCGGAGGGTTTGCTCCGGTTGTGGATCCAGTCAGGCACCATCATGATCGCGTCGAAAGCCATGCCCAGCACGCCACCGCGCTCGACGACGGCTTGAATCATGTCGTCGGCAAACTGGCGGTTCCACGGCGCGAGCACGCGGCAGTTTTGATGGCTGGCCCAGACGGGGCCTTGGAAGATGTCCAGCGCCTCCCAGAAACACGCGTCGTTGAGATGCGTGCTGTCGAGGATCATGCCGAGGCGGTCCATCTCCTTGAGCAGCTCCTTGCCGCGCGCGGGGAGCGGGTCGAGCGCATCGGTGCCATGGGCATAAACGCCAGGGCCGTAGTGCGCGGGGCCGAGAGCGCGGAGGCCGTCGGCGTAACTGCGCTCCAGATGTTTCAAGGTGATGAGTGAGTCCGCGCCTTCGAGGCTGAGGATGTAGCCGATGGGCGGCTTGGCCGGCTGTCGGCGGGATTCGACGACATAGGCTTTCTCATCCGGGGGCGGGAGCTTCTGCCAGAATTTGAAGTGTGATTCGAGCTGCGCGCGGGTGCGGATCTGAACCAGCTCGCCTTCCTCCTCCATCGCGCGATACCACGCGAGCTGACCTTGCGTTTGCGCCCACGCCTGATGCGGCGAGGCCCAGCCAGGCAACCGGTGGAAGTAGGGCGAGTAGCGGGCGATCTGCGTGGCGACGCAGATGCCAACTTCGGCGCGGCGCAACTCCGGGAAGCAAAGCGTGTTGTTGGCGCGGTCCTTCTTATCAGTCTGGTTGAGTTCGCGCCGGCGAATGCGTTCGAGTGGCCACGTAAGATCGCGGTTCCACTCCAGCGCGTTCATGGCGAGATCAAGGTGGGCGTCGAGGATGAACATGATGTTCGTGAGACTAGGCAATGCCACCGGACGCGTCAGCAAAGATTCAGCCCGGCCAAACTCGACCGTCAAAAATCGCCGAGTTTGGGTCGCTGCTGGTCTTTCGTCGGCGCTCACAGAGCACCGCTACAGTTTTCACCGGGCTGCTAACTCGACTAGGCCGCCAACTGGGCGCGAGCCCTCTCCTGTGACGACGCGGCGCTTCGCAGGCCGTTGGTTCTCTCCCAGCGGGAGAGGGACGGGTTGAGGGAGAACAGCGGCTGTTGCTCAGCCCCGGTCCGAATCGGCGCTGAAACAACCTTTTAGAAACCGAGACTACGCCAGCAAGTGAACTGGTTTTCGTTCCCGTGCTTCAGGACCAGCCGGAGGGAGGTCAGAAACCTCCGGTGGTGCCCTGTTCGCGGACGAAGAGCTTCGCGCGCGGGGACAGCCAGCGGTTGGCTTGGCCGGTGCCGACCGTCGTGGCGCCACGCTGGTCGCCAAGTTCACCGAGATCAGCGGGCGCGGGCGCGTTCGGCGAGTAGGGTGGCGAGCGCAGCCACTCGGCGTGCCCGTCCGCCGCTGAGGAGGTCATGCCGCCCGAGTGCCACATCATCCCCAGCTTCGTGGACTGCCCGTCGGCGCCGGGAATGTTCCATTCCGTGCGCATCGTGTTGAAATTCGCCGACCTCCGGGACAGGCCGTTGCCCGAGTCCTTCTCCGTGTGCAGGCTGATGGACGACGGCGACTGGATTTGCTGGCCGCGCAACACGCCGACGGGGGGTGTGCCGAGTTGGTCGTCGCGGAACACGTGACCGTTGGCCCGGTAATGCACCGTGAACGGCGCGCCTGCGGGCGGGGCCGGCGTGGGATCGGCCGTGCAGAGGAACGGCCTGGGCTGGGCATTGGTGGCCACTTTCAAGTAGGGCACGAGCTGCATGATCCAGCCCGCCGGATCGAGATACTCCGTCACCAGATTGACGCGGATGCCATACGGGAAGCGGTCGTCGAAATCGTCTTTGTAAAGCAGCACGGCCATGCCGAGCTGCCGGTTGTTGTTCAGGCAGTTGATCATCTTGCCCTTCGCCTTGGCCTTGCTCAGCGCAGGCAGCAGCATCCCGGCTAGAATCGCGATGATGGCGATGACGACGAGCAGTTCGATGAGAGTGAAGCCTTTCCGAGGGCCGGCGAGAGGTGAAGGCAAGGATTTCATGTGGTTGACGGCGTGAACATACGCGGGACAAGGCACAACCGCAAAGTGGGAAATTCTTGCGCTAGGGCCTAACGCAACGAGCCCACTCCTGTGACCAAGCCACGGCGCGCAGGATGCCCCGGTCCAATGGCACTTGTGGGGCGTAACCGAGCAAGGTCCGGGCTTTGGATATGTCCGCCACGTAGCGGGTGACTTCGCCCAACTGGGACGGCGCGAGGTTGATCTGCGGTGACTTGCCCAGCGCTTCCCCGACGAGCTTCGCCATGTGGAGCAAAGTGTGGCCCTGGCCGAACGCGAGGTTGATGGTCTCGTTCTTCACCTGGCCCGCCGCCAGCGCCGCCACGCCGCGCGCGATGCCCTCCACGCAGTCGTCCACGTAGGTGAAGTCGAGCACCTTGTCCGCGCCGAAAATCGTGATGGGCTGGTCCGCCGCGATGCGCCGGATGAAGAGCGGGATGACGCGTTCCATGCGCTCGATGTCGTTGTCGAAGCGGCCATAAACATTGCTGAAGCGAAAGACCAGATACGGCAGACCGTAGCAACGCGCATAGGAGTAAATGAGCGCCTCGCCGGCAATCTTGCTCGCGGAGTATGTGCTCTCCGTGTAGGCGAAGTCCGCGCTCGCCTCGGCCGTCTCGAACCGGTGGATATCTCCATAAAC
>VHDH01000063.1 GCA_016871445.1 Verrucomicrobiota bacterium | reverse complement strand
CCGCGCCGGTTCCGCGCTGGCAACATCGGCTGGCAAGCAGCTAATCTCGGCGTGCCGACACATGATTGCCGCTCAACAACGCACTGCGTTCCGCTGGCTCCGCCATGGGGACGACGCATTTGCCGCCATGCTCCAGGCCATCGAGTTGGCCCGACAGTCGGTTCGGCTGGAGACCTATATTTTCAGCGCGGGTGAGCCAGGCAATCAGTTCCTCGCTGCACTGCTACGTGCCCGCCAGCGCGGCGTGCCGGTGTATGTGCTGGTAGACGCGTGGGGCTCGCAGGACTTAGCCGACAGCTACTGGGAACCGCTCCGGCAGGCCGGCGGGGAATTTCGTTGGTTCAATAAGCAGACACACAAGGGTTTTATCTTCCGCGACCATCGCAAACTGCTGGTTTGCGATGAACAAGTGGCCATCCTCGGGGGATTCAACCTCGCGCCTGAATACGTGGGCGACGGCGTCACGCGTGGCTGGTGCGACGTGGGGCTGCACTTAGCCGGCCCACTGGCGGCGCGGCTGGCAGAATCGTTCGACAAGATGTTCACGCGGGCTGAACTGCTACACCGCTCTTTCATGCGAGTGATGCAGACCGGCGCGCATGCTCGTATCAGCCACCCGGACGGCGAGCTGCTCATGAGCGGGCCAGGCCGAGGCTTTAGCACGCTCAAACGCGCGCTTAGGCAAGACCTCAAAGACGCCCACGATGTACGCATCATGGCCGCCTATTTTCTGCCCACTTGGAAACTGCGCCGTGCGCTCCAAACCGTGGCCCGACGTGGCGGGCGCGTGCAACTCATCCTGCCCGGCCAGTCGGACGTGCCGCTGGCGCGCTACGCCAGCCGGCGGCTTTACCATCCGCTGCTGACGGCCGGCGTGGAGATTTATGAATACCAGCCGCAGATCCTACACGCGAAACTCGTGCTGATTGACGACCTCACCTACATCGGTTCAGCCAACCTCGATACACGCAGCCTGTATATCAACTACGAACTAAGTTTGCGGCTGCGGGACGAACGCCTAACCGAAGTCGGCCGCCAGTTCTTCGCTGACTGTTTGGCTCACAGCGAACGTATTCGCCGTGAGGACTGGAAGTCCTCGCGCACGCTGTGGCACAAGCTTCTGGAGCGATGGGCCTATTTCATGCTCGCGCGCATGGATCTTTTCCTCGCGCGCCGGCAGCTCGCTGGCCTGCGCTAAGACCGCTCACGCGGGTGACGCAGTGGGCGCGGCCGGTTCGGGTTGAGGCGCTGGCGGAGCAACAATGACTGGCAGCGGGAAGCGCAGCTTCATCACGTCGTCTACGAGCACCTCGACAAAGTAGATACCACCAGCGGTGAATTCCAACTGCGCAAACACAGAAAGGTTCGTGGCATTGTGCGCCGGGTCTTGCAGCGCGTACTTCACTTTTGCCTCCCGCAGCACCGTGGTCTGATCCGGGGCGATGAGCCGCACGGACTCGGTAAAGTTGCCCACCCCTGCGCACCACCGCGTGAAGATGCACAGGCGGTTGGCGACAATGGGTACCTGCGGCACACGCAGAAAAGCGGTGATGCCCAGCAAGATGAAGTTGCCGTTGGCTTCCTGCCGCACGTCTTCGCAGACAAGGGCGCATTGCAGATCGGGTAAGATGCGAGTGACGGTCATGGGTAGAACTTTAGTTGGGTAGAAATTGTCGATGGGCGCAAAAGATCACTAATAAAAAACGCATTGCGAGACACGTAAGAGGGCGGGTTTGGTTGGGGGTTATGCATCACCTCTCGCGTCACCGCGTTGCGAGTTCGGCGGCTTGAACCGTATTTCTCATCAGCATCGCAATGGTCATCGGGCCAACGCCGCCCGGGTTTGGCGTGATCCGACCAGCGATGGGCTGCACAGCGGCAAAGTCCACGTCGCCCACGAGGCGCGAGCCACTCTTTGAGGTTGGGTCGGCAATGCGGTTGACGCCTACGTCCATCACGACCGCGCCTGGTCGAACCATGTCAGCCGTGACAAAATGCGCGACCCCCATCGCGGCGATAATGATGTCAGCGCGGCGACAGTGCGCGCCCACGTCTCGCGTGCGCGAGTGACAGAGCGTAACGGTGGCATCGGCGTACCTCGCCTTCTGGCAGAGGATGGCGGTCATCGGCTTGCCGACAATGTTACCACGTCCAAGCACGACCACTTCCGCGCCAGTAATTTTCACACCGCTGCGAATGAGTAGTTCGTGCACGCCCGCCGGAGTGCAAGGTATGAAGCCGGTAGTGTCGCCGAGCATGAGTTTACCAACATTCACGGGGTGGAAGCCGTCCACGTCCTTCGCGGGAGAAACCGCCGCAAAGATCACCGCTTGGTCAATATGCGCAGGTAGTGGGGCCTGCACGAGGATGCCGTGAACGGCGGCGTCGTTATTGAGCCTTGCGATGAGCGTGAGTAATTCCGCCTGCGTAGTGGCCGTGGGCAGCACGGTGGTGGTGGATTTAAGACCAAGTCGGTCGCTGGTTTTCTCCTTCATTCCGACATACACACGCGACGCCGGATCTTCGCCAACACGCACAAAGGCGAGACCAGCCTGCACACCGCGCCCTTTAAGCGCCGCGATGCGCTGGGCCGTTTCAGCATGGATCTGCTCGGCGACGGCGCGGCCGTCAATGAGGTTGGTCATGCGAGAGCAGGTTTTAGATTGGGCTGAGGAATAGGGAACAAGGCAGCGGGACAGCTCGAGCGAGTTTTTCCCACTCTTGATGCTGCTTTTATCCTATTCCCATGCGCTCACTGGTCCACCGTCTTGAGCGTTTCGATCTTGAGCACCGGCGTGTTCGGCCAACGCACGTCGAGGGCCTCCTCGCCGGTGATGACGACGGTGCGGCCCTTGAGCGTGGCCCACGGAATGTTGGTGGAACTGCTCCAGAGATAATTGATGACGCGGCCAGAATCAGCGTCTTGCAAAGCCCAGTCGCTGGGCGACTGGATATTCCACGAGCGAGCCACAACGCCCTCGCGGGCAATAATGCGGATGCTGGGCGGGCCATCGTCTGCGCCGGGGGGCTTGGCGGCGGGCGCGGCCTTGGCCTTCTCACCGGTTGTCTTCTTCGAGAACAAGCCCTTAAACCAAGCCCCTACTCCACGCTGCGGCTCCGGCTCAATCTTGTAACGACCCGTAACGGCGTAAGGATCGACGGGCAGCGGCGGGACGTTTTCTGTTAGTGCAGCAGGCGGAGGAACGTTCGGCGGCGCGACGGCCGGCGGAACGGGAGCCGGCTCAGTAAGCACAGCGGGCGGTGGCGCGACTGGGGCAGGTTTTGTCGCGACTTCCCCGGGCGGCAGCGCGACAGGCACTGGAACAACGGGCGCAACCTCAACTGGGGTCGGCACAGGCTTAGTCTCAGGAGGGGTGATGGGCGAGCCTTTGGGCGTGGCGTTAGCCATCTGCTTGCCGGAAGTGTCGGTCGCCTTGCTGGGGGTCTTGGGCGCAGACTTTGAGCCAGCGAGCTGCGACGCGTTACCCCCCGGAACTGCTGGCGCGGGGCCACCAGCCTGCCGCACGACAAGATCAGCAGCGATATACCCGTAAGTGCTCGCGGGCGCCTCGACTTCGAGCCAGTCACCGTTGCGACGGAGTTCTTTCAAGGCCGTGCCCTTAGGGACGCGCCCGATGACGGAGAAGTTTTCTCCAGGGCCAGAGCGGATATTCAGGCGCGGCACTGCGACGGCGGCGCTCTGGACAAAGAGCGTGCTGACCCAGACGGGCGTGTTGGAGGGCAGCGCGATACGAAGCCATTTGGCCGGCTCACCTTTGGCAGGCTTAGGGTGAACGATCTCTTCCAGCACAGTGATTTTCTCGCCCTGCTTAAGCTGGGTGACGACCTCGCTGCCGGTGGTGGGTTGGCCGCGGACGTTGACGCGGGCGGCCTTGACGACGGCCTCATCTGCCGCAAACACAACGACCCTGACGAGGCAGAGCGTACCGCAGAGGAGAAGCTGGCACTTCATAGTCCAGTTAGTAGACCTTTTTCCCGCCCCGGTTGTCAACGCCGCGTGCAGCGCGACGCAAGCCGCCCGGCCGTCAGCCTTTTTCTAGGCAGGCGTACGCATTGTGATTATGGATGCTCTCGAAGTTTTCGGCTTCGACGCGATACCAAGTCACGTTTCGGTGATCGTTGAGCTTGAGCGCAACGTTGCGCACAAGATCCTCCACGAAGACTGGATTATCGTAAGCACGCTCAGTGACAGCCTTTTCGTCCTGCCGTTTGAGGAGGGAATACAACTCGCTGCTGGCACTGGCCTCAACCAGCGCGATGAGATCTTCAATCCACACTACATTGTTCGAGCGGATGGCAACGGTGACGTTGCTACGCTGATTATGGGCGCTGTACTTTGAAATGGCCTTCGAGCATGGGCAAAGCGTCGTCACGCCCACGACGACGGTTAGCACAAAGTCAATTTTCTTGCCGCTGGCCGTAGCGGAAAAGCGCGCCGTGTAGTCCATCACGCCCTCCTTGCCAGTAACGGGGGCTTTTTTCGTAAGAAAGAACGGGAACTCCATTTCCAAGTGGGCAGTGGAGGCATGGAGCTTGACCTGCATTGCATGGAGAATGTCCTCGATGTTCTCGACGTGAACAATGGATCCGTGAGCGTTTAGCACCTCAATAAAACGGCTCATGTGAGTGCCCTTAAATTCCATGGGCAAGTCCACGCACATGCTGATGGTCGCAATTGTATTTTGATGCTGGTGTGCCTTGTCGCGAATTTGAATGGGAAAACGCAGACCGCGCACGCCGACCTTGTCAATACGAAGCTCACGGTGATCGCGACCGCTTTGCACGTCGTGCAATGAGGGCTTCGCCCGGTTCTCAGCGGGGGAGGCGACTTGAACGCCTGAAGAGTCAACGGCTCGAATCATATTGAAAAAATAGCGGGTGGCGGACGAAAAGCCAGCGGTTCTCTGCGGACAGAGTTCCCGCGCCGTTTATGGCGGGCTACAATTTGTCACCGATCGGTTTCTCTGCTTGCTCGCGCTGGCGGTCGCGCCATTCCCAAAAGCGGGCGATAAGGATGCACGCCTCGTAAAGCACGCAGAGCGGCGCCGCCATTACGATCATTGTGATCGGATCGCCCGAGGGGCTAACCAAGGCGCAGATGAAGAGATTAAGAACGATGAAGTATGAGCGGAACCAGGTGAGCTTCTTCGAGTCGAGGAGACCAACCTTCACGATGGTCAGGATGACGACGGGCATCTCGAAGCCCAAGCCCATCGCCAGCAAAAATTTTGGCACCATGCTCAAATACTCCTGCGCACGCCACTGATCTGCGCTGAAGCCAAGCCACTGCGAAAACTCTACGGTCATTCTGAGCATGAGCGGCAGAATGACGAAGTAACAGAACCCCACGCCAGAGAGGAAGAGAACGGTGCCCCAGAGGGCGAAGGGCTTTAAGAACTCCTTTTCCTGCACTCGCAGTGCCGGGAGAATGAATTGACCAATAAAGTAGATGACAAACGGCGCAGCTAACACCATTGCGCCGAAGAACGCGATCTGAAGTGTGATCCACACCACGTCCAATGGGCCAAGGATGATTAGGTTAACTAGCGGATCGCTGGCCGCGGGGGAATTGGTGTTGAGTTGTAGAGCGAGAAACCAGTTGTTCGAGCCAACCTCTCGGGGCACCAGTTGCACGGAGCGAACGCGGCCATCCTTATTCGTATGATTATGGGAGGGGTCAATGCGGAAGAGAGTCAGCGGCAGCGAGCCGACGCGGTTGGTGGTGTCAAACATCACCGGCACATGCTCCTTGGGCTTGTCGCTCTTGGCAGCTTCCACTTCCGCCTGCTGGTGGGCCTTCACCAGCGGCCACTTCATAATGTCCACCAGCCAGTTTGCACCAACCAAACAGGTCACAAACGCCACCACCAAGCTGGATGACACCTTAATGAGCATCCACCGCAGGTCTTCCAGATGGTCGAGGAAGGGCTTGACCGGGCCGCCACCTTCACCGGTTGAATCGTCGTCGCCTTTCAGTGCGTTTGTGACGGAACGTACCGCCTTGACGAAGCCGTGCTCCTCCTCGGGCGGGGGTGGCGTGTAGGCCGGATATTCATAACCGCCGCTGTCATGGTGCGCCGGATCGTCGTGTTGGTATCCGCTGTGATGGTCGCCGTAATGCGAATCGTGATGATGCGGATCGTCGTGATGGTGGTATTCGCTGCCGTAGTCGTGCTGATGCTCTTGATGATACGGGTCCGGCTCGTGCGGGCCGGAGCCAGTGTGATCCGACGGAACGGCACCGCCCACCTCGCCGGCCGACGAGGTGCGTGCGATTTCCCCAGCAGGGAAACCTTCCGGATTCTGCGGCACGGGGGCAGGCGCGGGACTATCAGACTGTGGGATCGCGTCCTGCGGAGCGCTAGAAGTCCCGGTGCCAGTGGGCGCGGATGGCGATGAGCCAGTCGGGGGCAGGCTGCCAAGCGACTCGCCCGACGCAGCCAGCGCGGAAGCGCCGGGCTGAACCGGAGTGTCTTTGGAAGCCCCGTTAGGCTGGACGCCGGGTGACTGTGTGTCACCCGGACGGACAGGCTGCGGGGGCGCGCCTTCTGGCTCACTCGCCATGACCTAAACTCGCTGGAGTTGGTTGTGAATCAGGCCTTCGGCGCAGTCGAAGACTGGCTGGCTGGAGGGGTGGGCGCGGTGGCCGGGGCGGCTGGCGGAGATGTCGGCGCCGGCTTAGGAGCGGCCGAGTATTGCTCCTCAGCAACCGAGCGATGCAATTCGTTTTGCATATCGCTTGAGGCCTTCTTGAACTCCTTGATGCCCTGGCCGAGACCTTTGGCGAGTTCCGGAAGCTTCTTGGCTCCAAACAAGATGAGGACGACGATAAGGATGCCGATAATTTCCGGCCAACCGAGCATGGCTAACATAGGTGCGTTCATGGTTTCACTAACTGTTTAGGTTTGCGAAACACATCTGGCGGATGCCGGCATCAGGCGGATGTCTTTCGGTGTCTGCCATTACTGGCAAACGTCCAGGTATTCGACGGGAACACCCGTAAAGCGTTCAAG
The DNA here is from genome assembly GCA_016871445.1 of Verrucomicrobiota bacterium. Lineage (GTDB taxonomy): Bacteria > Verrucomicrobiota > Verrucomicrobiia > Limisphaerales > SXTU01 > SXTU01. The sequence continues at coordinate 10,656 of VHDH01000063.1, read as the reverse complement.
CTAATTCTTAGGCTTAAGGAGGATCAGGTCGCCGCGGCGGTTTTTAGCCCAAGCGGCTTCATCGTGACCCAAGGCGGCGGGTTTATCCTCACCGAAGCTGATGGTGCTGATGCGGTTTGGGGCGATGCCGGACTTGATGATTTGGGCGCGGATGGCCAACGCCCGACGCTCGCCCAGCGCACGATTGTATTCTTCCGTGCCGCGCTCGTCGCAATGACCTTCGATTTCAAGCTGGTTCTGCGGCGCGGCTTTTAACGCGGCAATGACCGACTGGAGCTTGCCGATTTCCGACGCCCTCACGACTGACTTGTCGTAGTCAAAGTTGATCGTGTTTCCCGCGAAAGCACTGCGGTCAACAACCATGTTACCCCGCAATTCGACCGGTGGCTGACTGGGATCTGCTTCGGGATTCCGGGTCGGCGGGACCGTTGGCTGTATCGGCGTAGTGCTGATCCCCGTCGACGGTGTCGAGTTGGTTAATCCAGGTGACAGTGGCGTCACCGGACCAGCCGGCGTGGTGTCCGGCACAATCGGCGGCTGGGCAGGGCGCTGGTCGCCTACCTGCGTGGCGCGACCGTGGATGGGCGTGATGTTCTTCGGGGTCTTCTTGCAGCCGGTGGCAGCAACGACCGCGAGCAAAGTGAGGGCGGAGAGCTTGAGGAAAAAGGATTTTTTCATGTTGGTTTTTTCTGCTGGTGAAAGCGTTAACGCGCCCACGTGGGCTGGGAACAATTCCCAAAATTTACGGGTACATCCTTGACACGCTTGGTGGGCACGTCAAGCAGAGACAGGGACAGCGGGCCGCCACGACCGCGTTTACAGAACATCAGCGTGCGCGAGTTTGGCGCCCACGCGGGATCCTGTCCGGAAACCAAGCTCTGCACATCGCCGCCGGCGGCGGGCACTACGCACACCTCGAAGCCGCCGCGCTGGGTAGTAAAAGCGATCCATTTCCCGTCAGGCGACCAGTCTGGCTCGGTGGCGTTATATACGCCCACGGTGCGGATACGCCGTGGCTGGCCGCCGTTCACGCCGATGGAGTAAAGTTGCGGCTGGCCGTCGTCGCTGGAGACGTAGCAGATATTTTGGCCGTCAGGCGACCAACACGGCGAGGAAACGCCCTCAAGCGAACGCGTGAGTTGTTGCAGACCACGTCCGTGGATGTCCGCCACGTAAAGATCCGGTTTGCCACCCTTGCTTAAAACCATCGCCACCTGCTGGCCACCCGGCGCGACGGCCGGAGACAGGTTTGACCCACCGTAGCCGGCGACGATATGCCGCTCGCCGGTGTCGAGGCGGTGCGAATAAATATCAGCGTTACCGCGCTGATAGGAAGTGTATGCAAGCCACTGGCTGCCTGCGCCCCAAGACGGCGCGGCGATAATAGCGCGGTCCGCCGTGATGGGCTGCGCGCCGTGCCCGTCGTAATCAGCCAAGTAAATCTCACCCGTATTGTTGGGGGCCTTGACCTTAAAAGCCACCCGGGTTTGTGCGATGCCGCGGGTCTGCGTAAGCACAAAGATCACTTCATCCGCAAAGGCGTGAGCCAGCTTGCGCTGGTTGCCGCCGGTGTAAGCCTTTGAGAGCAAGTAATTCTTTTGCCGGTCGGAGACAAAACCCTCGAGCCGCGTCCCGTTAGTGCCGTGGACGAGCACGACGGCGGACTCTGGGTCCACGATGGAGCAGCCAGCAACTTCAAGGTCAAAGCGCAACGTCGAGGCGACTTCGCCGGTGAAACCGCTCAAGGAAATAGGTATGAGCTTACCCTCACTACTCCCAAAGACTCTGAAAGTAGGCTCCTGTGCCCGCGCGGCGAGCGGAATGGTGGCGAGAGCGGCAAGCGAGGCGGCAAACTGTCGGCGGTTAAAATTCATCCGGTGGAACCTTTGGCTTTAAGATTGAAGTCTATGTTGAAGGTGCGTTGCCCCTCCCGAAAGCTGGCGGGAAACGGTTCGAACTGAATGACTTTTTGCAATGTCTCGCGCACTGACTTGTCTATCGCGCTATTGCCGCTGGGCCGACGCAGTTCCCAGTTTAGCACGCGACCGCTGCGCGCCACAGTGACAGTCACGCCCACAACAGCGGTGCCGTTGTTGAGGGTGCCCGGCAGCAACCAACTCCGCTCATATACTTGAACCATCATCTGGCCATATTCAAAAAAAGCGGCGGCGTTCGGGCCGGCTCCGACGTCGATATTGATGTCCACCGGTGAGGAGAGGCCGCCCGAAATCCCGCCGAGGATAGCATTCATCTTCGCTACACGCTGTTGGTGGGCGAGTTGGGCGGCCTTTGCGGCAGCGGCTTGCGTACGTTCCTCGGCTTCCGCCTTCGCCTTTGCCCCCTCTTCCTTTTTACGGGAGACAAGGTGTTTAGTATCGGCGAGTTTGATAGCCGACTTGGGTGCTTCGTTTACCGGCGCGGGCTTAGTGGAGGTTGCCTTCACCGGCGGCGGCTCTGGCTCTCTGGTTTTCTTGGCTTCCGTTTTTACGGGGACTTCCTTGCCCTTTGGGCTGATGGGCAAAGGACGCGGCTCAGCCTTGGTAATCTTCGGCGGCGGTTCGTTGACGACTTCTTGCTTTGGAGTGACCGCAGGCTTGGGCGCGGGGGGTGGCGGCTCAACCGGACGCGGAGCTTCGGTAACCTTCGGCGCGGGGGCAGGCTCCACCGGGGCAGGCTCCACCGGGGCGGGCGGCGGCGGCGTGGGAACAATCGGCGCTGCAGAGCGGGCTTCCAATCGGTCCAACATGCGTGAGTCAATCATGTTAATGACCGGCTGGTAGGGGCGGGGCTTTTCCGTCACGAATGCGGGGACGACGAAAACAATGACGAGTAAGAACGCGTGACTCGCTGCCGAAGCGAGGAAACATTTGGTCTGGAGCTGCCGGTTCACTCGGTCAATTGATACAAATAATTCGGGGCAAATTCACTCGCGATCAAAAGTTGGACGGAAGTGCGGCGAACATGCTCCCAGCCGTTTGCGCTGGGCTCACGCCCGCGAGGTTTAGGATCGCGGCGATCTTCTGCTGCTTTCGACCGCCGTGAAAAGCCCCGGAGGACCGGCGCGGTCCCGGATGGTGGGGCGTGGCCGATAGCGCTTTGTTCATTGCCGCAGCTCCGTGCTGAAGCTCACTTGGGTCATGCCCCGCCGAGTGCATCGGTCAAGCAGTTGCATGGCATGGTCAAGCTTGCCGTCTCGGTCGCCGCGCACGCGGATGATGAGGTTGGGGTTAGCACGGAAGTCGGCGACGAGTTGGGTCTCAATCTGGTCAAGTGTCATCGGGCGTTTTTGGAACCGAAAGCCGCCAGCGCGGTCAATTTCAACGGTTCGTATGTCGTCGGCCCGAGGCGGGCGCTGGTCGGCTTTAGAGCTGGCCTGCGGGAGATTCAGGCTCAAGGACGATTCCAACATCGGCGTGGTGATGATGAAAATGATGAGCAACACGAACGCCAGGTCGAGCAGCGGCGTGATGTTGATCTCACTCAACGTCACAAGGGAATTGCGCTGGGAGAAGCGTCTCATCGCGGGTTATTCTGGGCTAACGAAGCTCGGCGGTGGAGACACCGGCTCAGGCATTGCCTTGATCGCCAGCCAGCTTCCCACAATGGCGAGAAGCAACAAGAGGATCCCCCCCAGTGCCCGCCTGCGCCTACGATCACGAAGCAGGCGATTCCATCTTGGCAAGGCGATGGCGATTTCGTTGCGCCGCAGCTGCTGGTGGCATTTGGTGCACCGGCTGGAGGTGCGTGGCACCTTGGCACTGCATTTGGTGCACTTGATCCACAAGTGCGAGCCGCACGCATGGCACTGGATGGAGTCGCGCTCATTGAAAACCCCGCATTCCGCGCAATGGATTGGGGCATCCTTTTGCGCGGCGGGACCGGAGTAGCTGGGGGCGGGGTCCGTCACTCGTCTTTTAAGAATTCGGTTTCCAACTTCGACGCCAGTTCTTGCGCAAAGTTATCTAGCTCGACGGTCTGGACGCGGAGGTTGTGGACCAACCAGTTGTAACCGAACATCGAAGGGATGGCCACGAGTAGGCCGGCGACGGTGGTGACTAGTGCAGCGGCCACGCCGGGGGCCATCGCCGCGAGGTCGGCGCGGCCCGCCTGCGCCACGCCAGCAAAAGTGTCCATCACGCCCCACACCGTGCCCAGCAGCCCCAGAAACGGCGCGCCACTGACCGCCAGCGCCAGCAGGATGATGCCCGACTCGAGCGCGAGGGCCTCGCGCGCGACCGCGCCCTCCATCGTGCGTTTGATGTGCTCCATCGCCTTGAGGGAAACGTGCAGTCGACGTGAACCGTCGGGCTGCTTGAGCCGCGCCTCGGTCTCAATGCAGCCTTCCTGATACACTGTGAACAGCGGGCAGCCCTCGACTTGCACACGGCGGTCGTGGATGTTGAGCACCGTCTTTTGCACTCGGAACTCGGACATAAAGAGGTCGTTGAGCCGACGCGCGCGGCGCATTTGGAGGCCCTTGGACACCATCACGGACCATGCGAACATCGAGAAGATCAGCAAGAAGACGATGATGACCTTCGCCTCGATGGTGGCCTTGTCCCAGATGTAATGGAGTTGGGAATTCATCCCAGCGGTCATAAGAAAACACGGCATGTTCATGAGGCAGCGCTCAACCCAAGTCCAAACGATTGAGCTGATTTTACGCGCAGCTTAGACGCGGTCAAAACAAACGTGCGGATGGTGCGTGAAATAAATTCTGGCGCCTTACCGCCTACGCACTCCAAGACCAACGCCGAGTAGAGTGGCCATTTAACACCCGCGCTCCCAACCAACTAAACCCTCGGCTCCCACCCGGGACGGTATTCACGCTTCCAGAGCTTCTGCGCCTCGGAGTTGCCGACGATGCGGCCGGTCTTCGGGTCGATATTCAACACCGAGCTGGTGCGATAGGCGATGTTGGCGAGGTGGCAGAGCAACGCGCTCTTCTGGCCTTCGCTGATGGGCGAGTTGAGCGGCTTGTTCTCGCGGATGGCGTCGGAAAAGTTCGTGAAGTGCGGGATGTCGCCGCCACCAGGGCCGCCGGTCTTGGTCGCGATTTCTTTCCCGGCGTTATCAAACACGGTGTAGTCATTGCCCCCGCTCATCGTCATCATTCCCTTCTCACCGTAAAAGGCGACGAAGGGGTTCTTCTCACCCTTGCGTGGGTTGCACGAACTGTCGTCCCATGACGCACCGCAGGTGCCGAAGTCATAGACCGCGCTGCCGGTGTCGGGCGTCTCCTGGTCATCGTCCCAGTGGTAACGCGCGCCGAGAAAGGTGACCTTCGTCGGGTAGTCCACGCCAAGGCCCCAGCGGGAAACATCGAGCGCATGAACGCCGTTGTTCGCCATTTCGCCGCCACCGTAGTGCCAATGCCAGTGCCAGTTATAGGGATGGAGGTTGTCCTTGTAAGGCCGCTCCGGCGTCGGGCCTTGCCATAGGGACCAGTTCAAGGTCGCGGGTGGCTGGCCGGGCTTGCCCTTTTTGATGCTGGGCCGAGCGCCGTTGTAGTAACAACGGGAAAACAAGACCTTACCGATGATGCCCTCGCGCAGCTTTTGGATTCCTTCGATGACGTTTGCGTAGCTGCGGCGCTGGTTACCCATTTGGCACTTGCGCTTGTATTTGGCCGCTGCCGCGACGATGGCCTCGGCTTCCCAAGGGTTGTGACTGCCGGGTTTTTCGACATAAACGTGCTTGCCCGCCTGCATTGCGAGGATGGCCGCGGGCGTGTGCCAGAAATTCGGCGCGGCGATCGAGACGGCGTCCACGTTCTTATCCTCGAGGATGCGGCGAAAATCTCCAACACCCTGCGGCTTGCGGTTGGGCTGCTTAGTCTCGGTCGTCTTCAGGCCGCTCGCCAGCCGCGCGGAGTCCACGTCACATACATAGGCGACCTCGACATTGTTCACGCCGAGATGCCCGGCCACGTGCGCCATGCCGCGCGAGAGGCCCATGACACCGACGACGACGCGGTTACCGGGACTTTCAGCGGGCAAAATGGCGGGTGGCTTCGCTAGCGCGAGCACCGCGCCTAAAGCCCCGGACGACTGGACAAAACGACGACGGGAAACGGGGGATGAGTGCATGTGTAGAGTTTTCGATGCGGTTGTGAATCGTTGAATTCAGGAGGTTGGGACTGCTGGTTGACACGCAGTGGAATAGGCCTTCGCGAGCAAATGGCTTTTAATCTTTCGCATCGGATATCTTGTGTCTTCTACCGTCACTGCTTCGGATTCCCAACCCCTATTACCCCAAAGCCAATGCGCGCTCCGGCGTTACCCACGGGCAAGCCATCTTCCAAAGCCCGTGCGCGCACGATCACGCCCCGACCAATGATGGGATGGTTCACGCCAGTCGTGGACAAGTCCTTAAACTCGGCGCGCAAGACCGCCTTGCCGGCGGCATCTGCCTGCAGGTTGCCGAGTTCGCCCAATCGGCGCGGCGATTCCTCGGCCCCGAATAAGCCACTCGTGCGACTGGCATCGGCGGCCGTACCATCGCCAAACTCGCTGAGGTGGATCGCGTGCGACTGATTTGGTGTCAGCCCCGAAAGCTCCGCATACATGTAGACCACGCGCCCGACCTCAATAAAACGCACAAAGCCCGCACACTTGTTCGTAGGCGTAGGCTGGATGGCCGCGACCAGCACCTTCACGCCCTCAAAGCCGGGGTTGCGTTGAGACCCGCCGCGGGCGTCGTGCTTGGGGGTGGCGCAGCCAGCAATGATCAGGGCGTACGTGGCTACGAGCAGGCCAAGGGCGAACGAAAGCGGTTGCTTCATTATGGTCGGAACTCTGATAAGGCCAACCTAACGATCCGTGGTCTGGCAAACAAGCGGCGAATCCGGGCCCAAATGTTTCCCCTGCTCACACTTGACCGAAGGTCTTCAAGCTTATGCCCGGCATTGGCTTCCGTTCCTCTTACTCACCCTAGCGATATTTGTTCTCCTGCGCGGGAACACGAACACCCGAATGGCTTGGTTGAACTTCGCACACCCACGGTGTAGACGGCGGCACACTCACGTGCAGCTTTACTTAACTGCAGACACGCGTAGCGCCTGGCTCTTCAGGCAGGCAAAACCCAACCTGATGAAAGTCGTCCGGCAAAGATTTGCGCAAAGGCTCGGACTGAGTCCGGGCCTTTTGCTTGGTTCAAGGCCGCGCAGGAGAATGCCCTTGCCAACCCGCCGGGCGGCTCGGAAGGTTTGCGCATGAACCTGTTCTCCGCCCGCCGATCGCGCGCCTTAATTCTGCTCTTGCTGGGCTTGGGCGCCAGCGCGCCTTCGCCGCTGCCCGCGCAGGACAAGGCCGCGCCCGCGGCCCGTTACCAGCCCGGCGTTCGCACGCGCGATGGCATCGGTAAATACTACTTCGGCCGCGAGATCGCCCACTACATGACGCACTTCGCTGCGCCGTGGCTGGACCGGCCCGAGCGCGACCAAGAAGAGCGACCCGATCTCGTTCTCAAGGCGCTCGCGCTCAAACCAGGCGACGTGGTCGCCGACCTCGGCTGCGGCACCGGTTACTTCAGCTGGCGCATGGCCCAAGCCGTCGGCGCGAAGGGCGTAGTCTATGGCGTGGAGATTCAGCCCGAGATGCTCGACCTCCTCGCCACCAAGATGAAGGAGCGCGGCGTCACGAATGTCGTCGGCGTCCTCGGCACCACCACGGATCCCAAGCTGCCCAAGCCCGTAGACCTCGTCATCATGGTGGATGTCTATCACGAGTTCGACCACCCGTGGGAAATGATAGACGCCATCTGCCGTCGGCTGAAGCCCGGCGGGCGCATCGTCTTCGTTGAGTATCGCGGCGAGGATCCCGAGGTACCCATCAAGCCATTGCACAAGATGACCGAAGCCCAAGTGCGCAAGGAAATGGCCAATCAGCCGCTCGAACATGTTGAGACCGTTCGCACTCTGCCACGCCAGCACCTCATCATCTTCCGGAAAAAACCGGACCCCTGACCGCGCCCGGCCCCAGCAACATGAAACTCCGCGTTTCCCTCGCCCGGTTTATCGGTGCGCTTGCCGTCGCCGCGCTTCCCCTCGCCGCCGCGCCCGCCAAGCCGAACATTCTTTTCCTCCTCTCCGACGATCACAGCTATCCCTATCTCTCCTGCTACGGAAATCCCGACGTCCGCACGCCCAACCTCGACCGCTTCGCCGCCGAGGGGATGCGCTTCGATCGCATGTTCGTCTCGTGCCCGCAATGCGTGCCGTCCCGTGCGGCGCTCATGACCGGGCGCTCGCCGGTCGCGGTGCGCATGGTACGCTTCACCTCACCGCTGCCGAGTGACATTCCCGCGTTGCCAGATTTGCTGCGAGACAAGGGCGGTTACTTCACCGGCGTCGCGGGCCGCAGCTATCATCTCGATGGTCCGGCCACCGCTGGCCAGCGCGCCGCGCCCGAGCTGGGCGGCACGATGGATCGGCACAACCTGCGCACGTTCACCCAACGGGTGGACTATGTGGAGAAAGGCGGCGGGACGCAGAATTTTGGGACCAAACTCGCGGCCTTCCTCGACAAGGCACCAAAGGACAAACCGTGGTTCTTCTGGCTCGGCTTCTCGGACCCGCACCACGTCTGGACCACGCAGGGCAAACGCGGCGTGCCCGACCCAAAAAAACTCACCCTTCCGCCGCACCTGCCCGACCTGCCCGGCGTGCGCGGCGACCTCGCGCGTTACCTCGCGGAAATCGAGCACCTCGACGACGACGTGCAAACCGTGCTCGACACACTCAAGGCCCGCGGCCTCGACCAGAACACCCTCGTCGTCTTCATGGGCGACAACGGCATGGCGATGCCACACGGCAAGGGCGCGCTGCACGACCCCGGCATCAACGTCCCGCTGCTCGTGCGCTGGCCTGGGGTGTTGAAGACCGGCCAAACCACCCGCGCGCTCATCTCCGGCGAGGATTTCGCGCCAACGATGCTGGAAGCCGCCGGCGTGAAGCCACCCAAGGAAATGAGCGGCATGAGCTTCCTCAAGCTCCTGCGCGGCGAACCGTTCACGCCGCGTCAGTTCATCTTCGCCGAACGCGGCCCGCACGGCGGCGACGGCGGCATGAAGCCGGACATCCAAGCTTCCACGTTCGACCTTGCCCGCTGCGCGCGCAGCGACCACTTCAAGCTCATTTACAACTGCACGCCGCACGGGGCCGTCGCGCCCGTGGACAGCCAGCGCGACCCGGGCTGGCAGGAGATGGTGGCGGCCAACGCGGCGGGCAAGCTCGCCCCGCCGTTTGTGAAGGCTTACTTCACCGCGCCACGACCAACCTTCGAACTTTACGACCTCGACGCGGACCCGGGTGAGTTAAACAACCTCGCGGGCCAGACCGCGTTCAAGGAACCCGAACTCGCGCTCAAACGCGCGCTCACCGAAAAGATGGTGCTGGACTGGGACTTTCTCCCCACGCCCCTGCGGTGATAGCCAGCCTTGCGAACTGTTTACTTCCCAACGTCGCGTGAAACCTGCCATTGCCTTGTTTACCTTGCTCGCGGCTGCCGGGCCGCTGCTGGCTGCGCCCCTCGCCAAGCCCAACCTCATCTTCATCCTCAGCGACGACCTCGCGCAGGGCGATCTGGGTTGCTACGGGCAGAAGCTCATCCAGACGCCGAATCTCGACCGGATGGCGCGCGAGGGCACGCGCTACACGCAGGGCTATTGCGGCACGAGCGTCTGCGCGCCGAGCCGCACGTCGCTGATGACCGGTCTGCACATGGGCCACTCGCCCATCCGCGCGAATCGCGAGGTCCAGCCCGAGGGCCAGAAGCCGCTGCCCGCCGGCACGGTGACGGTGGCGCAAGTGCTCCAGTCCGCCGGCTACGCGACCGCGTGCGTGGGCAAGTGGGGCATGGGCATGTTCGACACGACGGGCAGCCCGTTAAAAAACGGCTTCGACCATTTCTTCGGCTATAACTGCCAGCGCCACGCGCACAGCTATTTCCCAAAATACCTCTACCGCGACGACCAGCGCTTCGAGCTGCCGGGCAACGATGGCAACACGAGGGTGGAGGGCAAGGGCGCGACCTATGCGCAGAACCTCATCACGGACGAGACACTGAAGTTCGTGCGAACCAACAAGGACCGGCCGTTCTTCCTCTACTACTCCATCACGCTGCCACACGGGACCTTTCAGATTGATGACCAGGGCATCTACAAGGACAAGCCGTGGACCGAGGTGCAGAAGAACTACGCGGCGATGGTCACGCGCCTGGACTCCGACGTGGGCCGCATCCTCGCGCTGCTCAAGGAGCTGAACCTTGACACCAACACGCTCGTGATGCTCGCGGGCGACAATGGCTCGTCCTTCGATCCGCAGTCGCCGCAGGGCAAGCTCTTCGAGCAGGCGAGCAACGGTTTGCGCGGCTTCAAGCGCGGTCTCTACGAGGGTGCGCTACGGCAGGCCGCCCTCGCGCGCTGGCCCGGCACCGTGCCCGCCGGACGCGTGAGCCATGAGCCGTGGGCGTTCTGGGATTTCCTCCCGACCGCCGCGGAACTCGCGGGCGCGAAGCTGCCTGATGGTTTCAAGCCCGACGGCCTTTCGCTCGTGAGCTTCCTCAAGGGCGGCGCGGCACCGCAGCGCGAATACTTCTACTGGGAATTGCACGAAGGCGCATCGTTGCAAGCCGCGCGTTTCGGCGACTGGAAGGC
>VHDH01000062.1 GCA_016871445.1 Verrucomicrobiota bacterium | reverse complement strand
GCGGCGGCGGGGGTACTCAAGGCGAAGTGACCAACGCCGTTACTTCGCGGCGGCAGTCTCGGCAATCTTCGCCTCCAACTCGGTCCACTTCGCCTGAGCCTCGGCGACGGGCACGCCCTTTTTCATGCCAGGCCGCAGGTGGCCGCACTCGTTGAGCCAGGCGTCTTTCATCACGGCTTGCCGTTGCGCGATGAGTTTCAGCAACTCCGCGCCGCGTGGGTGAATCGAGGCAAGGAAGCCCGCGCCGTCCTTGGCCTCGGCGAGCTTGTCTGCTGGGGCCTTGAACGCGCGCAACACCTCGCGCGCGATAAGCCAGTGGCCGGTGGCATTGATGTGGACGCCGTCGCCGGCGAGCCTGAAGGACGGGTCATGCTCGCGCTCAGCGGCAAGAAACTTCGCCATCGGGAAGTGCGCGTCCAAGACCACCCAGCCCTGCGCGCGCTGGGAGACGAGCCACTCGGAGTAGCGGTCGAGCACAGTGTTGTAGCCCTCGAAGGGCTGCCTGTATTCCGGCAGGCCGGCGGGCAGCAGGCGGGCCTTGATGGGCACGGGGTCAAAAACCGGCGGCGTGATGTGGACGACCTTCGCGCCGGCGGCGGCGGCCTTTTTGCGAAGCAGTTCCATGCCCTCGCGATACTTGGCGAAGCGATCGTCACTGAGCGGATAATACATCCCGCAGTTCATCCCGTAACAGGCGACGATGAGGTCGGGCTTGGCCTTGGCGAGCAAGCGGTCGAGCCGCTCGTGAACCGTCGGACGCGGAAACGCACCGCCAGCGTGACCCGGCTCGCTCAGGCCGCTGACCGTCTCGCTGGGCAGACCGATGTTGATGAACTCTACGGCGCGGTCGGCATTCTCCACGCGGAAGGCCGCTTCGAGAATGTCCACGTAGCCGCCTGAATATGTGATACTGTCGCCGAGGAAAACGACGCGTTTAACTCCGTCGAGCAGGGATTTGTCAGCGGCGGAAGCGGAGGTGACGAAGGCGAGGAACAAGGCGGCGAGAATGGACAGAGGCTTCATGTGTTTGAGTGTGGTTAGCGTATGCCGTCAACGGTGCTGACGGCAAGTGCGCCGAGGTTCAAGTGCCGTCACATGCCACACCGCAGCAAACCGCCATTCGCCTTCAGCCACCGTTCCGCCGCCTCCCAACGCGGGAAGGCCTCAGCCACTTGCTGCCAGTAGCGCGCGGAGTGGTTCATTTCGCGCCGATGTATTAGCTCATGAATACAAATGTAATCGCGCACGAGGTTCGGGGTCTGCACCAGGCGCCAGTTCAGCGAGACCGTGCCCGCCCGCGAACAACTGCCCCAGCGCGAGTGCTGGTTGCGCACCGTGACGCGTGTTACCGAGATGCGGTGCTGCGCGGCAAGCTCCAGCAGACGCAGCGGTAGTTCATTTGCCGCAAGCCGCCACAAGTGGTGTTCCACCGCCGGGCGCAAATTCGTGGCCGGCTGCTTCAAGGCGATTTCTTGGTCAGCAAACCGCACGACGCATCCGCTCGCGTGGGTATCCAGTTGCAGTGCAACGCGCTCACCACGAAAGAGTATTTCCGTTCCGTGCCGCCACTCGGCTGCGCGTGAAGAACACGACGACTTCGCGAGCTGTTTCTCCAGCCAAGCGGTTTGCCGCTGAACGAAATCAAATGCCTCCGCGCGGTTGCCGAAGCGCGGCATCGTCACCCGCGCCACGCGCTCAGGTGTGAGCCGCAATACGTAACGGCGGGCCTTGGGATGCCGAACAAACTCAACGATTAGTTCGGTTTCCCCCACCCGTAATGAGTCTGGCGGCGTGTTCGGACGCACGCGTTTCAGCAGCCGGCTAAAAAAGTGCAGTTGCACAGCTAGGCGAAGGGCAGCGCGAACTGTTGACTGTCTAATGCCACGACCTCCTCCGTGGCCGAGTCGGTCTTACGAGCGCGATAGCTCAACGGCTCAACTTCAAACGCACTACCCGAGGGCCCCATCACTGGGGCAATCGCCCTAGGCGCAAACTTGGGCGCGGCAGCGTTGGCTGGGCTGGTCATTACGATGGCCGGCGGGCAGGTGCAGTCGCTCACTGTGCGCTCGCCAATCGCCATGCACTCTGCGATACACCAGTCATGAAGCTGTTGTCCATATTGCTGACACTTTTGTTGTCTCTCGCCCTCGCAGGCACGGCGGAAAAGAAAACGATCGACCCTAAGGCGCCCGCCAAGAAAGCCGCGAACGCCAACTTCCAGCCGAACCCAAGGAAGCTCAACCCGCCGCCCGGTGTCGTCGTGCCTGCGGACGTGAAGGCCGAACTCACCGCCGGAGCCGCCGCGCTGGGCAAGGAAATCGAGGCGCTCCGATCCTCGCTGAAGGACAAGCCCGCGTTGCTCGCGCTGCTGCCCGACGTGCAGATTTATCACAACGCCGTCCGCTACGCGGTCGAGGACGACATCTTCACCAGCACGAACCAGTTCAACTCCGCCCGCGCGCTGCTCAAGACCGGTTCCGAGCGCGCCGCCGCCCTCAAGGCCGGTAACGCGCCGTGGAACACGAAGTCAGGCCTGCTTGCGCTGAAGAAGGAACTGGAGTCCAAGGCCAAGACGCCGACCACGCTCACGCACCTCCCCGTGGTGCGCGGCTACGTGTCCAACATCGACGGATCCGTGCAGCCTTATGGACTGAAGGTGCCGGTCACTTACCTCACCGGCGATGACAAGCCCCGTCGCCTCGACTTCTGGCTGCACGGGCGCGGCGACACGCTCATCGAGATTGCCTTCATCGAGGGCCAGCAGCGCCCCACCAGCCAGTTCCTCGCCGACGACACCTTCGTGCTGGAGCCTTACGGGCGCTTCATGAACGCCTTCAAGTTCGCCGGCGAGACGGACGTGTGGGAGGGCCTCCACCACGCCGCGAAGCACTACCCGATTGACCGCAACAAACTCGCCATGCGCGGCTTCTCAATGGGCGGCGCGGGCGCGTGGCACCTCGGCGCGCATCACCCGGACCAATTTGCTTCCGTCAATCCCGGCGCGGGTTTCGTGGACGTGAAGAACTACCAGAAGCTCGGCGACAAGCTCGCCACCATCCCGTGGTGGGAACAGAAGCTCTGGAATCTCTACGACCCGCTCGCCTGCCCCATCAACCTCGTCAACACGACGCTCGTGGCCTACAGCGGCGAGGATGACGCCCAAAAAGCCGCCGCCGACCTCATGGAAGCCGCGCTCCTCAAGGAAGGCGTGAAGATGACCCACATCATCGGCCCCAAGACCGGCCATTCCTACGAGGCGAACGCAAAGCAGACCGTGGCGAAGCTCGTGGATGACGCGACGACCAAGGGCATCAACCACCAACCCAAAAAGGTCACGCTGGTGACGCACTCGCTGAAGTTCAACTCAGCCCACTGGCTCACAATGGACGCGCTCGACAAGCATTGGGACGAAGCGCGCATCGAAGCCGAGGTCGTCACGAATGGCGGCGCGGACGAACTCGTCGTCAAGACGCGAAACGTCTCCAGTTTCTCCATCAACATCGTGCCCGCCAACCTCGTCGGCCGCGGCGCGAAACTCACCGTAGACGGACAAAACCTCGGCTTCCGCAACATGGTCGGCTCGCTGCCGCCGCCAGGTTCAGGCGCACCTGCGAGTTGGTGGAGATTCTCCGCAATCAAGTCCGGTGGAAAATGGTCCGAGCGAAATCCCAGCCCGAGTGCAAACTCCGGCCTCGCCAAGCGCCACAACCTCCAAGGCCCGATTGACGACGCGTTCATGGACTCGTTCGTGATGGTCCGTCCAACCGGCCAGCCGTTGAACGCCGCCGTCAGCCAGTGGGCGAAAACCGAACTGGCCGAGGCCGCGTTCCATTGGCGGCGTTACTTTCGAGGCGGGCCGCGCGTGAAGGACGACTCCGCCATCACCGACGACGACCTCAAGAACAGCCACCTCGTCCTCTGGGGCGACCCGTCCTCAAACAAGCTCCTCGCCCGCATCGCCGACAAACTGCCCATCAAGTGGAGCGCGAAGGAAATCAAAGTCGGCGGCAAGAACTTCGACGCCACGAAACATGTTCCCACGTTCATCTTCCCGAATCCGCTGAACCCGGCACGCTACGTGGTCATCAACAGCGGCTTCACCTTCCCGCAGTTCGCCGCCGCGTCGAACTCGTTCCAGACGCCCAAGCTCCCCGACTGGGCCATCCTCGACCTGAGCGTGCCGCTCGCCGAGCGCGTCGGTGGCAAAGGCGTCGTTGCCGCCGACTTCTTCGGCGAGAAGTGGGAGTTGAAGTGAGTGCAGCCTGCGGTGTGCGGAGTTTGGAATGGTGGCTGCAAATGTGCCCTCGTCCCGTTTCTCTGCTCGCGGCCCGAGCGCCTGCCAAGCCTTTCCCGAATTTTTGGGTTCTTCACCTCTTCCTCGCCCTCCCGCTTGCCGCCCAAACCTTCCGTGACCCCGTTAACCAGCCGTTTCGCCGCGCGCCTATGTCCGCCGCCGCGCGCAGCGTAGTCATCCCGCTCGCCACAAATGTCCACCTCGCCTTCGACACCGAGACGCTTCGCACGCACACGGTTTGGCGCGGGCCATCGCTGAACTTGCACGGGGCGCCCTACGACGGCGCGGCGGGCCGCTTCCTCGCGGACTTCACCGGCGACTTCCTCTTCACCAACCCGCCGCTCTTCCCGTGGGCCGGCGGCAAGCCTGCGAAGAACATCCTCACCGATTTCCCTTCGAAGCCTCGCTATCTCGGCCATAGCACGCGGGGGGGGGTCGCCACCCTGATGTATGAGCTGCCGCTTGACGCCGAGGAGACCATTCGCGTCCACGAATCGCCATCGGTGCTGTGGGTGGACGGGAAACCTGTGGTGGTGCGACGCTTTGAGTTATCCGCCAGCTACTTAGATCTCGAATTTACCGCACACATGGAGGCGGGCCGCCAGACCGCCATCGGCCAGAGCACCGCCGCGATGGGCATTATGCGCGAGAAGGACGTGCTGCTCGTCGCGTTCCGGGGCCGGCCGCTGCTCGGCTGGAAGCCCGCGACCGCACAGGCGGATTACGTGGTGGAACTGCATCGCGAGAAGGATGGCGAGAGCGAAGTGGTTTCCCGCCACGTCACCGGCGACGAGACGCACGCGGTCGTCCACATCCCCGCCCATCGCGGGGAAATATCATTTGAAGTGCTCTCCGTAGTCTGCGCGGACAAGGCCGAGGCCGAGCGGCTATTGCCGAAACTGGTTCCCGCCAAAGTCGCGCCGCCGGAGCTGATGCGCGTCTCTGAGCCGCCTGCGGGCAAGCCAACCAATTCCGTGCCCACTTTCGCCTTGGTCAACGCGCCGAGGGTGGTGACCAACGGCGGCTTCCGAATCGAGCAACTCCAAACTCAAAACTCCAAACTCGAAATCTCCCCCATCACCGGCTTGGACCTCCTACCGAACGGCGACCTGGTCTTCTGCACCGCGCGCGGCGAGATCTTCATCCGCAGCGAGCAAGTGAATTCACCCGGCACAAACGTCCTCCGCTGCTTCGCCCGAGGTCTGATGGAGCCGGGTGGCCTGCGGGTGTTGAGCGGCGAGATTTTTGTCGCGCAAAAGTGCGAGCTGACGCGCCTGCGCGACACAGACGGCGACGGTGAGGCGGACCTCTTTGAGTGCATCAGCCAAGCGTGGGGCTTCAACGGCAACGCGCGGCAATTCGCCGTCGGTCCCGTTGCGGACAAGGAGGGCCGACTGCACGTCTTCCTCGACGCACGTGGCGCGCGCTGGGAAGTTCCGTTTCGTGGTTGGGACGCGCGGTTCAACCGGGCTGGCAAGGACTTTGAAGGCTGGGCCAGCGGCTTTCACTCGCCCGGCGGAGCGACATCGGCAAATGGCGAAATCTTTGTGTCTGACAATCCCGGCCCATGGGTGCCGGTGGCAAAGCTTATTCGCGTTCAGGAAACCAAGTTCCATGGCCACCCCGCCACACAACCGGCGCCCCAAGAGCAATTCAGACAGCCAAAGGAATTTGCTTCGCCCGCCGTGTGGTTTCCATCGCAGTTAGCCACGCGCGTAAAGGGCATCGTGGTGTTGCCGGCAAGTTGGGGCGCATTCGCCGGGCAACTCATCGTTGCCGATGGTGAGGGCAGCTTGTTGCGCGTGAGCTTGGAGCAAATTAAAGGTGAGTGGCAGGGCGCGGCTTGGTCGCTAGTAAAGCGATTGGGCTTGCGTGCGGCATGTATGGCCGTGAGTGCGAGTGGACAGCTTTACTTCGCTGGATCTGCAGATAGTGGCGGTATAGGACAGATAGGTCGCATGGAACTCCTTGGTCCGATTCCCTTCGAGGTTGCTACCGTAAAAACTCATCCAGACTCTCTCGAACTTACCCTTACCCAACCGGCTGCGCCCGCCACCGCTGCAAAGGTTGCCGGCTACGAACTCAAAACGCAGTTCTTCGTGCCTGAGGCCACACCCGCGCCAGAACCGCCCCCAACGCCATTGAAAATTACCTCCGCTCTGCTCTCCCAGGATGGCCGCACTATCCATTTGCAGGTCGCCGGTCTTCGCCCGGGCGCCGTGCTCACCCTTCGCGCCGCTGGCCTTCGCAGCGTTACCGGCCAACCCCTTAGCCACGACACGCTCTGGCACACGCTGAACCAAATGCCGCAGTGACTTACCCTCAGAGTTTCAGCATCCCTTCCAATTTGTCTCGCGCTTCTTCGGTCCGAGACTTCCACCCGATAATGAAGTTGGGCAAGTGGCACTCGGCAAGGAATAGCTCACCACGTCTACGAGGACAGGATTTCAAAACCCAACTCTTGGGCGCCTTGAGCAGTGATGATGCCGGACATGGACGTTAGAGGCCGCACCCCAAGTTTTGGTCACACGCAATAAGGCCGCAGCACATTCCGCGCGACGCGCAGGGCGTCCTGCCGCCCAGCGAGCGTCTTGCCGAAGGTCGGGTCTTCCACCTCGATGCACACGGGGCCGCGATAACTCGTCGCCATGAGCGCGGCCATGAACAATCCCCAATCCATCTCGCCATAGCCCGGAATACGTGGCGTGTGCCATTCGTTCGGGTGCGCGAAAACACCAACCTCGTTGAGCTGGTCGCGGTGGACTTGCACGTCTTTCGCGTGCAAGTGGAAGAGCTTGTCCTGAAACTCGCGCAGCGGACTGACCGGGTTCATGTGCTGGAGCACAAAGTGCGACGGGTCGTAATTCAGGCCGAAGTGCGCTGACGGAATATCGCTGAACGCCCGCCGCCAGATGGCCGGCGTGGTGAAGAGGTTCTTGCCGCCGGGCCACTCGTCCCGCGTGAAGGACATGGGGCAATTCTCAATACCGATGCGAACATCGTGGTCCTCCGCGACCTTGATCAGCGGCTTCCAGGTCTTGAGGAAGCGCGGCCAGTTGTCGTCCACGCTTTTGGTCCAGTCGCGGCCGACGAACGTGTTCACGTTTTTGAGGCCAAGCATGGCCGCGGCCTTGATGACTTTCTTGAGATGCTCCACGGCGGCCTTTGACACCTTCGCATCCGGATCGAGCGGGTTTGGATAATAGCCGAGGCCGGAGAGGGCGACGCCGTGCTTCGCACAGAGCGCTAGGATGTCATCTGCGCCGCCGAGCGTGAGTCCGCTCACGTTGATGTGGGTGATACCAGCGAACTTGCGCTCCGCTTTGCCTACGGGCCAGCACATGGCCTCCACGCACTGGAAGCCCTCGGCAGCAGCAAAGGTTAGTACCTGCTCAAGGGTTAATTCAGGAACAATGGCGGAGACGAAGCCGAGCTGGAACATGGCCGCAAGCTAGTGCGCCAGCGAGGCTTTGTCCCGTCAGAAAACCGGCGGAGTGCACGTAACAGCCTGCGCCGCTCATGCCTTGGGCTGATCGCGGCGCGGGAAAAGCGCGGCCGGCTCGCCGATAGCGTGGTGCTGCTGCAGGCCGCCCCACGCGGCGAGGGCGAGCTTGTCCGGTGCGCCAGCGAGATTGAGCTGGGCAAAGATCTTCGCCGATGTGCCGGGGATGAAGGGATGCAGCAGCACGGCGAGGATGCGGCAACTCTCGACAAGGTTGTAGAGCACCTCGTCTAGGCGCGCGGCCTGCGCAGGATCCTTGGCTAGCTTGAAGGGCGCTGTCTGGTCCACGTATTGGTTCGCGCGGGTGACGAGCTTCCAAGTCTCAACGAGCGCGTCCTGCAAGCGGCTCTCCCGCAATGCAATGATGGCTGCGTGGGCGAACTGGCTGGCTTCTGCAGAGAGCGCGTCATGGCGGGCGGGCACCACGCCGTTGCGATACCGCTTGAGCATCGAGAGCGAGCGGTTCACGAGGTTACCCAAACCATTGGCCAGCTCAGCCTGATAACGCGCGGCAAAACCTGCGTCGGTCCAATTGCCGTCCGGGCCGATGTCGAGCTCGCGCACAACGTAGTAGCGGAAGGCGTCGAGGCCCCAATCATCAATAATGGCCACGGGGTCAACCACGTTGCCTGTGGTCTTGCTCATCTTCGCGCCGTCCTTTTGCCACCAGCCGTGGACGAGCAACTGTTTTGGCAACGGCAGGCCCATTGCCTTGAGCATGATGGGCCAATAAACCGCATGGAACTTGATGATATCTTTGCCGATGACGTGGGCGTCGGCAGGCCATGCGGCGATTGCCGATTGCCGATTGCCGATTGCCAATTGCAGCGCGCCCAGCACCGTCGGGTCGCCCAGCGCGGCGGGGACGGAAATGTAGTTCACCAGCGCGTCGAACCAGACATAAGTGACGTAAGCCGGATCGAACGGGACCGGGATGCCCCAGGTGAGCCGCGCGGCCGGCCGGCTGATGCAGAGGTCTTCGAGCGTGTTGTTCTTGAGGAAGCCGAGGACTTCGTTACGCCGATAGTCGGGCTGGATGAACGCCGGGTTCGACTCGATGTGGTCAATGAGCCATTGCTGATGCGTGCCGAGTTTGAAATACCAGTTCGTCTCCGCGAGTTGGACGACCTCGCCATAGCTCGCTGGAAACGAGCCATCCGGAAGCCGCTCCTTGGCGGTGACAAACGTTTCCTCCTTCGTCGAGTAAAAGCCCTCCGTGCTGGCCTGATAGAAATGCCCTTCGCGATGGAGCTTCGTGAGGATCGCCTGCACCACCTCCTTGTGCCGCGCGGATGTGGTGCGAACGAAGTCGTCATTGGTCAAGCCGAGCTTGGTGACGAACACCTGCCATATCCCGGCGAGCTCATCGCAATATAATTGCGCGGACTTACCCGCCACCTGCGCAGCTTGTTGGACCTTCTGCCCATGCTCATCGAGGCCAGTCAGAAAAAAAACCCCCTCGCCCAGCGCGCGGCGGCTGCGAGCCACGACATCGGCGAGAACCTTCTCGTAAGCGTGGCCGAGGTGCGGCTGGCCGTTTACATAGTCAATCGCCGTGGTGATATAAAAACACTTGCTCATCTGCTCCGCGCAGTGTGCGGGAGGAGGCGGCGAATGGCAACGGTGGGACGTTCAAACAATCGAAACGACTCGGGGCGCGAGTGAACTCTCCCCTGCCCACGAAGTGCTGATTCGCTTGGGTGCGGTTACCGTGCATAAAATTATGTAGAATGTCCTTTGGCATTACCCGGGAATCGGTTACTTTAGAAACAAGATGCCGACTCAAAAATCTAGTTCCTCTGCAACGCTAACTTTGGAAACCGGCCAAGTTTGGGAAATGGCCGACTCCAACTTGCGCATTGGCCTCATAGGCAAGACACTCGTCCACTACAAGCACTACCGGGGCAGTTGCCCGCGCGCTTCGGTTTCGCTGACGGGCAAGGAGGCCCTTCAAGAGTTTCTGCGTAAGAACAAGGCCGTACTCGCCAAGGGCAAACCCACGCCCACCAAGTCTGCGAGCCGAGAACGATCTTCGCGGGTTAGAAACTGAGCAGCTCTTAAATCGGCTGTTCAGATTCCGCCAGCGTCTAGACCTGAGAATTATTTTTTCTCTAGCCAGACGCATTCGGTATTCACTGGGTTCTGTCTGTGAGTTGTTCGGTTTGAATGACGGGTTACCGGCTTTTCGGTCAGGGAAACTTAAACTCTTTTTGTTCTTACGCTAGTGCTTGGCGGTACACTTGCTCATATTCGGTCGTCGTGCGGTTCCAAGAGTAGTCGGCGGCCATGGCGTTTTTTCGCATCCGTGCCAAAATTTTGGGTGTGCGGTACAAAGCGTGGGCCTTGCGGATAGCCCCGGCCAATGCTCGGGATGTAAACTCGGTGAATTTGATGCCGTTCGCGAGTTGGGCATTTTCAGAAAGATCCACCACCGAATCGTCCAATCCGCCGGTTCGCCGCACAATCGGGATCGCGCCGTAACGTAGTGAGTACATTTGGTTTAACCCGCAGGGCTCAAAGCGCGAGGGCATGAGAAAAAAGTCGCAACCCGCCTCAATACGGTGCGCGAGCGCATGATCGTAGCCGATGCGGGCGACGGCCTTGGTGGGATGCCGCTCGGCCAGTGCCTGATATCCAAGCTGCAAGGCGGGATCACCACTACCAAGAATCACAAACTGCAGATTCGTCGCCAGCATCTCCTCGAGCACGGCGAGCAGGAGGTCGACGCCTTTTTGGTCTGCAAGGCGCGTGACAGTTGCAAAGAGAGGCACGTCCGCGCGCGCAGGCAGCCCAAGCTCACGCTGAAGGTCGAGCTTGGTGGCAGCCTTACCGGCAAGCTTACGGAGTGAAAAGGGGTGACGGAGGTGGAGGTTGCGGTGAGTGTTCCACTCGTCGTAATCCACGCCATTGAGAATGCCGGCAAGTCGGGCCCGCCGAGCGCGCAGCACGTCGTCAAGGCCGCAGCCATGGGCTTCAGTGCAAATCTCGCGCGCGTAGCGCGGGCTGACGGTGGTGATGAAGTCGGAGTAAATGATGCCGGCCTTGAGGCAGTTTACGTCGCCATAATACTCGATACCCGCCGGCGTGAAAAAGGCTGGCGGCAAGTTGGTCAAGCCGAACCCGCCCCCAGCGAAGCGGCCTTGATACGCAAGGTTATGGATGGTCAGTACGGTACGCGGCGAGTGCCAGCCAGTGCGATGCGCCTCCGATCGCAATAGCGCGGGCACGAGACCCAACTGCCAGTCATGGACATGAACAATATCAAACGGCCCGGCGGGCAGGTCTCGCGCAAGCTGCACAACAACCTTGGAGAGGAAGATGAACCGCTGCGGATTGTCCGGGTAATCCGTGTTGTTATCTCCATACAACGCCAGGCGGTGGTAATAATCGCGCTGGTCCACGAAATAAACCGTGAGCCTTTTGCTCAGCTGCAATTCAGCGATGCCTGCCGCTACGCGTGCGTCGCCGATGGGCACCTCCACGCGATGATCCGTTGCCCGGAGTTCCGTGAAGCGCTCGCGAATGCCGCGATAAAGCGGCGTGACAATGCCGACCTCATGACCGGCGGCGGCGAGCGCCTTGCCCAGCGCTCCAACCATGTCCGCCAGTCCTCCCGTCTTGGAGAACGGGTGAACTTCGCTGCTGGCGAGGAGGATTTTCATGCAGTGCGGAATGCGGAGTGCGGAATCGAGCGCATGCTGCGACCTAGCAGGGCGCAACTTCGTTTAAGCGTTGATGCGTTCCGCGCCGCGCAGATACGAGCGCAACGGCTCGGGGATGCGCACGCTGCCGTCGGCTTGCTGATACGTCTCGATGAGGGCAACGAAGAGCCGGGCCAATGCAGTGCCGGAGCCGTTGAGCAAGTGCGGGAACTTGTTTTGCCCGTCAGCGTCCTTATAGCGAAGATTCATGCGCCGGGCCTGAAACTCATCGGTATTCGAGCAACTCGACACTTCAAGATAAGCATTCTGGCCGGGCGCCCAGACTTCGATGTCGTAAGTCTTCGCGCTGGCAAAGCCCATGTCGCCGGTGCAAAGCAGCACGATACGGTAGTGCAGGCCAAGCAATTGCAGCACCTTTTCCGCGTTTGCGAGCATCTTCTCCAGTTCAGCGTAACCGTCTTCCTGCCTTACAACTTTCACCAACTCAACTTTGTCGAACTGATGGACGCGAATCATCCCGCGCGTGCCGACGCCGGCCGCACCCGCCTCCGCGCGGAAGCACGGGCTGTAAGCGCAGTAATAGATGGGGAGCTGGCTGGCCGGGAGAATTTCCTCGCGATGAATGTTCGCAACTGGCGCCTCGGCGGTAGGCAGCAGGTAAAGCTTACCCAGCGTGCTTTCATCCAAGCCCTCGCGCACCGCGTAGGCCTGGTCCTCGAACTTAGGGAACTGGCCGACGCCCACCATGCAGTCGCGGCTGACAATGTGTGGCGGCGCAACCTCTGTGTAGCCGTGCTGCGTCGTGTGAAGGTCGAGGAGGAATTGAATTAACGCCCGTTCTAGGCGTGCGCCCCAGTTGGTGTAAAGCAGGAAGCCGCTGCCCGAGAGCTTCGCGCCGCGCTCGAAATCCACAAGCTTGAGCGACGCACACAGTTCAACATGCGACTTGGGTTTAAAGGCGAATTCCGGCTTTGAGCCCCAATGCTTTACCTCGGGATTGTCCGCACTAGACCTACCCGAAGGCACGCTAGCATGCGGCGGGTTCGGCAGGCGGATAAGAATGGCGTCGCGCGCGGCCTCGGCCTCGGTAGCGGTTTTGTCGAGCGCGGCGATCTGGTCACCCAGCGTACGGGTCTCGACCTTCTTGGCTTCGGCCTCGGCGAGCTTTTTTTGCCCCATAAGCGCACCGATCTCCTTGGAGACCTTGTTCCGCAGCGACTTTAAGTCCTCGACCTGCTTGAGCGCGTGGCGGCGCTGCTCGTCGAGCTTGAGCACCTCGTCAATCTTCGCGTCATCCCCGCCGTTGCGTGCCGCGAGCCGCTGCTTCACCAGCTCGGGCTGGTCCCGAATCCATTTGATGTCAATCACGACTGAGGTTGTAGGGAAGCCGCGCCTAAGCGGCAAGCAGAAGGCGGTCTGGGTTCTGAAATATTCTCCCTTTCCTCAGGTCGGGTTACGAGCCATCTTGTTGCATGAATTTATCTGGCCAAGGCCTTTTGGTGGTTGCAGTGATGCTAGTTGCGCAGTCTTCGGGACTGCCCCAATCCGCGCCCCAGACCCGGGTTTCCTATTCTGAGGTCTATGGCAAGTCCGGTAAACAGCCCGAACTCACAACGAAGGATTTGCCCCGTTTTCCAGCTGTAAAACCGGCTAACGCTGCTGAGACCTTCCAAGTCAAAAAGGGCTTTCGCCTCGAACTCGCTGCCAGCGAACCGCTAGTCAACAGCCCGGTCACGATCGCCTTCGATGAGCTAGGACGGATGTTTGTGATCGAGATGATTGACTATTCCGAGCGGCGCGATGAAACCCCGCATCTTGGGCGTGTGCGGCTTGTCGAAGACACGGACGGCGACGGTAAGTACGACAAAGCCACCACATTCGCCGACAACCTGCCCTGGCCCACGGCGGTCATCTGCTACGGCGGTGGAATCTTCGTCGGCACGACGCCAGACATACTCTGGCTGAAGGATACAAACGGTGACAGTAAGGCTGATGAGCGGAAAGTAGTCTTCACCGGCTTTGGCAGCGGCGCGGCGCGACTCAACGTCCAGGCGCTACTCAACTCGTTCAACTGGGGTCTCGACAACCGAGTCCACGGCGCCACCGGCCCCAATGGCGGCACCGAAGTCAAGGCCACCGCCGGCGGCGAATCCCTGAACCTGCGCGGCCGCGACTTTAGCTTCGACCCTCGCAGCCTAAAACTGCGCGCCGAGTCAGGCGGCGGACAATACGGTCTGTCCTTCGACAGTTATGGGCGAAAATTCGTGTGCAGCAACAGTGACCACTTGCAAATGCTGTTATTCGATCAGCGCTACGCTGCACGCAATCCCGCTTTCGCCTTGCCCAGCCCGCGGGTCAGCATCGCAGCAGATGGCCCGGCAGCGGAAGTATTTCGCCTCAGCCCGGATGAGCCATGGCGCATCGTGCGCACGCGCTGGCGCATTAGCGGCGTAGTGCCCGGGGCAGTTGAGGGCGGCGGGCGCGTTTCCGGCTACTTCACCGGCGCGACCGGCGCGACTATTTACCGAGGTGACGCGTACGGGCCAGAGTTCGTGGATAACGCGTTCATAGGCGACGCGGGCGGAAACTTGGTGCACCGCAAAGTCCTTTCCCCCAACGGGGTTGCCCTCACCGGCAAGCGTCCGGCGGATGAGCAAAATATCGAATTCCTCGCCTCGCGCGACACTTGGTTCCGCCCCGTGCATTTCCAAAATGGCCCCGACGGCTGCCTCTATGTGGTGGACATGTATCGCGAGGTCATCGAGCACCCATGGTCAATCCCCGAAGCCATTAAAAAGCACATTGACCTAAACAGCGGTAACGACCGCGGCCGCATCTGGCGCGTGGTGCCGGAGAACTTCAAGCGGCCTACGCTGCCCAAGTTTGCCAACTTCGATGCCCAGCAACTCGCTACCTGCCTTGATCATCCGAACGCTTGGATACGTGAAACGGCCGCGCGTCTGATTTATGAACGCGCCGACCGCCGTGCCATCGCCACGCTGGAGTCCATGCTTGAGCGTTCGCAGTCGGCAGTGGGTCGCATTCACGCGCTGCACACGCTGAACGGTCTGCTTGCCCTCAACAACCAGCATCTGATCGCCGCGCTGGGAGATGTCGACGAGCGCGTCCGAGAACACGCCGTCAAGCTATCAGAGGAAGCATTGGCCAACGGTAATAATCAGTCGTCGCTTGGCCCACGCTTAATGGCTATGACGGGCGAAGTATCTCCGCGCGTGCGCTTCCAACTCGCGCTCACGTTGGGCGAAGTCCGTGACCCGGCCCGACCGCGCGCTCTGGCCGATTTAATGCGGCACGATCCCGACAATGCACTGATGCGTGCCGCCGTCTTGAACTCACTCACCGAAGGCGTTGGCGAAGTTTTCACCACACTCGTGCAAGACATGCGCTTCCGCAGTAAATCCGGCAGCGATGAGTGTCTCCGCCAGCTTGCCGAACTTATCGGTGCCCGTAACCAACAAGTCGAAGTCCGCGCCGTGCTGGAATTCGCGGCGCAACCCGACCCTGCCGCGCCCGTGGCCGGCTGGGTTCGCGCGCTTGGGGATGGCACGGTGCGCGCGGGCACTACTCTCGCGGCGGTGGACAAGTTGAACCGCCTCAAAAGCGTCTTCGCCAGCGCCGCGCAGACCATCGACAGCCCGCAAGCAACCGAGACCGCGCGTGTGCAGGCCGCGCAGTTGCTGGCACTCACCAGCTATGCCGAGGCCGGTCCCAAGCTGCTCGCGCTGCTCGATGCCCCGGCCGAGCCGGTGAAGCTCGCGGCCATCGGGTCGCTTGCGCGCTTCTCTGCTTCAGAGATCGGCCCGGAGCTGATTAAGCGCTGGAGCAGCTTCTCCCCCCGCGCCCGCGCCGACGCCTTGGCCGCGCTGACCACGCGCCCCGACCGCGCGCTGGCCTTGCTCAAGGCCGTCGAAGCCGGCTCCGTGAAGCTCACCGAACTCCCCGCCGCCACGGTTAAAAGCCTGCAAGCCAGCCGCGACAACGCGGTGGCCTCGCTCGCGGCAAAGGTCTTCCCGCTCGCCCCCAAGCCGGCGGACGCGCTCAAATCCCTCCAACCCGCGCTAACTCTCACGGGCGACGCCACGCGTGGCAAGGCAACCTACATGGAGCGGTGCGCTTCCTGCCATCGCGCCGGCAAGGACGGCTACGCGCTCGGCCCGGACTTCGTGACGGTTCGCACTGCGGGGAAGGAAAAACTCCTCGCCAGCATCATTGACCCGAACGCCGAGGTCGCCCCGCAGTTCATCGCCTTTCAGGTGGACACCAAGGATGATGAGAGTCATACCGCTCTGATTGGCGACGAGACGCCAAGCCAGGTGACGCTGCGCATGGCCAGCGGCCAGTCGGTCACGCTCTCGCGCTCGAGAGTCAAGGGGATGAAAAGCTCTGGTCAATCGCTCATGCCGGAAAACCTCGCCGCCGGCCTAAGCTCCCAGGCGATGGCAGACCTGATCGAGTTCGTGCTCACCGCCCCGGCCCCGCAATAATGTCACTGGATGGACACGCTCTCCCACGCGTTCCTCGGCGCGGCCGTCGCTCAGGTCGCCTTCGGGCGCAGGCTCGGATGGCGGGCCGCCACCGTCGGCGTGGTGGCTGCCGAGTTGCCGGATTTAGATTTCTTGATTCATAGCGCGGCTGACCCGTTGCTGAACGTCGAGTTGCACCGGCACTTCACGCATTCGTTTGCTTTCTCGCCGGTCATTGCTTTGGTCGCCGCGCTGCCGTGGTGGTTTCGCGCAGAGCATTGCGCACAACGGCCGACACTCTTCTTGTGCGGCTTGGCTGCGTGCTGGTCTCACATCCTGCTGGACGCCTGCACCAGCTACGGCACGCAGTTCCTCGTGCCCTTCACCCAACACCGCTTTGGCTGGGACTTAATCTCCATTATTGACCCGGTCTTCACGCTCGCCCTGCTGGCCGGCTTGGTGGCAAATGCCTTGGTCAACCGTAGCCGCAAAGCCAATGAACCTCCCACCGCCAATTCCGCGCCACCCGTTTCGCATCTCGCATCGAGTCAGAGCTTACGAGCGCCGGCTGCAACTTATCTTTGGGTGTGGGCTGCCCTCGGCTTCGGCACCGCCTATATGGCGCTGGGTGCCGTGCAGAAATCCCGTGCCCACGCGGCGCAGGCTGACTTGGCCCGTGCGCGCGGCCATCGCATCGAACGTAGTGAAGCCATGCCCACGCTGGGCAACCAATTCGTGTGGCGTTCCCTCTACCAGTGTGAGGGGCGAATCCACAGCGACCGGCTGCGCGTGCCATGGTTTGGTGCGCCAACGGTGCGCGCGAGCGAATCGCTTCCACAGGTGACCGACCGCGACCTGACGCCGACAGAAACGGCACGCATCACTCGACATAACTCCTTTGCTCGCTTCACCCATTTCGCAGACGGCTGGACCGCCCGCGCTCCCGGCGATCCGACGCTGATTGGCGACATGAGGTATTCCCTGTCAACCAAGGCCTTTGATCCCATCTGGGGCATTCGCTTCACTCCGCCCGGCAGTCCGACGGAAGTGGAATGGGTGAACCGCTCGCGTGACCGCAGCCTGTCGGCGGCTGAATTATGGACGGAAATCACTGGGGCACACCCGGAATACCGCTCCCTGCCCACTGTCCCACTCCCGAATTGACTTCGTCCCCCGCCCCGCCGACAACTCCCGGCCTATGCATTCTCTGGCCGGTCAAGTTGCGTTAGTCACAGGTGCAGGTCGAGGTATCGGGCGTGCTATCGCACTCAAATTCGCTTCTGCCGGCGCGGACGTCTTCTGCATCTCGCGCACGCAGGAAAACTCCGAGAAAGTCGCCACCGAAATCCGCGCGCTGGGTCGGCGCGCGTGGGCACTGGCCGTGGATGTGGCGGACGCCGCCGCCGTGGCCACCGCTGCGGAAACCGCGCTGAAAGAGGCCGGCAAGGTGGACATCCTCGTCAACAACGCCGGCGTCACGCGCGACGGCCTGCTCATGCGCATGAGCGACGCGGACTGGGACACCGTGATCAACACCAACCTCAAAGGCGCGTTCAACTTCACCAAATCCCTCACCCGTGCGTTTCTCAAGCAGCGCTCCGGCCGCATCATCAATGTCGCGTCCGTGATCGGCCTCATCGGCAACGCCGGGCAGGCCAACTACGCGGCGAGCAAGGCTGGCCTCATCGGCTTCACCAAGTCCGTCGCCAAGGAACTCGCCTCGCGCGGCATCACTGCCAACGTGCTCGCGCCCGGCTTCATCGCCACAGACATGACCGCCGTGCTCAAAGA
>VHDH01000061.1 GCA_016871445.1 Verrucomicrobiota bacterium | reverse complement strand
CTTTGAGCTTCTTCTGCGCTTTCACGCGTTCGTCCTTCAGCGCGGAGACGCAACGCGAGTAAACGGCCTCGGCCATCAATGTGATGGGGATGCCGAGGTCCTGCGAGTTGATGACCGTCCACTTGCCGGTGCCTTTCTGGCCGGCGGTATCGAGAATCTTATCCACGAGCGCGGAGCCGTCGTCGTCCTTCTTCGCGAGAATGTCACGGCTGATCTCGATGAGGTAGCTGTCGAGGTCGCCTGTATTCCATTCCTTGAGCACCTCGTGCATCTCATCAGCGCTCATGCCGAGGCCGTGCTTCATCACGTTGTAGGCCTCGCAGATGAGTTGCATATCGCCATACTCGATGCCGTTGTGAACCATTTTTACATAATGGCCGGCGCCGCCCTCGCCGACCCAGTCGCAGCAGGGAGCGCCGTCCTCAACCTTCGCAGCGATGCCTTGGAAGATGGGCTTTACCGCCGGCCAAGCCGAGGGCGAGCCGCCGGGCATGATGGAAGGCCCGCGTCGCGCACCTTCTTCGCCGCCCGATACGCCGGTGCCGATGTATTGAAAGCCTTTTGCCTCGAGGTACTTCACGCGGCGGTCGGTGTCACCGAAGAGGGAGTTACCACCGTCAATAATTATGTCACCAGCCTCGAGGTGTGGCAGGAGCGTCTCGATGAAGTCATCCACGGGCTTGCCAGCTTTGACCATGAGCATGATGCGCCGGGGGCGCTTTAGCTTGGTCATCAATTCCGGAATAGAGTGCGCCCCAATGATCTTCGTGCCCTTGGCCTGATTGGCAAGGAACTCGTCTACCTTTGCGGTGGTACGATTGTAAGCCACGACGGTGAAGCCGTGGTCGTTCATGTTCAGGATTAGGTTTTGGCCCATGACAGCCAAGCCAATGAGTGCGATGTCGCCTGTAGGTTCCATGTTGGTTGAGTCGGAGTGAACCGAGTTGAGGTCACATCCTAACGGGGTAGGCCAGAGTCGCCAGCGTTTTTTCGGAGGCATCGTCTCGTCCGGTGCGGCCGGCAGACATAGCACGCGCGTCCGCACGCTTGACGGGGTAGAAGTGCGCTCCTAGTTTGCGCTTCAGGATACACATGAGTTGCACTGAACCAGCCATCCGAGAGTTCGCCCGGCGTCTCTGCTTCCTGCTGATGTTCCGCGCGGCGTTGCGCTGCGGCACAGTGTGGCTGCTAGGTGTGGGCGTGGCGCTGCTCGTGGCACGTGTAACGGGGCTAGTTGCGTCTCATTGGCTGATTGGCGGATTGGCTGGACTGGTGCCGATCGTTGGAGCCGCGGCGTGGGTGGAATGGCGGCGGCGGCCGCAGTTGGCGGCCGTGCGCGCGGCGATGGACCGGCATAACCAAGCTGGCGGCCTACTCATGGCCGCGGCGCAGGCCGACGTTTCCGCCTGGCAAAGCAGGACAAAGCTCGCCCAGCCTAACGTGCGCTGGAACAGCGGTCGACCCATCACGCTCTTCGCGGCAGCGGCGCTTTTTCTTGGCGCGGCCATGCTGATGCCCGAGCGATTCATCGTCGGCGCGGCGCAGCGTCCGCTCGATGTGGGCAAGCTCGTCACGGAATTGACCGAGCAGATCACCGCGCTGGAGGAGGAAAAGATTTTGCCGGAGGACAAAGCCCTTGAACTCAAGAAGGAACTCGCCCGGCTCGGCAAGGAATCCGCCGCGAAGGATCCCGCCAAGACTTGGGAATCCCTCGACCATCTCAAGCAGTCCAACGCCGACCTCGCCAAACAGGCCGCGGAGGAAGCCATCCAAAAGACCGACACCATGAAGCAAGCCGAGACCCTCGCCGCCGCGCTGGGCCTTCTGCCAGACTCCGCCTCGGCCTTACTAGAGCGCGCCATGCAGGACATGGCCTCGCTTCTCCAGCAAGCAAAGCTGGAGCAGGGACTCCTCGCAGCGAAACTCCCCGAGGAACTCCTGAAGGCTGCCCAAGACGGAAAGCTCAGCCCCGAGCAACTCAAGGAATTGGTCAAAGCTCTCCAAGGCAACAAGGCCAAGCTCGCCGAAGGCCTCAACAAACTCGCCAACCTGAAGCTCATTGACCCCAAACTGCTCGAAGCCTGCAAGAACGCCGGTCAAGGCCCGAACCCCGACGGCCTGGCCGCCTTCCTCGCCGAGAACGGCGCGAACCTCGACTCCTTGCTCCAAGTGGTGCAGTCCTACGGCCAAGGCGGCGTAAATCGCGGCCGCGGCGACGCCCCGCTGACGTGGACCGACCCATCCGACGAGTCCGGCATGAAGTTCAAGGACACCGCGCTGCCGATGGGGCCGCTCAGTGGCTTGAAGGACGCGCAGCTCGTGGGCATCAGCCGCAACGCACCGGAAGTGACCAACGATAAGGAAACTGCCAGAGCCGGCGCACTGAGCGGAGCCGAGGCCGGCGGCGGCGCAGCTAACGTCCAGCAACTCCTCCCCCGCCACAAAGGTGCGGTGCAGCGCTTTTTCAAGCGGGAGAATTAGAATCGCAAGGACGCTGGCACTGGGAGCGGGCGAGGGAGAATTCTTCAGACCTTGAGTCAGATCAACATAACCCTCCGAGATTTATCAAGGCGTACACCTGATCATTTTGGCTGATCACGTCGTTGGATCGCTTGAGAATCGCCTGCTTACTCCCTTGTCCGCGAAATACACAACGCAAAGTTTAGCAAACTCTTGCCCGTTTTTATCGCGAGGCTCATGGCAATCGCCGCCATCTCTGAGATATCATTCTGACCGCCGGGTAAATCGTCTTTGAGAGAGGAATTACATCAGCCCTGCTTCCTTTATCGCCGCCTCCAGCCCGTCCGCCACGCCGTGGCCGCAGAGCCGGTCGCTCACATAGCCGCCCTCACGCAAGACCGCCTCCTTCACCACCGGGATCGCGTTCGCGGGCGCGACCAGCCAGCACGCGTGCTCGTCGCGTAGCATCGGCAGGTCGTTGAAATGGTCGCCCGCCGCGAAGACGCACTCGCGCGTGAGACCTAGTTGCCGGGTGATCTCCGCCAGCGCCGTGCCCTTGCTGTAGGCGGTGTGACTGAAGCGCGCATAAACGTCGTTGCGCACCACCGTGAGATTCGGCACGGATTCGCAGTAGCCCCGCAAGTGCGCCTCGATGTCGTCCGCATCCGCGTTCGTCCCGGCGATGAGGCAGAAGGGCGAGTAAGCATCGGAATAGACCGACGCTTGGAACTTGCCGTTGACCCACTTGAACAGGCGCGGCAAGTCCTTTTCTACTGCCTTGAACAGCTCCCGGTGTGCGCGCTCGCAGTCGCCGTTCCACGGCTGCAACGGGAGGAAGCGCGGCCCCTCGCGGAAGTAAATCTCCCGCTCCACTGTCACCAACCAGTCCGGCTGGATGCTCAAGTGCGCGCGGCCCAGCCCCTCCATCAGGCTGGAGAGGTCGCGCCCGGTGTTGATGACCCATTTCGCGCCGCGTCGTTGGAGGTCGCCGATCAGTGCTTGCAAACGCACGGGCACGGGCGGGTTCTCATGGTCGGCGTGCAGCGTGCCATCGAAGTCGGTTGAGATAATTTTGATCGGCAAATCCATCGGGAGGGAAAGTATTCCGTAATCATCAGGCAGTTTCCAGTGGGCAGTTTCCTCAAGGAGCGGTTTATTATTTTGTGCGGCCGCAACAACGTAGACATACCGGTGATCTTGGCCGACACTTCCGGAACGACTCAATCACCGGCCAAGTTAGCACGTCCAAACCCCGGAACAAACATGACCATGAATCGACTTTTGCAACGCTGGTGTTTCGCAGGCGTGCTCGGCCTCGCCGGAAGCGGGGCCGTTGCCGCGCCTACACCGAAGTCCACTGCCCAAATCGTTTTTGACTTCCAACGCGACATTCGGCCCATTCTTTCCGACAAGTGCTTCGCCTGCCACGGGCCCGACGAGAAGGAGCGCAAGGGCGGCAAGAAGGGCGTTGGCCTGCGGCTCGACACAGCGGACGGCATCACCGCGGACCTTGGGGACGGCCGGCGCGCGGTCGAGCCCGGGCAGCCGCAGAGGAGTCTGTTGCTCGAGCGCGTCACCACGAAGGACGCGGACGATCTCATGCCGCCAAAGAAGTTCGGCAAGCCGCTCACGCCGCGCGAGGTCGAACTGCTCACCGCGTGGATCCAAGCGGGCGGAAAATTCTCCGAACATTGGTCCTATGAGAGGCCGCGTCGGCCAGCGGTGCCAGTGTTCAGTAAATCAGTTTTCAGTGTTCAGTCGGAGCGAAAGGCGGTCTCGAACCCCAAACTGAATACTGGCTCACTGAACACTGAACACTTGTCCCCCATTGACGCCTTCATCTACCAGCGTCTCGCGAAAGAAAAGCTCACGCCCCAGCCCGAAGCCGACCGCTTCGCCCTTGCCCGCCGGGTCGCGCTCGACCTCACCGGCCTCCCGCCGAGCCTTGCGGAGGTGGACGCGTTCGTCGCCGACAAGGAGCCGAAGGCCTACGAGCGCTTCGTGGATCTCCAACTCGCCAAGCCCAGCTACGGCGAGCATTGGGCGCGGCTGTGGCTCGACCTCGCGCGTTACGCCGACAGCGCCGGCTACGCAGATGACCCGCCACGCACTATCTGGGCCTTCCGCGATTACGTCATCAACGCCTTCAACCGCAACCTGCCCTTCGACCAGTTCACACTCGAACAAATAGCCGGCGACCTGCTGGACAACCCGAGCGACGAGCAGCTCAAAGGCACGGCGTTCCACCGCAACACGATGACCAACAACGAGGGCGGCACCAATGACGAGGAGTGGCGCAACGCCGCCGTCGTGGACCGCGTCAACACGACTTTCGCCGTGTGGATGGGCACCTCGATGGCCTGTGCGCAGTGCCACACCCACAAATACGACCCCATCGCGCAGAAAGAGTATTACCAGCTCTTCGCGTTCCTCAACCAGACCGAGGACGCCGACAAGCGCGACGAGTCCCCGTTACTATCGTTCTTCTCCGACGAACAGAAGCAGCTGCGCACGAAGTGGGAAGCCGAACTCGCCGCTGTCGAATCGAAGTTTAAGTCGCCGTCCGCTGAAGTCATCGCGAACGCGGACAAATGGGCGCAGACCTTCCCCGTGAAGCTCGACTGGACCGCGCCCAAAGCGAGCGCGGCGAAGTCCACTTCCGGCGCGGCCCTCGATGCGCGGGACGATGGCTCGGTGTTCGTTGCGAAGAACGACGCAGCGAAGGACAACTTCACCGTGGAGCTGACCGTGCCCGCCGCGCAAAAGCTCACCGCCCTGCGCCTCGAAGCGTTGCCCGATGAAAAACTTCCCGGCAAAGGCCCCGGCCAAGCAGGCGGCAACTTCGTCGTCACCCGCGTGCGCGCCAGCGTGCTGCCGCCCGCCGAGAGCAAGGGGCCGACGGCGCGCTTCGTCCGCATCGAACTGCCCGCGAAGAACCAATCCCTCCAGCTCGCGGAAGTGCAGGTGTTCAGCGGCGGCGAGAATGTCGCGCTCAAAGGGGAGGCGAAGCAGAGCAGCACTTACATGAACGCCGCCGCCGCCCGCGCGACCGATGGCAAGACCGATGGTGAGTATGACAAAGGCTCCGTGGCCCACACCGAAGCGCAGGACAATCCGTGGTGGGAAGTGGACTTGAAGGAGGCCCGCGTGCTGGAGCGCATCGTCGTGTGGAACCGCGCCGAGGCCGGCGAGCGGCTGAAAGGCTTCCGCGTCGTGGCGCTCGATGCGGACCGCAAAGAGGTTTGGGAAAAGGCCGGCAACGACGCCCCGAAGAAGGACGTGGCCTTCGCGATGAACGGCGCGCGGGAAATTCGTTTCAGCACCGCCATCGCCGACTTCGTGCAGGCAAACTTCGACGCCGACAACGTGCTCAACGACGACGCCCCGAAACGCGACCGCACGCGCGGTTGGGCCGTCGGCGGCGCGACCGGCAAGCCGCACACGCTCACGCTCATCGCGGCGACGCCCGTCGAGCTCCCCGTTGGTGCGCGAGTATCCGTGACGCTCGAGCAGCAGTCCGCGACCGCGAAGGCGACGCTCGGACACTTCCGCCTCGGCCTCACGGCAGACGCGCGGGCCGCTGAGTCTTCCCGCACGCCGGCTGCGATTGTTTCCACGCTGACCGCGAGCCGCTCACTGAACACTGAAAACTGGTCGCTGAATACTCTCCCTCCGAACGATCGCGCGAAGGTCGTGGATTACTTCGCCCGCAATCTCGCGCCGGAGCTGAAAAAGGACCGCGAGCAAAACGCCGCGCTTACGAAGTCTTTGGCGGACTTGAAGCCGATGACTGTGCCCATCTACCGCGAGCTGGCGGCGGACAAACAGCGCACCACCAAGATTCAGATTCGCGGCAACTGGCAGCAACTCGGCGATGAAGTCACCGCCGCCGTGCCCGCCGCCTGGCATCCGCTCCCGAAGGACGCGCGGCGCAACCGCCTCGCGCTCGCGAAGTGGCTCGTGGACGACAACAACCCACTGACCGCGCGCGTCGTCGCGAACCGCTACTGGGAAGCCATCTTCGGCACCGGGCTGGTGCGGACCAGCGAGGAGTTTGGCGCGCAGGGCGAACTGCCGTCGCACCCCGAATTGCTCGACTGGCTGGCGACCGAACTCGTCGCGCAAAAGTGGGACACGAAACAATTTCTCCGGCTGCTCGTGACGTCGCAGTCGTATCGGCAATCCTCAAAGGTGGCGCCGGAAGCGTTGGAGAAAGACCCGGACAATCGCCTGCTCTCGCGTGGCCCGCGTTTGCGGCTCACAGCGGAAATGGTGCGTGACCAAGCGCTGGCCGTGAGCGGGCTGTTGAGCGGAAAAATGTTCGGCCCAAGCGTGCGCCCGACGCGCCCAAGCATGGGCTTGAGCGCGGCCTTCGGCGGCGCATTAGACTGGGCGCCCAGCACGGGCGAGGACCGCTACCGTCGCGGCCTTTACACGGAGTGGCGGCGCACCAGTCCGTATCCTTCAATGGCCACGTTCGACGCCCCGAGCCGCGAGGTTTGCTCCGTGCGCCGCAACCGCACGAACACGCCGTTGCAAGCGTTAGTCACAATGAATGACCCAGTTTACGTTGAAACTGCGCAGGCGTTAGCCCGACGCATGGTCAAGGAAGGTGGCAGCACCGATGCCGACAAGGCCCGCCACGGCTTCCGCCTCGCACTGGCTCGACCGCCTTCGGATACCGAACTCGCCAAGCTGGTGAAGCTCCACGCCGAGAGTGCTACCGAGTTTGCAAAGGACAAGGCCAAGGCCACCGCTCTCGCCACCGAGCCGCTTGGCCCGCTGCCGGCTGGCGCGGACGCCGCGAATCTCGCCGCGTGGGCCACGGTGGCAAATGTCCTGTTGAACCTCGATGAGACACTAATGAAGCGTTGAGCGCGGCCGGCTCGCGTCACTTCACCAACCGATACCAGTTGTCGCGCTGGCGCGGCTCAAAACCCAGGTCGGAGATGAGGCGTTGCATGTCCGCCACGGTCATGCGGTAGGTAGTGCCGGCGGCGCTCACGACATTCTCCTCAATCATGATACTGCCGAGGTCGTTCGCTCCATAGCGCAACGCCAGTTGACCGATCTCCAGGCCCTGCGTGACCCATGAGCTTTGCACGCTGGGAAGATTATCTAAGTATATGCGGCTAAGGGCTTGGGTGCGAAGATACTCATGGGCGCCCACGGTTGGAGCCTTTAGCGCGGCATTCTCGGGCTGGAAGGTCCAGCAAATGAAAGCGGTGAAAGCACCACCGTTGAGCGCGCCGGTTTCGAGGGCGGTCGCGTAGGCGGCAGCCCTGTCAATCGGCGATTGGCAATCCGCGATCGGCAACCGCGCCAGCGATTTGTCCTGCTGCGCACGCACAACTTCCAGGTGCTCGATGCGTTCCTCGACCGTCTCGACGTGACCGAACATCATCGTGATGCTGCTCGCGAGGCCGAGGCGATGTGCGGTGTCCATCACGCCCATCCATTGCGTGGCGTCAGCCTTGAGCGGCGCGATGCGATTACGCACGCGGTCTACAAGGATTTCCCCGCCGCCACCGGGCACGGACCCGAGGCCAGCGGCAACGAAATCCCGCAGGATCTGCTCGACCGGCTCATGGAAGAACTCCGAGAACGCGACCAACTCGCTGGGGCTAAAGCCGTGGACGTTAAAGCCGGGGAACTTTGTGCGAATATGCGCCAGCAGGTCCAGGTACCACTGCTTGGTTAGCTTTGGATGATGGCCGCCCTGCATGAGGATCTGGTTTCCGCCCAGCGCGATGGTCTCCTCGATCTTGCGGTCCATTTCTGCGTGCGTGATAACGTAGGAGTCGACGTCTTTCTCCGCGCGCCAGAAGGCGCAGAACTTGCAATAAACATTGCAGACGTTGGTATAGTTGACGTTGCGATCCACGATGTAAGTGACCGTGTCCGCGCCGCGCCCGCCATGCGCTGCGGCCCGGTGAAGCTGGCGGCGGCGATCGGCCAGCGCGCCGAGTTCCTCCAGCGGGAGCGTGTAGAGGCGCAGCGCCTCAGCTTGGTCAATGCGCCCACCATCCCAAACCTTCTGGAGCAACTCATCGAGAGACGCGTCATGTATCACATTGAGACTTTACCACGTCGCAACCGGGCGACCAAATCGGAAGTGACGCGTGAGAACGGGGCGGGAGGCGCCCGGCAAGGCACACTCGCGTGCAAGGCTTGCCCACCCAGAAAACCTGAAGATCACAGTCCGCCGAAGCGGCGGTTGCGGCGGGTGTATTCCTCCAGCGCCTCGTAGAGTTGGGGCTTGCGAAAGTCCGGCCAAAGCGTGGGCGTGACGACAAACTCCGCGTAGGAAATCTGCCACAACAAAAAGTTGCTCACGCGCAACTCGCCACTGGTGCGGATGAGTAGCTCGGGGTCGGGATAAGCGTGAGTGTAAAGGTTCTGCGCGATGACCTGCTCGTTGATTTCCGCCGGGTCGAGTTTGCCGGCCTTCACCTGCTGCGCGATGGCGCGCGTGGCCTCGACGAGTTCCGTGCGCCCGCCGTAGCTCAAGGCCAGGATGAGCGTTAGGCCGGTGTTCTTGGCCAGCGCGGCCTTCGTCTTCGCGAGCTGTTCCTGCACAAACTCGGGCAGGCGGTAAATCTGGCCGACGGCTTCCAAGCGGACGTTGTTCCGGTTCAGCTCGCCAATCTCGTTCTTAAGGAAGCGCGCGAGGTATTTCATTAGCGTGTCCACCTCGTCCTTGGGGCGATTCCAGTTCTCGACGGAGAAGGCGTAGAGGGTAAGATATTTTACTCCCAACTCACCGCACGCGCGAACAGTGGCGCGCACGGACTCGACGCCGTTGCGGTGGCCCTCGACTCGCGGCAGGCCGCGAGTCTTGGCCCAGCGGCCGTTGCCATCCATGATGATGGCGATGTGTGCTGGGATGTTGGCCCTAGCCGAGGGGCTGAGTGACGGTGTTTGACTGCTCATGTGGCCGGCGGGAGAGTATTTCCGCCACGCGCTGGCGTCCACGGGCAAGTGCGCACTTCCCACTCGCCGCCGGGATGGGCTGCGCTACGCTGCGCTCGTGCGAAGCCAGTTCCTTTGCCTCGGTGCGTTGTTCCTTGCCGCCAACGCATTCACCCAAACTCCCGCGCCTTCGCCCGCGCCCGCACCCGCCTTCCACGACCCCGCCGACCTGCCGTTCCGCCGTGCGCCAATGGCGCAGTCCGGTCGCAGCATCGTCGTGCCGCTGGCCACGAATCTCCACCTCGCCTTCGATGCCCAACTACTCCGCACGCACACCGTCTGGCGCGGCGAATCACTCAACCTTTACGGCCTGCCCTACACCGGCACCTCCACGCGCTTCGTGTGCGATTTCACCGGCACGCGGCTGTGGGGCGGCCTGCAGCGCAGCCCGTGGATCTTCGACGCCGTCGCGGCGGACACGCCCGGGCCGTTCACACGCTTCGCGGGCCACAGCACGGCGGGCGGCGCGACCGCGTTCGTTTACGAACTGTTCCCGCCCGGCGACCCGGCGGTTAGCGTGATTGAATCCCCGCGCCTCGAACGCGTAGGTGACCACGACGTTGTAGTCCGCCGCTGGGAAATTTCCCCGCACTCGCAACGCCTCCGCCTCAACGCGCACGACGAGGCTGCCGACCCAGTGAACATTTTCGGCGTAGCAGGCGCGCAGGGCTTTCGCACCCCGGCGGGCGTGCTCGTGGCCGTGCTGCGCGGCTTGCCGGGCGCGAACTTCCTGCCGCTCGTCACCAGCCCCGCCGTGACGGAAATCCTCAACGCCGAACGCGACGGCAAAGGTCCCTACTCCGCGCTCGTCACGAACGTCGTTGCCGGCCGCAAGGTCGCGCTGCGCGTCGCGATTCCGCCAAGCGAACAGCCGCAGACGTTTGAAATCGCCTCCGCCGTGGTCGCGGACTTGAACGCCGCCACCGCGCTGGCAAAGCAGCTCGTCGGCCCGGTGAAGCCACTGCCCGCGCCCGCGAAAGCCACGAACGCCGCGCCCGTTTTCCGGCCCGACCCGAAATTCACCGACACGCCCGGCGGTGATGAGTATTACACCGTCGAGCATTTCCCCATGCCGAAGGAAATCAAACTGACTGTGGCGGGCATGGACTTCCTGCCGGACGGCAACCTCGCCATCGCGACCTACCAGGGCGAGGTCTTCATCGTCGAGGGCGCGACTGGCGACGCAAAGGCCGCGCGCTGGCGGCGGTTCGCACGCGGGTTGAACGAGCCGGGCGGCCTGCGCGTGATAGGCGGCGTGATTTACGTGATGCAAAAGTGCGAGTTGACGCGTCTGCGCGACGCGGACGGCGATGGCCTAGCAGACCTGTTCGAGTGCGTGAGTGACGCGTGGGGTTTCACGGGTAATTATCACTCCTTCGCCACCGGCCCGCTCGTGGATGAGAGCGGCATCCTCGGCGCGCTTATCCCCGGCCACCTTGCGATGCGCGAAGTGCCCGCAATGGGCTGGTGCTTAAAAATTTCTCCACACCCTGACAACTCCGGCGAAATTCCCTTTACGGATTTTTGGCGTACCGACCCGTTCTGTTCTGGACTGCGTATGCCGAACGGCTTCGGCGAATTTCGCGGCGACCTTTTCACGACCGACAACCAAGGCCACTGGATCGCGGCAAACAAGCTGAACCATCTGCAAGCCACGAACTTCTACGGCCACCCCAGCTCCACCCCGTCGCCGCCCGCACACTTCGATGGCGACCCGAATTTCACCCCGCCCGCCGTGTGGTTTCCGTATGCGTGGGTGCGGTCCGCGAGCGGGATTACGACCGTGGGCGACTTCCGCTTCGGGCCGTTCGGTGGGCAGCTGCTCGTAGGCGAGTTCCAGAACGCGAGCGTCGTGCGTGTGGCGCTGGAGAAGGTCAACGGCCAGTGGCAGGGCGCGGTGCTGCCGTTTGTGAAGGGCTTCGCGTCTGGCGTGAATCGCCTCGCTTACGGACCGGACTCGCGGCTCTACGTGGGCGGGCTGCGCCTTGGGCACTGGACGAGCGCCGCGCCGCAGCCGCACTCGCTCGACCGCGTGAAATTCTCCGGGCGCGTACCCTTCGAGTTTAAAATGGTGGCCGCGCGCACGAACGGCTTCGAGGTAACCTTCACGCTGCCCGTGGACGCCGCGCTCGCCGGCAACGCCGAGAACTGGGACGCGCAGCAATACACCTACGCCTACGACGGCAAACACAACGCGCCGGAAAAGAACCGCGACGAGAAAATCCCCGGCCCGCCCGTGCGCGTGCTGAAAGCCGAGGTCGCCCCCGACAAACTCACCGTGCGCCTAACCCTAGAAGGCCTGAAACCACGCCACGTCATCCAACTTCGTGCGCTGAATTTGAAGAACAACCGAGGCGACGCGCTGCGGAATGACACGCTGCACTACACGTTGAACCAAGTGCCGAAGGAGTAAATTTGCGGTCTCATGATTGGTTAATGAGCTACCGCTTATTTGTCGTTCAACCGCCCCAACTTGGGCTTTGGGGCTGTCATCACTCCCCGCCGTGGTCATTTTGACC
Organism: Verrucomicrobiota bacterium; assembly: GCA_016871445.1. GTDB lineage: Bacteria > Verrucomicrobiota > Verrucomicrobiia > Limisphaerales > SXTU01 > SXTU01. The sequence goes on along the minus strand of VHDH01000061.1, from coordinate 6,228 downwards.
TCCGAGAGGCGAAACTTTTGAAGTTCATGTCTTTAATATGGGCGCGTCACGGTTTTCAAATATCTGATTGCAATGCTTGTGCGGATTTAAAAAGTTGGAGATCAGACTGGAAACGTTGACCTCATTTAAGCGGTAAGTGCGGCTCGTTGAGCTGTGCCGACAATTTAAAAAAACTGCGTCAACCGTGACTGATTCACCGTTACCATCCGGGGACAGTTCTCCGCCTAGGCCGCTCCATCGTCGTCGCCCGCGCTATTCCGGCAGGCACCCGCGCCGATTCGCGGAGAAATACAAGGAGCACGACCCGCAGCGTTACGCAGAGACAGTCGCGAAGGTGCTCGCGTCGGGCAAGACGCCCGCCGGTACGCACCGGCCCATCATGGTCGCGGAGATTCTGGCCGTGCTTGCGCCGCAGCCAGGCGAGGTCACGGTGGATTGCACGCTCGGCTACGGTGGCCACGCGCGCGAACTGCTCGCGCGGCTTCAGCCCGGCGGCCACCTGATCGGCCTCGACGCGGATCCGATGGAGTTACCCAAGACAGAGAAACGTTTGCGCGAGGCGGGCTACGGGCCAGAGTCATTCACCGCCGTGCGCAGCAATTTCGCCGGGTTGCCGCAAGCACTGGCTGGCGCCGCACACGCAGGTGCGGACTGCATCCTCGCAGATCTCGGGGTCTCTTCGATGCAAATTGACGACCCGGCGCGCGGCTTTTCCACGAAGGCCGAAGGCCCACTGGACATGCGGATGAACCCGCAGCGCGGCCAACCTGCATCGGCCTTCCTCGCGAAACTGTCCGCACCTGGGCTGACAGACATTCTCCGAGGTAACGCCGACGAGCCGCGCGCGACTGAACTGGCCGCCGCGCTCGCCGGTCGCGTCTTTGCCACCACGCGCGAACTAGCCGAGGCTATTCGTGCCACTTTGCCGCGCGTGAATAAGGACGACACCGACCTGACCATACGCCGCGTTTTCCAAGCGTTGCGCATTGCGGTGAATGATGAGCTCGGCGCCCTCGACACGTTGCTGCGCCATTTGCCTGCGTGCCTAAATCCGGGTGGGCGTGTGGCAGTACTCACGTTTCACTCCGGCGAGGATCGGCGCGTGAAGAAGGCCTTCGAAGCTGGCCTGCGCGACGGCGATTACTCGGAGATTTCCCCGGAAGTTATCCGACCCACGGTGGAAGAACGACGGGGGAATCCACGCTCAGCATCAGCGAAACTGCGGTGGGCCCGACGCACGAGAAGCTAAGGCGCGCCGACCTCAGCGGACGACCGAGAGTTCTTCCGAGAGCGAGCCGGCCAAAAGTTGGTTCACCGCCGGGACAAGAGGCTGCACAGCATCCGCTAAAAGGGGAGCAGCCGTAGCTGCCGATAGCCGCAGCGTGCCGACCGCCGCGTCGAAGAACCCGCCCAGCGTGCGTTGACCGTGGAGCAACAAGCCCTGGCGCAACGGGAACGAATACTGCGCGAAAAACACGCCGAGGACGAGCGTGTGCCAGCCGTGTGCCTGGCCAGCCTCGACGGCGTGGAGGTAGCGCTGCACCAGCCGCTGATCGCGCAAGGGGCGCAGCTTGGCGAGCTGACGTCGACCCACGACGGCACTGGCAACACGGAATTCCCGGAGGCGCGCGTCGCGGGCCAACTCGTGGTCGAGAGCGAGCAGTTCACGCAACTCGTTGCGCACGGCGTGACCGTGCGCACGGAGGATGACCGGCAGTTCTACCGGCACCAACGCGTGTTCACGGTAGCCGACAAGGAAGCGGCGTAAGGTGGCTTGATCACTTACCGTTTCGAGCGAGAGCGCGGCGGTGGCCAAGGAGAGCGTCGGGAGCGCCTCAGGCGAGTTGAGCTGGTCGAGCAATTCGCATACGTCGCCAGAAAGATCCGACGCGGACATATCGGCTAGAAAAGCGGTTTGCGGCATGTGTTGAAGCGTAACTATCGGGCGAGGAAAAAGCGGCGAAGCAAATGCGAGAGCAATGAAGCGTTGTTTAACGAAGCGGGAAGCGCACTCAAGCCAATCTCAGGTTCTTCAAGATGCGAGTGGTCGAGTGCGCCTTGTTAAGCGTGTAGAAATGGATGCCCTCGGCACCATTCTTAAGCAGATCAGCGCATTGGGCGGAGGCGTATTCGATGCCGAACTCAGTGGCCGCCGCGTCGTCCGCGCCGCATTTCTCCAAGCCGGCGAGGAAGGGCGCGGGCAGTTGCGCGCCGCACAGCGCGGTAAAGCGCTTCACCTGCGAGCCGCTCATCGCTGGCAGTATGCCGGGAACCAACGGCACAGTAACCCCCCGCGTTGTCAGATAATCGCGGAAGGCATAAAAATCCGCGTTGTCGAAGAAGAGCTGAGTGACGACGAAGTCTGCGCCAGAATCAATCTTAGCCTTGAGCCGGTCCCAGTCCACGCGCTTGCCTTCTTTGCAGGCGATGTGGCCCTCAGGAAAGCCGGCGGTGCCGATGCTGAAGCCGCCTAACTCGCGTAGGTGTTCAACGAGCCGGTAGGAGAACTCGAAGCCGCCTGGCGTGGGCTGAAACTCGCCGCCGCCAGGCGGGTCGCCTCGCAGGGCAAGGATGTTTTTGATGCCGCGCGCGCGGGCCTCAGTGAGGACGGCGGTGAGTTCGGCTTTTGTCGCGTTGACACAGGTGAGGTGCATCATTGCGGTCAACCCATGCTCACGCTGGATACGGTCCACGATGCCGATAGTCTTTTCGCGTGTGCTGCCGCCGGCACCGTAGGTCACGGAGCAGAAGTCTGGGTGGAGCTTCATCAACTCAGGGATGTGCCGTTCAAACAAGTTCTTGTCGCCCTCGTCGGTCTTCGGCGGGAAGACCTCAAAGGAGATGACGGCTTGACCTGCCGCATTTTTCGCCGCGTGGATATCGCGGATGAACTGAATCATGGGTGTTAAGGTGCGGGCGAAGTGCTAGCAGGGCAAGCTCGCGGTAGCGCGACACTTTGAACCTTGAACTTTGGACGGTCCGCGCCATGCTTCACGCACAGCCGGTTCCGTGGGCAGCGAAAGGCTGGGCCAGATCAATCGCCGCATGAGCGAGCCGGACTACGAAGCCTCCGCCATTCCGCATCCGCAGTCGTCGCTGCTCACGACGCTGCTGCGCGAAGTTTCGCGATCCTTTTACCTCACCCTGCGCGTGCTACCGCGCCCGGTCCGCCCGCAGATCGGCCTGGCCTACCTGCTAGCGCGCGCCACAGACACCATCGCGGACACGGAGCTTATCCCACTGGCTGATCGCCTAAACGCCCTGCAAATGCTGCGCGAGCGCATCGCCGGCACGCGGCTGATCCCGGTGAACTTCAACGCGTTCGCCGAGCGGCAAAGTTTACCCGCCGAGCGGATGCTCCTCGAACGCGTGGAGGAGGCGCTAGGCTGGCTCGGCCGCTTCCCCTCCTCCGACCAGCAACGCATCCGCGAAGTGCTCGCCACCATCACTGGCGGGCAAGAGCTTGACCTGAGACGCTTCCACGGTGCGACGCCCAAGGGCATCGCCGCCCTCCGCACGGAGGAAGAATTGGACGACTACACCTACCGTGTGGCCGGCTGCGTGGGCGAGTTTTGGACACGCATAACCCGCGCGCACTTGTTTCCAAATTTGCCACTCGACGACGCGAAGCTGCTGCACAACAGCGTGCGCTTCGGCAAGGGTCTGCAACTAGTCAATATCCTGCGCGATCTTCCACGCGATTTGCGCCAAGGCCGCTCTTACCTGCCCGAGGAACAACTCCGCCTCATCGGCTTGCAACCGGCCGACCTGCTCGACCCGGCCAACGAGCCGAAGTTACGCACGCTTTATCACGCGTATCTCGACCAGGCTGCCGCGCACCTCGCCGCCGGCTGGGAATACACCAACACCCTCCCGCGCCGCTCCATCCGCGTGCGCCTCGCCTGCGCCTGGCCCGTGCTCATTGGCGTGAAGACCATTGAGAAGCTGCGCACAGTGAACATCCTCGCCCCCCAGCACCCCGTAAAAGCCACGCGCGGCGAGGTGCGCAGCATCATCGTCAGCACGCTGCTGCGTTATCCCTGGCCCAACGCGTGGCAGCGGCTCTACCCGCTGAAAGATCTACGGAATTCAAGTTGATTCGCCCCTTTGAATTCAATAGGGTTTTGACTTATGCAGCTTTTCAAATTGACCGCGCTCGCCGTCCTGCTTGCCGGTAATATTTGCTTCACCCCCTTCCCCTCCGGAGCGGCGGATGCGAAGTCCAAGTCTAGCAACGCCGCCGACAAAGAGACCCAAGCCGAGGCCGCCGCCCGTGCGAAAGCCGAGGCACTAGCCAAGGCCGAAAAAGACCGCAAGGCCCAGGCTGACGTCGAGGCCGCTAAACGCGCGAAAATCGCCGCCGACAAGAAAGCGCAAGAGCAGGCCACTACTGCTGCTAAGGCCAAGGCGGACTCGGAGAAAAACGCGCAAGCCGCCGCCGAAAGCAAGCGCCTCGCCGACTTGAAGGCCGCCAAGCAGGCCGAGGACAATCGCCGTGCCGCCGAGGTCGCCGCCCGCAAAGCTGACCCCGCCGGCTGGGCCGCGCGTGCCCGGTCCGACGCGCAGGCCGCCGCCGCTGACGCCGCTCGCGCCGCTGCCGAGGCGCAAGCCGCTGCAACCGCCGAAAAGAACGCCTCATCCTCCGCCGCCACCGCCCGTGCCACTGAAAGCAAGGCTATCGCCGAGTTCGACAAGGCCCGCGCCGCTGCCAGCACCGCCGCAAACGCATTAAAATCTGCGCAGGCCGCCGTTCAGTCCGCCGCTGATGCAAAGACCAAGGCTGACGCCGAAGCTAAATCGCAGGCCGAGACCTTGGCCAAACGCCGCCTCCAAGCCGCCGATGCCGCTGCGAAAGCCAAGGCCGACGCCGAGGCAAAAGCAAAGTTGGCCGCCGATGCCGCAGCCGCCGCCCAGGCCGAGGCCAACCGGCTTGCCCAAGCCGAGTCCCGCGCCAAGTCCGACGCGCAGGCCACCGCCGCACGCGCCAAACAAGCCGACGCCGATGCCAAATCCAGCTCGAACAACCTCGCCGAACTTGAAGCCGCGCTCGCCGCCGCAAACAAGACCGCCGCCAATGCCATTCGCGCCAAGGAAGGGGCCGCCGCCGCCGTCAAGAGCAACCCCAAGCGGGAGACGCAGGCCGCGCTGCAAGACGCAACCGTTCTCGCTGAGAACGCCTCGCGCAATGCCCGTGAAGCGCAGGCCCGCCTCGCCGCCGCCAAGTCCGGCATCAAGGCAAAGACCGATGCCGCCAAGTCTGCGCAGTCCGCTGCCGCCGCCGCGAACAAGGCTGTCGGCGAAGCCGCTGACAAGGCTGGAGCCGCCCAGCGCGCCGCCGCCGCCGCCATCAAGACGTCCACCGAAGCCCGCACCGCCGCCGATGCTGAAGCCGCAAAGGCAGCCAAAGCCGCGTCCGTCCCAGCCGTGCCTTCGCCCGTTGCTGCTGCCGCCAGCCGGCTTGCCGCCGCGCAAGCAGACCAGCAAGCCAAGGCCGCCGCCGAACAGTCCACCCGTGCCGCGCTTGCCAGCGCCGAGGCTTCCTTGCAATCCGCGAAAACCAAGCGCTCTGCCGCCGAGCAGGCCGCTACCGCCACCGCCACCAGCGCTAAGCAGAAATCAGAAGTCGCCCAACTCGCCCAACAGGAGTCGCTACGCAAGGCCACCATCGAGGCAGACGCGATCCGCTCCGCGCAATCCGCCGCTGACGCGGCGAAAGCCAAAGCCGCCACTGAGGCCAAAGCTAAAGCCGACGTCGAGGCGAAAGCTAAGGCTGAGGCGGACAAGCAAGCCAAGCTCGCGGCCGACAAAAAGGCCGAGGCCGAGCGCCTCGCCCGCATGGACGCCGAGAAGAAGGCCGCCGCCGAAGCCAAGGCAAAAGCTGCCGCTGACGCCGCGAAAGCCAAAGCCGCCACGGAGGCCAAAGCTAAAGCCGACGCCGAGGCGAAAGCCAAGGCTGAGGCCGAGCGCCTCGCCCGCATGGACGCTGAGAAAAAGGCCGCCGCCGAAGCGAAAGCTAAAGCTGAAGCGGAAGCCAAGGCCAAAGCTGCCGCTGACGCCGCGAAAGCCAAAGCCGCCACGGAGGCCAAGGCCAAAGCCGACGCCGAGGCGAAAGCTAAGGCTGAGGCGGACAAGCAAGCCAAGCTCGCGGCCGACAAAAAGGCCGAGGCCGAGCGCCTCGCCCGCATGGACGCCGAGAAGAAGGCCGCCGCCGAAGCCAAGGCAAAAGCT
>VHDH01000060.1 GCA_016871445.1 Verrucomicrobiota bacterium | reverse complement strand
CAGGGCGGCCTTGGATGAGGTCGCCGAGGACGCGGTTGAGCTTCTCCTGATCGTTCGCGGCTTCGCCGATGGCACCGATGCTGTCGCCGACGCGATTGAGGAGGTCGGCGCGTTTCTCGGCGTCGCTCACAATCTTCGCGCTGAAGTGTTCGCTCGTGCCGATGCCGGGGCCGGTGACGTTGTTGTTGTCGCGCGCTTCGATCCAGTATTCGAGCGTCGCGCCCTCAGGCGGCTTCGGGTTCAGCGCGCCCACCTTCCAGTCGTAGCGGCGGCGCAAGCTGCGCGCGGAAGCCTCAAGGGTAAGCTCAATGCCGCTTTCTTCACCGCCATTGACGGTGTAGCGGAGAAAAAGCTGCTTCACTGCGAAGTCGTCCACCGCCTCGAAGCCGATAAGGATAGTCGCCTTTTGAGTGATGAGTTCTTCCTTGCGCTCAGGGTAGGTAATGCGGACGGCGGGAGCCTTGTCTGGCAGGATTTCGAGGCGATAGACGGCGTCGTCTTTTGAGCGGAAGCCGAGCTTGTCCTCCAAGTGAATCGAGAAGCCGCTCAAGGACTCGCTGCGAATGGGGATGCTGACGGTGACTTCACGGTTATTCTTGGGGTTGACCTGGAGCGGTAGTGACAGAGGTTGCGCGTTGGTGGTGCTGGTGATGAGGACTGAGCCTTTCGCGATTTCCTTCGTGGGCGTTAGGGTAAGGTCGAGCCTGCTGCCGATAAGGAGCGTTAGGTCTCCGAGCGATCGGCGCACAGAGCCTAAGCCGGTGTAGTCGGGGTAGACCTGCGACGCTTCTAGTTTTGCAATACCGGGTCGCTCAACGGCCTCGACGCGCGCGGAGCGGGATTTGCCATCGCCGAGTTGGAAAGTGTAGTCGAATGAATCTTGCACGTTCTCCAGCACCTGCTCGAAGCGCGCCCGGTTGGTTTGACTGCCGCCGAGTAGAAATTCCTGCGTCCGGCCGGAGGCAAACCTGAGTGCCAGTCGGCCACGCTCGGGCACGACGCCTTTAGTGACGGCGAAAAGAGTTGTGTTGTCACCGCGCGCGATGCGCAGGTCTCCGCTGGTCGCGGCGACGCGGGTCTTGCGCGGGACTTCGACTTCACGAGAGAGCAGCGCACGCGCTAGTAAGTCACGGCTGACTTCCTCGGCTTTCCAAAAGGTGACGCCGACGATTACAACAATGACGATGGCCCAGCCCACGAGACGACGAAGCTGCCGAGTGCTGATGACGGCGGTAAAGTCCAACGGGCGCGCGAGGCGTTCGGTCTCGGCGACCAGCTCGCGGACCAGCGAAGGAGCTTCGTTGGACTGCAGCGCACCGGGTCGCGTAAGCTGGAGCGCGGCAATTAAGCGCGAGGCAAACTGTGGCTGGCCGCGTTCGACCAGCAGCGCAAGGTCATCTTCGTCTGGCTGGCGAATAAGAGGGACGAGGATATGATGCCAAACAATGTGACCGATGCCTGCGAGGTAACCTAGAAAAAGCACAAGGCGAATAGCCCAGGCAAAATCGAGAAACCAGTCTAGCAGCATCCCGAAGCCAAGCGCGAGGGTGAGTCCGCCGAGGAGCATCGCCACGCCGGAGCCGACGGCGACACTTGTGCGTTTCGATCGCACGCCCGCGAGCTGGCCCGCGAGCTGGGCGCTGGGCGGGACAGAGGCGGTGCGTTGCTCCAAGGCGGTGGTCATTTCAGATACGAAAGTTTACGGAGTATCCACTCCGTCGTGACCACGCCCAAAAGCAGCAGAAAGTAAAGTGGGCTGGCCCAAAGCTCGACCTCTAGCGGCGAGCGGACACGTTCAGTCTTGGCGCGAATGCTGTCGGGCAGCTGGAAGAGGGTCTCTTCGCGGAAAAACTCGCCGCCGCTGATGGTCGCCAGCTCGCGCAGGAGTGGCTCGTTCATCGCGGTGTCGCCCAGCTCGAAGCGCGGGGTGGTCACGTTAAAGTCAACACGCGTGTCGGGGTCGCTCTCGATGCCGAACTTGTAGCTGCCCGCTGCGGGGGCAATAAACTCGCCGCGATACACGCCGGGCTGATCGGTCACGGGGCGCAGCGAAATTTCGGTCGGCCCACCGCCGTCACCAGTGCGAACGGAGTAAAGGCCTTTCACCACCGGGTCATTGACTGGCTCGAAGCCGGCGCGGTAGAGGCGTGCGTAAATTGCCACGCGCTCACCGCTGACAAAGTTCTGCCGGTCGAGCGTGAGCTGCGTGCGGCGCGAGCCTCCCGTCATATGCGGCAGTGCAAGGCGTTGGGCAATCTGGCCCCAGAAGGTAGTATAAATCTCGTCGCCGGTGTTTTTGCGCCAGCGCCAAGTGTTGTCCGTCCCGACGAAAAGCGATTGACCGAGGCCGTATTGCTGAACTGCGACCACAGGCATTGGACCAAAGCGCGAGGCCTTGAGCGGGTCAGGGTCAACCACCAACACCTCGGCACCGGGCTTGGCGCGTGAAACTTTTGCGACCCAGTAGATCGGCGGCAGGAGTTTCCACAGCGCGGCGCTTTCTTCCTCTTTATCGCCGAAGCGCAACATAGTTGAGCTACGGCCTTGCGCGGTGAGCGTGAGGCGTATGGGCTTGTCGGCAATGCCTTCGCCCGTGCCGGCAGCAATGTTCACGGCGTCGAACTCGACTGGAAGAATTTGTTCGATGGGGGTGTTACGCCACGCGTTAGGGCTGAAACGCTTGCCGGCCACCATCAGAAACGAGCCGCCAAACCGCGACACAAACTCGTTTACATTCCGTTGCTGCTCGCCGGTGAGCTGGCGAGGGTCTACGTCCCCGAAGACGAGGAGATCGTAGTTGAACAGTTCGTCTTTGTTCGCCGGAAAGCGTTCGAGGAAGGGCGTGTTAGCGTCACGCGAGATGGCCGGCGCGCCTTCGAAAAGGACGCACTTTAGCTCCACGCGTCGGTCGCGCATGAACATCGCCTGAAGGTAGCGAAAGTCCCAGCGGGGCGTTTGCTCGACGAGCAGCACGCGAATTTTCGAATCTATCACGCGCAAGTGCTGCACGCGGGAATTGTTGTCCTTCACGGTCTCGTCGGCGCGCGCCTCGATGACGGCTTCTAGCTCGAAGTCGCCGGTCTTGTCGGGGGTGAATTTCATCGCCACCACTTGCTCTCCGTCGGGACCAAAAGTGACTTCGCGCTCGTCCACTTTTGTGTCGCCGAGCTTGAGAATCACCTTCGCTTTTTCACCGGCGAGTCCCTGGGAGCGAACGCGCACGTTGGCGAGCACCTCGTCTTTTACGAAACTGACCTCGGGGGCGAAGAGGTTCGCCACGATGATGTCGCGCGGGCTGGTGATGCCGACGCCCCAGATGTAGAGCGGCACGCCATCCTGCTTGAGCTGCGCGGCGAGTTCGCGTGGCGAGGGCCCGGTGTTCTGGCCGCCGTCGGTGATCAGCACGACGCCCGCGAGTGGTTGGCCGCGCTTGAGTTCGACGGCCTTCTTAAGAGCATCGCCGATGGGAGTGGTGGCGGAATTAGCTTCGAGTTTTTCGACCCAGTCGAATGCGGCAACCTTGGCCTTGCGGCGGGCTTTCTTGTCCTGTGCGTCAGTCTCGGTAACGTCGTTCTTGCTGCGAGGCAGCGCATTTAAATCGCTGCCAAAGCTGAAGGGTACGAGGTCGAACTCGAAGTCGAGGCGTGGGAGTAGGTCGAGTTTCTCGTTGCGAAGACCCGCCTTCATTAAGTCAAGGCGAGGGAGCGACTCCACTTCGCGGAGCTGACCAGATTGCGGTTGTTGCGTGAGGCCTTTGGTCGGCTCGATGAGCCCTTTGACAAGCGCAGCGCGCTTTACGTCGTCGGCGTTGACGCGGGGGTCCTTGATTTGCATCGAGGCCGAGCCGTCCACGAGCAGGAGCAAGGTGCGGCGCACGCTGCCTTCGACCGTGAACGCGAGCACGGGCCGCAGAAGCAGTAGCGTGAGCAGCAGCAGAAACGCGACGCGCAAGCCAGTGAGCAGCCAGCGCCGCGCAGGCGTGGTCGCGGGCGGCCAATGGCGATACGTCCACACTCCGAGGCCGACGAGTACCAGCGCGAGCAGCACAACCCAACCGGCCCCGACGCCGCCCTGGAAGGCGAGCCGAACGGACGCGAGGTCGCCAGCGGCTTCCACGCGTGCCCCGAGTAACTTGAGAATCAAGTCGGTCATGCTATTTCGACCGGCTGAAATACTGCGCGAGAAATGTTTCCAGCGCGGCGAGCGCAAGGACGAGAATTAAAATGGGCAACCAATATTCCGCGCCAACGCGAGCCTTCTCAACCCACTCGCGGAGGTTGAGCGTCGGATTCCAGCGCTGCACGGCGGCGACTTGACCAAGCGCGCTAACTTCCTCACCGGGTAGTTCTGCCAAACTGGATTCCGACGGGTCAGGCTGCGCAGCAAACTTCAACACGGTCGCAGGCTCGGCGATGGAAATTTCGTAGATACCAGCTTTGTCGGTCGCCTCGTAGATTAGCACGGGCGTATTGTTGACCAGTTCGACACGGCGCATGTCGCGCGTGCCAGCCGCCGCACCCGGAGCCATGACGACGGCGTCCTTGTGCAGCAGGTCGGCGGTCAGGCGACGGGCGAACTGCGCGCCGACGCGGACGTTGGCGCCATCGTCGTGACGCTGGATGAGCGTGCCGAGCGTGCGGTGGAGCAGGGGAACGAACGCGGGGCGAACGGCGAGATCGTTCCACGCGGTGTCGGCCGAGCTGGCGAACATCACGACGCGTCCGAGGCCGAGCGCGCGCTCCGCCATTGCGACGGAGCCGTCGGAGAAGCGAAGGATGGCCTTAGGGGCTGCAAGATTCGCCACCGTGTTGGTAGGAGTAGAGGCTTTCTTAGTGTTAGTTTTTTCGTTTTTCTCAACTCCGTCAGCGTTGGGAGCGGCGAGCAAATTAAGGTCAAACGTGCGGAAGAAGCGGGCGCTGGCGAGCGTGCCGGCGGCGTTGTCGTTCCACAGCGCAACGATGGGGTGGTCATAGCCCTTGGTTTGGAGGGTTAGAAATTTTTCATCCTGCGCTGCGTCGCCGCGTGGCTCGCCATAGGTGGCGGGTAGAAGTTTACGCGTGTTGGCGAGCTGCTGGTTGTAAAAAGGAGCGTTAATTTTTGCGCCGGGAAAAATGAGCAAGCCACCGCCGCGCTTCACGAAGTTCTCCAGCGCCATCGCCGAGTCAGCAGTGAAGTCGGGCACGTTTGCGAGGACCACGGTGTCGAAGTCATCGAAGCGCGTGCCGCCCAACTCGGCGGGCGTGATGGTGGAAGTTTTGATGTAATATTGTTGGGCCTCCTCGGCGGCCACCGGGACGAACGCGTGGCCAAGGAAGAAGGTTTCGGCCTCGCGCGGTTCGGAGCCGGGCTCACCATCCACCATCAGCACGCGAATCTCGCGAATGGCGCGGACGGCTAAGGTGCGGGTGTCGTCGCCGGGGAAGCGGTCGGTTGGGATGCGCACGGTAATATTGTGCCAGCCCTCGGTCTTAAGGCGGGTGTTAAGCGGCACACTGCGGGTACCGCCGGGCGGGATGCTTGGGATGACGACTTCATCGGCGGACGTGCCGTCAACGAGTAGTGTCACCCTGGTGTCCTTGGTTTCCTGTTTGCCGTAGTTAGCGACCTGCGCCTCGAAGCGCAGCGGGCGGTTCAGCGGCGCGAGGCCGCTGCTGAGGACCAAGCCACTGACGCCGAGATTGCGCTCCTCGGTATCGCTCACGAAGACGAGGTGCGCGGAGACCTGATGCTCGCCGGTCTGCTCCTTGGCTGCCTTCAACGTCTTCTGGATGTCGCCGAGCTGCCGCCAGCCCGCGAGCTGGCCGTCGGTGATGAGGTAAATCTCTTTGCGGATGGCGGAACGGCCCTTGAGCGTTTCGAGTGCTTTTTCAATGGAGGGAAACAAATCGGTTGCACGGTCGGAGAGCGCAGCTTCGCGGACAGTTTTGCGCGCAAGGTTTAGGTCGTGCGTCGGTTCCTTGATGACTTCCTTTGCCACGTCCGACGCGAGGATGACGGCGGCAGCGGAGCCGGACGGCAGCGCGTCCACGGCTTGCTCGGCAACTTTCCGAGCTTTATCGAAGCGTGTTTGGACGCCGTCGGAGACGCCCATGCTTGCGGAGTTGTCCAAGACGATGACGGCCGTCACCTTGGACTGGCCAAAGACATCATGCGTGCTCGTGCGCAGTGCGGGTCGTGAGACGGCAAGCGCGAGCAAAGCGAGCATGAGGCAGCGCAGGGCAAGAAGAATCATGTCCTCGACGAGCATCCGGCGCTGATTTTTCTCGGTGGAGACTTTGACGAAGCGCATCGCTGCCCACACGACACGCTGGAAGCGGCGACGGTTGAGCAGGTGGATAATGATGGGGACGGCGATGGCGCCGGCACCAAAGAGCATGAAGGGGTTGAGGAAGCTCATTGCTCCTCCCGTTCGGCTTTGGCTCCTGCTCTTGGTCTTAAATCATTTACCTCTCGGCCTCGGTAGAGGGGAGGAGGATCAAGATTAGGATTACGAACAAGATGGGACATGTTCACTATTTAACGGAAGTTTTAAGCCGATACGCCAGGTACCCGCTTAGCACCTCGTGCAAGGGTTGCGCTGTGTTCACGGGCACAAAATGCACATGATTCTTCTCGCAGCCGGAGCGTAGCGTTGACCGAAAGCGCTCGACCTCGGCCTGGTAGCTGGCGCGAATTTCCTGCGGGCGGGTAAGGATGTTTGGAATTGCTTCGAGGCCAACGAACTCGACCAGTCCGTTGAACTTGAACTCCAACTCCGCTGGATCCATCAGGTGGAAGACCACGACCTCGCTGCCGCCGAAGCGGAGGTGTTGGATGCCCTCAAAGATCTTTTCCTCCTCGTCGAATAGGTCGCTGATTATGATCACAATGCCGCGGCGGCGAATTTGCCGGGCCATGTCGTGGAGGATGGCCGCGATGTTCGTTTGACGGGCCGGTTCGAACGCGGCGAGTGTGGCGAGCACTTTGTGAATCATCGCGTGGCTGTTGCTGCGCGGCACGTAGTCCCGCGTCTCGGTGTCAAAAATATCCAGCGCCACGGCGTCGCGTTGGTGCAAGATGAGATAGCTCAGGCAGGCAGCGAGCATTTTGCCGTAGGCAAACTTGGTCCACTGGCCAGAGCCGTATTTCATAGACTCCGAGCCATCGAGGAGAATGTGGGCGACGTAGTTGGTTTCCTGCTCAAACTGCTTGATGTAATAGCGGTCGGTTCGGCCAAGGACTTTCCAGTCCAAGTAACGCAAGTCGTCGCCGGGCGCGTATTCGCGGTGCTGTGCGAACTCGATGGCGAAGCCGTGGTAAGGCGACTTGTGCTCGCCCGCCATGTAGCCCTCAACGAGATAACGGGCGTGCATCCCGAGCGTCTCCGCGCGGGAAATCGCGACGGGGTCGAGGAGCGTGGCAAGAGTAGCGGCGTCCATCAGCGGGAGTGCGGATTGCGGAATGCGGGACGTGAAATGGTTCGAACGTGGCAGCGCTTAGGCGCGGGGTTCGTCATTCGCATTCAGCGTTACGCCACCTTCTGGTCCATGGGAATTGCCTCGAGGATCTTTTTCACTACATCGTTGGCGGTGATGCCTTCACTTTGGGCGGCAAAGTTTGGGATGATGCGGTGTCGCAGGATGGCGGGCGCGACGGCGGCCACATCGGCGCAGCTGACATGGAACTGGCCGCGCAGCATGGCGCGGGCCTTTGCCGCGAGAATGAGATTAAGGCTCGCGCGCGGCCCGGCTCCCCAGGAGAGGAATTTTTTACAGTAGTCGTTCGCCTCGGGGGTTTTCACGCGTGTCACGCGAACGATACGCTCCGCGTATTGATAGACGTGCTCGGCCACGGGCATGCGGCGCACGGTGGCCTGAAGGTCGAGGATGTTCTGCTCAGTGAGGACGGCCTGCGGCTTTGCCAGCGTCGCGCCGGTGGCCATTTTCATGATTTGGAGTTCCTCTGCCGTGGTTGGGTAGTCCACGTTGATCATGAACATGAAGCGGTCGAGTTGCGCCTCAGGCAGCGGATAAGTGCCTTCTTGCTCAATGGGATTTTGCGTCGCGAGTACAAAGAACGGATTGGGGAGCGAGTAATCGGTGCCGCCTACCGTGACTTTGCGCTCCTGCATGGCTTCAAGCATTGCGGCCTGCGTCTTCGGGGGCGTGCGGTTGATTTCATCGGCCAGAACAATATTCGCAAAAATCGGCCCCTTCAGAAACCGAAAGACGCGTTCGCCTGTGGTTTGATCCTGCTGGATGACCTCGGTGCCGGTAATGTCGCTGGGCATGAGGTCAGGCGTGAATTGGATGCGCTTGAAGGTCAGGTGCAGCGTTTGCGCCAGCGTGGAGACGAGCAGCGTCTTGGCTAGGCCGGGCACGCCAACTAACAGTGCGTGGCTGCGGGTGAAGATGGCGATGAGGGCCTCGTCAACCACGTCCTCTTGCCCGACAATTACCTTGCCCAACTCGGCCTTGATGGCGGCGGTGGCGGCCTTGAGCTTTTCGAGAGCTTGTAAATCTTGGTCGCCCGCGAGCGTCGGGGACGTTTCAGTTGTAGTCATCGTTTGAACCTTTCAATTGGTCATTAACAGCGAACAGGAAACGCATCACATTTCCAAGTGGTTATAAATATTTTGGCTCATGCTGAATTGGCACCCGTTTGCGGACGAGGGACTCCGCACCTCTATTCAGGGAGTGGCGCCGTGCAGCGGGTTAAGGGGAAGTTCCACCGGGTCGAAGAAACTTCTCCGCCGCATAATCGGCGAAGCGTAGCCCGCGAGGCGTAAGATAAAATCGCTCGGCTGTGCGGGAAGCAAAACCTTCGGCGACTAGTCCTTTCATGTCCGCGCTCCAATGCTCGCGCAGGTCGAAGCCTGTGCCGCTGCGGAACTCTTCGAAGCCCCAACCCACATTCATGCGCAGACCGAACGCGGCAATCTCCGCGGCGCGTGCGAGTGGTGGGAGAGCCTCGCGCGATTCGATGGCGCGTAGACCACGTTCTAGTTGCTCACAATAAAGCTGCGTGTTTGACCAATTCTTTGTCCGCTCGCCGCGCACGTATCCGTTCGCGCTTGGGCCAAGTCCGTGACTCTGGCCGCCCCGCCAGTAGTTCATGTTGTGGCGGCAGGCGTATGCGGGTGGTTGGCCATCCCCGTCAGGGGTGTCCGTTGCCCGACGGAGCGGCGAATGGGAGTCGCTAGCACGAACGTCTCTCGCGAAGTTCGCGACCTCGTACTGCACGAAACCCGCAGCGCCCGCGCTTTGCAAAAGCTCCTCATACATTGCCTCGCTAAGTTCCTCGTCCACGTCAAATTCGCCGGCTTTGAGTTGTTCGAAGAGCGGGGTGTCGTCCTCGTAAATAACCTCGTAACAGGAGAGATGTTCGCTGCCGAGGGCGAGTCCCTCACGGAGCGTAGCACGCCAGAGATCCATTGTTTGCGTCGGGATAGCGAACATGAGATCCACATTTATGTTGGTGAAGCCCGCAGCGCGCAACGTATCGAAAGACTTGAAGACCTGCTCGCGACTGTGGATGCGTCCGAGCCGATCCAATAAGCGCTCATCGAGCGATTGCACGCCCATAGAGATGCGGTTCACTCCAAAGTCACGGAGGAGCTTAGCTTTGTCGGCGGAAACGGTGGCGGGGTTGCACTCAACGGTCCATTCCTCCGCACCGAGCAAGCCAAGCCGGTCAAAGGCCTGAAGAATTTGCTCCCACTGCTTAAGGTTTAGCAGCGACGGCGTGCCCCCGCCAAAGAAAACGGTTTTTACCTTCACCTCATGCGCGATCAACTCCAGCTCCCGCACCAATGCGTTTACATAACGGCTGACCAGATCGTCCTTCGGCACGGCAGAGTAAAAAGCGCAATACTCACATTTGTGCGCGCAGAACGGCACGTGTAGGTAAAGCGATGAAACGAGGGAAGCAGCTAACTCCCGAGTTCCCTGGTTCGGGGTGGAATTCAGATCGGCCTTCGGAACAGCGAGACTTTGAGCATATGGCGTTGAGCCCATAGCCCTAAAGGTTTTTTCCCTCACAGTCGCAAATGCTCCCACAAGTCCACGGGTTGGAGTCTTAAGTTGATATAAAACGGGCCGAACTCGCCGTAGCGAGCGCTAACCTCGTCGAAGCGCATCTCGTAAATGATTTCTTTTACGGCATCGAGCTGGTGCGCGATGAGCGTTACCCCCCATTCGTACTCGTCCAAGCCGGTGGAGCCGGTGATGAGCTGGGAAATGCGCCCGGCGAACTTGCGGCCTGTCTTCGCGTGGCTGGCCATCAGTTTTTTGCGTGCGTCGAAGTCGAGCATGTACCAGTTGTCGGTGAGGTCGCGTTTCTTGCTCATGCCGTAGAAGCACATGATTTCCCAGTCTTCCAACTCGGGGTTGAGCCGGTAGTGCTTGTATTCGTCGTTACGCGTTTTGGCCTGTGCAAACGCGGCGTCGAACTCCGGCGTGCCGGGCTGGAGCTTACGCTCGCCATGCTGGATCATCCGCTTCAAGTCATCATCCGTGGTCACGTATTCCGGCAGTTCGGTGACGCTGAGGTAGGAGTACACCAACCTTAGTGCACCTACCGGAAAAGCCAATTCCACATCGCGTTGAAGCGCACTCAACTGCTGCAATTCCGGGGCGTAAATCATGAATGCGATGTCAGCCTTGCCACCGACGTTGGCGTAGCTACAGAGGCGCGGTGCGGCGGGGCCCGAGTGCTTTTTGGCAAGGGCATCAAGCCGGTCGCGCGCAGCCGTAGATACGCCAGGAAGCAACGCGGCCCAGCGTGCGCGATCTACTTGAAAGAAAAGGTGCAGGACGTGGATACCTTGGGAGAGCTTGATAGAGGGGAGGGCCATGTGGCGGATCAATTTGTTTCAGTTTCCAATAATCAGTAGGGGAAGCGTGGCGGAAGGCTCGCGCCCCATGCAATCAACAAGTGCAGGGGTAATTAACGGAGGTTGCCGCTTACGGCAGCGGAGAAAAATCTCAGCTGACTCTAGGCCTGCGGAGCTGACGGAGGCGTGGCCTTGACCGCTGGACTAAGTTTAATGACGCGCTGGCGCATTTCCTTACCGGCCTTAAATTTGACAACAGCACGCGCCGGGATTGGCACGTCGGTGGCCGGGGCGTTGGGGTTGCGCCCCACGCGCGCCTTGCGAACTTTGACCTCGAAAACCCCAAAATTGCGCAATTCTACGGTTTCGTTGCGGGCCAGAGCTTCTATGACGTGATCCAAGGTTTGTTGGATGACAAGCAAAACATCTTGTTGAATAAGGCCAGTTCTCTCGCTGACCTTGAGAACGATGTCACGTTTAGTCATGGGCGGCTGGGGTGGAAGGCTTGTAACAAGTTGATTGAGCAGTGGTATCGCGAAAGCGAGCAGTGGTCAAGACGCACCATTCCAGTTCCCCTTTGACCTAACGCAACCCGGCAAGCAGTATCAGCATGTGACCGCTGAACGCTCGCACGCTCGCTCGCACCGGCACGCTTTTACCTACCTAAATCCACGCGTGCGCGAGGGGCTGAACGTGGTGAGCCGCCGCTCGATGCTCAAGGCCGGGCTCGCGGGCATTGGAGGTTTGACGTTGCCGGAATTACTCCGCGTCCGGGCGCACGCGGCGGCGACTGGCCGCCCAATATCGCGCAACAAGGCCGTGATTCTCCTCTGGATGGCGGGCGGACCTAGCCACGTGGACATGTGGGATCCAAAACCTGACGCACCCTCCGGCTATCGCGGGCCATTCAGGACCATTCCCACTAAGCTGCCGGGCGTTCACCTCTGCGAACATCTGCCCAAGCAGGCGGCGTTGATGGACAAGCTGACCATCATACGCTCGATGGATTGCCGGGGCAGCAATCACCAGCCCAATACGGTGATGCAGACGGCCAACGTTCTCGCCGAGCCGCGCACGAATCCCGAAGCCAAGATGTATCCCGGCTTTGCGTCCATCGTCGCGAAACATCGCGGGCCGAACGCAGTGGGTATGCCGCCTGCCGTGCATCTGAACGTGCGCGATCGCACGCACTTTGCCTGGGCTGGTTACCTCGGCCAGAAATACAACCCCTTTGTCGGCGACAACGTGAACGAGTTGTTCCAACTTCCCGGCGAACTCACGCTGGACCGGCTTCGCTCTCGTCAATCGCTCGCTCAGCAGATGGATTCCCTTCGCCGCGACGTGGACAACTCCGGCTCCGTCGAGGCGCTCGATCGTTTTGGGCAGCAGGCCTTTGACCTCATTGCTGGGGATGCGGCGAGAGAAGCGTTCGATTTAAGTAAGGAACCGCAACGCGCCCTAGACCGCTACGGCGAACACGACTGGGCGCGCAAGGCGCTGCTCGCGCGGCGACTGGTCGAGCGCGGCGTTAGTTACGTCACGCTTGACTTGAGCAACCACTCGAGCTCGGGCACGTGGGACACGCACGGAGACAATATCCCGCCCTATGGCGGCATATCGAGCGGCTTGCGCCCGCTGCTGCCGGTGTTCGATCACCTGTTTAGCACACTGATCACCGACCTCAGCGAGCGCGGGCTGCTGGACGACGTGCTAGTGATCGCGATGGGCGAGTTCGGCCGCACGCCGGAGATCGGAACGCAGGGCAGCACGGACGGACGCAACCACTGGCCGTACGTCTCCTCGATCACTTTGGCGGGTGGCGGCTTTCGGCACGGGCAGGTCATTGGCGCGTCGGATCGGTTTGGCGGGCAGATCGCGGAACGACCGCTCACGCCGGGCGATCTGGCTGCGACAATTTTCCACCACATGGGCGTGCCGGTGGACGTAACCTACGATGATCACCAAGGTCGACCGCGCTTCGTTGTGGAACAAGGCGAGCCAATCCGCGAGTTGGTTTAGCGCGGCGGAGCAGGTAGGGCGGGAGCGGGCGACGACTCCATGCGGGCGCGTTCCTTCACCTTCTCCGTGTAAGTGATGATACCGGCGCCCAGCATGATGAGCAGCACGCCGAGCCACCGCAGCGGGGGAATATCTTCCTGTAAGATAAACTTCGCTGTCAGGGTGGTAAGGACAAAACCCATCGCCGTTAGCGGCCAGATAAAACTCACATCGCTGCGCGAGAGCAACACCAGCAGTGCAACGAAGAAGGCAGCCTCCAGCGCGACGCCAAGCAGGATGTTTGCGTTGGTCACGCCGGCTTTGACTGCGCGCCAGATTTCTCCCGCGTTGACCTGCTTCACCTCGCCGATCTGCTTCAACCCTTTACTGAGGAAGACGACGCCGATGGCTTCACACACGAGGCCGGCGATTAAGATGGCGAGGATTTTTGTCATGGGAATTAGAGCGGGGTACGCGAGGGAGATACGTGCATTTTTGCAGGGCGAAATTTGCAGCCGCTATAAGTCTTGGTAGCGAATCAGCTTGATGTTTTCTTCCACCACCAGCGCCTTCACGCGCGGGCTAATGAGCGCCTCAAACTCGTGGCGAAACTCGTCCAGCGACGGGTGCGAGTAAAGCTCCGAGTCGCCGTGCGGCAGTTCGGGCAGAAGGCGGGTGATGTAGCGCTCATCCACCCGGGCGTTTTGCAGCAAGCCGAAGACGCGGTCGGTGAAACGAATGTCCGAGCCTGACAGGATATTGCGGGCACGAGCGGAAAGCTGCCGAAAGATAAAGGCGTGACTGGCGCGGTAAAACCACTGGCCGCGCGCCAGCCTGCGGTTCAGCGTGTAGGGGTCGTCCGTGACGCGGAGGTGGCGGATGCCCCACTCTTGCTGGTGTGAGGAGAGCAGGTCGAAAATTGTTGGATGGAGGTGGAGGTTTAGGTGGCCGTTGACATGGTCGAGGGTTAAGCCGGTGGCCTTAAACTTCGCGAACTGGGCGGTGATCTCCCGCGCCAGTTGCGGGCGCAGGTTCCGTTGAAAGTAGTAGCGCATCCCGGTTAACACGGGTGAATAGCTGAACTCGCCTTGCGGGTTTACCAGGTCGGGAATTTCCAAGGGTCCGCAAGAGGCCTTGCCGCAGACGAGCGTGAGGTGCAAGCCGACGCCGAGGGTGGGATGCTGCTTGGCCAGTTCGACGGCCTCGGCGCAGGCAGCGCCATTTACCATGAGGCTAGCCGTCGTCAGGATGCCCTCGCAATGAGCGGCGATCACGGCCTTATTAATGGAATGCGAGAGACCGAAGTCGTCGGCGTTGACAATGAGGCGTCGGTTGGCGCTGGTGGGCGCGCCCCGTTGTTCCGCAAGGTTTTGGATCGCCGTAACACTCTGCCGCATTGGATCGGCAGGTGAAGCCTGAAGCGGCATGGAATTGCCGCAATTTTGGACGCTGGAGTAGGGGGCCGTGTTCCCACCTCGTTTTGGTTTGAGTCCAGCGAGATTGGTGGCGGGAGGTATAGGCTCAGACGCCATAGTTCGGCGTCAGTGCGCCAGTGGCGCAGCGATACCACGTGCGCACGATGAGGGCGAGCTTTTGCAGCTTGTGGAGCTTGGTGGGAGTGGTTGCGAGTACGGGAAAATCGCGCTCCTCCAGCTTGCGCAGCAGCCGCCAATACACCGCGCCCATCAGCTCGGCGGCGACCATCGCCCGGCGGTCTTCTGGCGGCAGCATCGCCTGGGCGCGTTCGAAGTGGTGGCGGGCGCGGCAGGCGGTGGCCTGCGCGAGCCGGCGGAAGTGCGGGCTAAACTGGCCATCGATGATTTCGGCCTCCTTGACTTCATGCCGGCGTAGTTCGGCAAGTGGCAGATAGATGCGGCCGCGCGCGGCGTCATTTCCCACGTCGCGGAGGATGTTGGTTAGCTGGAGTGCCTTGCCCAAGTGGACGGCATAGTCGTGGCACGCAGGGCTAGTGTACCCGAAGATTTCAATGCTCAGGAGGCCAACCACAGAGGCGACGCGGTAGCAGTATTGCTCTAGTTCCTCCCACGTCTCATAGCGTGTCACGTCAAGGTCCATCTCGACACCGCGAATTAGATCGTCGAACAACGCAAACGGCATCTGGTGCGCGATGATGTAAGGCTGCAACTCCCGGTTGACCGGTAATTGTGGGCGGCCACCGTCGCAGGCGGCGCGAATGTCCGTGCGCCATTCGTTGAGGCGGCTGCGGCGTTGGGCGACGGGCAAGCTTTCCTCGTCGGCCACGTCGTCCACCTCACGGCAAAAAGCATAGAGAGCGCTCATGCCGGCCCGTTTTCGCTTTGGCAGCATGATGAATGCAAGCGCGAGGTTAGAGGCGCTGCGCTGAGTGATCTGCTCGCTGACCGGCGGAGTCATTGGGAACGCGGGTTGCAGATTGCGGATTGCGGCACGGCCAATGAGAAATAATTAATGGACGACGAATGACCAACGATCAACGACCCATCGGTAACCGTAGCCGCCGCCCGGCTGATGGCACCGTGTCCGTAGGGGGCATTGGTCATTGGGCATTGACTGGGCATTGGCAGATTGGGCGTTTGTCATGCCCCGCCTCGTCGCGGGGGCAGGCCGCCGGTTTCGGCGAGTGTGGGATTGCGTGGGAGATGAACCTTGCGCTTTCGCTTCTGCCGACGCGAGAAGGCGATGAGCAGCAGCACCGGTACCACCACGAGCAAGGCCGCTCCGAGGATGGGGACGAGTTGGCCGTCCGGGCCACCGCTGGTCCGGGGAACGCCGGGCTGCGGTAGGTCAGGGGGCAGCGCGTCAGCTGCAAGCATGATGGGCAAGCCGTTGGCCATGCGCGTCATTTCTCCTGTGCTTCGTTGTCGTTTTCGGGGCTGACTTCGCTGCTGATGCTCAGGCGTTGCATTCGGTAGCGGAGCGAGTGGCGGGTGACCTTGAGGCGCTCGGCGGTCTTGTTAATGGAAAAGTGGTTCCGCTCCAGCGCGGCGAGGATGAGCTGCTTCTCAAGCCCAGCCAGTGCCTCGTCCAGCGAGTCGGGCAACGCGCCGGTGGGGGCATCGTTTTTACGCAGCTTGGTCTCCAACTCGAAGTCGGGCAGGTGCAGCGGCAAGACCTGAGGGGTGGGATTCAGGATTACAGCGCGCTCGATAACGTTGCGCAACTCGCGAACGTTACCGGGCCAATGATGGGCCATGAGCTTCGAAGCCGCAGGTTTGGCGAGCGTCATCACCGGCTTGCCTAGACTGTTGCAGAACTGCTTGAGAAAATGTTCGGCCAGTAGAATCACATCGGCCCCGCGCTCGCGGAGTGGTGGAGGGCGGAACTGTACGACGTTGAGGCGGTGGTAGAGGTCTTCGCGGAAATGATTGTCCCGGATGGCTTGGATGATATCGCGGTTGGTGGCAGCCAGCAGGCGGACGCTGACCCTCAGCTCTTCGTTACCCCCGACGCGCGTGAAAGAACCGTCTTCCAGAAAGCGAAGGAGCTTCGCTTGAAGCGAGCGGCTCATGTCGCCGATTTCGTCGAGGAAAATGGTGCCGCCATCGGCTTCCTCCACGCGGCCAAGCTTTTGCTTGAGCGCGCTAGTGAACGCGCCCTTCTCGTGACCGAAAAGCTCACTTTCGAGCAGCGTCTCGGGAATCGCCGCACAATTGATGCGGATGTAGGGGTTTTTGGCACGGTTACTCAGGCTGTGCAGCGCACCGGCGATGAGTTCCTTGCCTGTGCCGCTCTCGCCAAGGATGAGAACTGTTGCGTTAGTTGGGGCAACGGTCTGGATCAGTTCACGTTGCGCGCGCATGCTGGGCGACTCGCCGATAATGCTGGCGAGCGAGAAGCCGCTGACGACCTTTTCGCGCAGTGCGGCGTTTTCCCTTAGCAGCTTGTGACGCTCAGCGCATCGGTTCACGTGGAGCAGCAACTCCTCCGGGGCAAAGGGTTTGGGAAGGTAATCGCTAGCGCCGGCCTTGATGGCCTCTGCCGCCAGCTTTGGCGTGGCGTAGGCGGTGATCATTAGCATGGGCAACTCGGGCCGACGCTTCCGGGTGCGCGTGAGTAGCTCGTAGCCACTGATGCCGCCAAGGTGGGCGTCGGTGATGAGCATGAGAAATTCGCGTTTCTCGAGGAGCTGCTCGCCCTGCTCGGCGCTTTCGACGGTCTCCACGGCGTAGCCATCCTCAGCGAGCAGCGCGGCCAAGGAGAGCCGCATATTCTTCTCGTCGTCCACGAGCAAGATGGGCGGGAGCGAACAGGTCATGTAGCTTTGGACATGGTTGATTTCGCTGGGAAGGTTAGGGTGAAGGTGGTGCCTTTTCCAAGCGTGGATTGGACCGTTGCCCGGCCGCCGTAAATTTCTGTGTTATGTCGGACGATGGCCAAGCCCAGACCCGTGCCCATGTCTTTGGTCGAGAAATACGGCTCGAAGATATCCCCGAGCTGATAATCGGGGATGCCCGGGCCGTTGTCGGCGATGTTAATAACGACGGCGCCTTGGTTGTCGAGACGAACAGTCACGTCAATGCGACCCTTACCGCCGAGGGCGTCGCGGGCGTTTGTGAGGAGGTTCACGAGCGCCTCGCGCAGGTGGGCTCGCTGCATTAGCAAGGGCGGAAGGTTCTTCGCGCAGTTGATCTGAATCTTGATCTCGTGCTGGAGCCCGGCCGGAAAGGCCCGATCCAGCGCGTGCTCGACCTCCGCGCGAACGTCCAGCCGTTCAACGCGGCCCTCCGCGAGCTGCGCGTAGCCCATGAGTTCGGTGATGATGCGGTCCGAGCGGCTGACTTCCTCGCGGATCATCTCAACTTGCTGGAGCGCAGCGGGCTTAGCCTCGGCTAAGGACTTCTGGAGGCTAAAGGCGGCGTTATTGATGATGGCTAGCGGGTTCTTTAGTTGGTGCGCGATTTCTGCTGCTAACCGGCCAGTCGAGCGCAACTGTTCTTGTCGCACCGCGAACTCGCGGGCTTCCTCCCGCGCCCGCAGTTGGAGTTGGGCCAGTACATTAATGCCATAACATGCAAAGGCCAGCAGCAGCAGCAGCAACACGCGTAAGAACAATGACTGCATGGCCTTGCCTTCAGTCATATTCGAGATTGCGAGGATGGCCGCGCGGCCGAGGTCGCCGGTTTCGTCGTTCGAGTCAGGCTTGGCGGTGCGTGGTCGGGGTAAGGCCTTAACCGCAGCCGCGTTGGTGGCCACCGGGAGGCTCGTGGCGGAGACCGCGAGTTTTGTAACCGCATTCGCGCTGCGCGTTGTATTGGTGCCGGGTGAGTTGCCGAGTAGCAACCCTTGTCTGGTCGCTTGGCTTTCAACCTGTGCCTGCGTCTGCTTGAGTTCCACCATCGTCAAGTCCAGCAACCCAGCAAAAAGGTAACAAAGGATGATGAACAGATTGACAATGATCTGGAGTCGAGCCCGGCTGATGCCAATTGCACTGCGGATCACCAACACGAGGAACACCCAGTATATCGTGC
>VHDH01000059.1 GCA_016871445.1 Verrucomicrobiota bacterium | reverse complement strand
GCGGGCGGCGGGAATCTCGAAGGTGACTTCACAGTGCGTAATAGGCAGTGAGTGGCAAAGGGGAATCAACTCGCCGGTCCGCTTTGCGGCCTGGATTCCCGCCAGCCGCGCGGTGGCAAGGACGTTGCCCTTGGTAATGGCGTTGGATGCGATTAGTTTTAGTGTCGTCGACAAGAGGCGGATTTCTCCTCTTGCGACGGCCTCACGCAGGACGACGGGTTTGGCGGACACATCCACCATGCGGGCTTCGCCAGTGCGGGTGAGGTGAGAGAGGCGTTTCATGGAGTCAAAGATTGGCTGCCCATTCGCGCACCACTCGCCGCACGTCCTCGCCGAGGGTGAGCTTGGGTTGCACGAACTTCGGTGTGAACCACGGGAACGCGCCGAGCAAATCGTGTGTGACGAGGATTTGCCCGTCGCAGTCCGGGCCGGAGCCGATGCCGATGGTCGCGAAGGGAAACTGCGCGGTGATTTCTCGCGCCACGGGCGGCGTGACGAGTTCGAGCACGACGGCGGGTAAGTCGGCTTCCGCGAGTGCGGCGGCGTCATCGAGGAGCTTGGCGCGACCGGCGTCGTCCTTGCCCTTGACACGGTATTTGCCGCCTTCCTCCAAGACGTGCTGGGGCAGCATCCCGAGGTGGCCGATGACCGGGATGCCCACCGACTGGATGGCGCGGATTTGCGGGAGGATGTCGCGTCCGCCTTCCGCCTTCACGGCCTCGGCCCCGGCAGCGACAAGGCGTTGCGCGCTGCTGACGGCTTGCTCGGGCGACTGGTAGGTGTGATATGGCAGGTCGCCCACGACTAACGCGCGCGGACGGGTGCGAGCGACCGCGCGGAGGTGATGCTCCATTTCGGCGAGCGTGACGTGCGTGGTGTCCGGGTAGCCAAGCACCACCATGCCGAGCGAATCGCCAACGAGGATGATCGGAATGCCGGCCTCATCAAGTAAGCGGGCCATCGGGTAATCGTAGGCCGTCAGCGCGGCAATACGTTGCCGTGCGGCCTTCATGGCACGAATAGCGGCGGGCGTGACTTTGGCGGCGGCGCTCACATGGGAGAGCAAACCTCAAAGCAGGTCAGGCTTCCAGCCTGACTTCCATCTTTCACTCGAACGGACGACAGGCGGGAATGGAATTACTCACGTTTGATCGCCTTGAGGCGGATTGGTTCACCACCAAATCACAAGCAAAAGCTCGTTGATTATCAAGCAGTGGGCCTGATCTGCATCAAGGCAAGTCCGTCTTGCCCATCAAGTAGCGGTCGCATTCACGGGCGGCACCCCGGCCCTCGTTGAAGGCCCAGACGACGAGGCTTTGGCCGCGGCGGCAGTCACCGGCGGCGAAGACGTTCGGGAGCGTAGTCTGGAATTTTCCGTGATCGGCTTTCACGTTGGAACGCGGGTCGCGCTCGACGCCCAAGGCTTCGAGAAGCGGCTGTTCTGGTCCGAGGAAGCCCATTGCCAGCAGCACGACTTGCGCGGGGAGGACCCGTTCAGTGCCGGGGACGTTCTTCGGCACAAATTGGCCTTTGTCGTTTTTGGCCCATTCGATATTGACGAGGTGAATGGCTTTGAGATTGCCCTTGTCATCGCCTTCAAACTTCGTGGCAGTGGTGAGGTAAATGCGCGGATCATCGCCGAACTTCGCTTTTGCCTCTTCTTGGCCATAGTCGAGCTTGTAGGTCTTAGGCCATTCGGGCCATGGATTGTCTTTCGCACGTTCTAGTGGTGGCTTGGGAAGAATCTCGACTTGCACAAGGCTCTTGCAGCCATGCCGCATGGAGGTGCCCACGCAGTCAGTGCCGGTGTCGCCGCCACCGATGACGACGACGTCTTTGCCGGCGGCGTCGATCGCAGGCCTTTTGCCGTCAAGCAGGGCCTTGGTGTTGCCGTGGAGGAATTCCATGGCGAAGTGAACGCCCTTCAACTGACGACCTTCGATGGGGAGGTCGCGGGGCTTGGTCGCACCGGTGGCGAGGACGACGGCGTCGAACTCCTCCATGAGTTGCTTGGCGGTCAGGTCCTTGCCGACTTCGACGTTGCAAATAAATTTTACGCCCTCCTCTTCCAGCAACTTGATACGGCGAAGCACGACTTCCTGCTTGTCGAGCTTCATGTTGGGAATGCCATACATGAGGAGGCCGCCGGGTCGGTCGGCGCGCTCGAAGACGTGTACCTTATGGCCGGCTTTGTTGAGCTGTGCGGCAGCACTGAGGCCAGCAGGGCCTGATCCAATCACGGCGACTTTTTTACCGGTACGATTCGCGGGTGGTTCGGGCTTGATCCAGCCATTTGCCCACCCGTGGTCAATGATGCTGCACTCGATATTCTTGATGGTGACGGCGGGCGAACTTATGCCCAGCACGCAGGAACCTTCGCAGGGCGCGGGGCAGATGCGGCCAGTAAACTCGGGGAAGTTGTTGGTTTTGTGCAGGCGCTCGAGTGCGTCTTGCCAAAGTCCGCGATAGACGAGGTCGTTCCACTCGGGAATGAGGTTGTTAATGGGACAGCCGCTGGCCATGCCACTAATGAGCTGCCCGGTGTGGCAGAAGGGCACGCCACAATCCATACAGCGTGCGCCTTGCTGGCGAAGGGCCGGCTCAGGCATGTGGTCGTGAAACTCACGCCAGTCGGTGATTCGCGTCAACGGAGAGCGGTGAGCGGGAAGTTCGCGATTGAATTCGAGGAATCCGGTGGGTTTGCCCATGTCAGTGGATGAAAATTTATTCGGTGTAGGGTAAGAACCTTGGCGTTGGCGTCATCAGCCACCGCCGACCCGGGCGGCGTCTTTTGAGTTCGCCTCGAACGCGGCGTTAAGGGCGTCGTCCCCAGTAAGCCCGGCGGCTTGCGCCTTCTTGATGGCTTGCAACACGCGTTCGTAATCTTTAGGCATCACCTTCACGAACTTTGGCACGTTGTCCTTCCAAAGCGCGAGCACGTTACGTCCCTTTTCTGAGCCGGTATGC
Organism: Verrucomicrobiota bacterium; assembly: GCA_016871445.1. Taxonomy (GTDB): domain Bacteria; phylum Verrucomicrobiota; class Verrucomicrobiia; order Limisphaerales; family SXTU01; genus SXTU01. The sequence goes on along the minus strand of VHDH01000059.1, from coordinate 15,415 downwards.
GAGACGTGCTTCTCGATGAGGGCACGCAGATCGGCAACTTCTTCGACATCAGTGAGCTTCTGCAGCCCGACCATCTGCTGATTGCAGTTGCACGCGAAAGTACCGTCCTCATCCAGCACGTAGGCTACGCCTCCACTCATGCCCGCCGCGAAGTTGCGGCCCGTCTTGCCGAGCACGACGACTATACCGCCGGTCATGTATTCGCAGCCATGATCACCCACGGACTCGACGACCGCTTTCGCGCCGGAGTTACGGACGCAGAAGCGCTCGCCCGCCATGCCGCGGAAGTAGGCCTCACCGCTTGTCGCGCCATAAAGCGCGACGTTGCCGATGATCATATTTTCTTCGGCACGGAAGGTAGCTTTGTTAGGGGGAAAGATGATTAGGCGTCCACCGCTGAGACCTTTGCCGCAGTAGTCATTTGCGTCTCCCTCAAGACGAATCGTGACGCCAGGCGGGATAAACGCGCCGAGGCTCTGGCCCGCCGAGCCTTTGAAATGTAATTGCACTGTGTCATCAGGCAGGCCAGTTGCACCGTGGCGCCGCGTGATTTCGTTGCCCAAAATCGTGCCGACGACGCGGTTGATGTTTCGTATTGGGAGCTGCACCACGACTTTTTCTTTCCGGTTGATCGCGGGCTCACATGCTCCAAGTAGGTGTGTGACGTCGAGCGACTTGTCGAGACCGTGATCCTGAGTCATTTGGCAATAGCGGCCTACGCTCGCGTCCACATCCGGCGAGTGCAGGATTGCTGAGAGGTCGAGGCCATGCGCCTTCCAATGATCCACCGCCTTACGAGCTTCGAGCCGGTCCACGCGGCCGACCATCTCTTCTACAGTCCGGAAGCCAAGCTGCGCCATGAGCTCGCGAACCTCCTGCGCGATGAAGGTCATGAAGTTAACGACGTGTTCTGGTGTGCCGGGAAAAATACCGCGCAGCTTGGGATCTTGCGTGGCAACCCCGACAGGGCAGGTGTTCAGATGGCAAACGCGCATCATGATGCAACCCATGGCTACGAGCGGGCCAGTGGCGAAGCCGAATTCCTCTGCGCCGAGCATCGCGGCGACGATGACGTCGCGACCGGTCTTTAGCTGGCCGTCGGTTTCGACTGCGATGCGCGAGCGCAAATTATTTAACACAAGTGTCTGGTGCGTCTCGGCGAGGCCGAGTTCCCACGGAATGCCCGCGTGCTTGATGGAGGTCTGCGGTGAGGCGCCGGTGCCGCCGTCGAAGCCAGAAATCAACACTACGTCTGCGTGCGCCTTTGCGACGCCTGCCGCAACGGTGCCGACACCGACCTCGGAGACGAGCTTGACGCTGACGCGTGCGCGGCGGTTGGAGTTCTTGAGGTCGTGAATCAACTCCGCGAGGTCTTCAATGGAGTAAATGTCATGGTGCGGCGGCGGTGAAATCAAACCGACTCCGGGCGTGGAGTGGCGGACCTTCGCCACCCATGGATAAACCTTACCGCCGGGGAGCTGGCCGCCTTCGCCGGGCTTCGCGCCTTGCGCCATCTTGATTTGCAGCTCCTGCGCGTTGGTCAGGTAGAGACTGGTGACGCCGAAGCGGCCGGATGCGACTTGTTTGATAGCAGAATTTTTTGAGTCACCTTTGTCATTAGTCCACGTATAGCGCGCGGGATCTTCGCCGCCCTCGCCAGTGTTGCTCTTGCCACCAATACGATTCATCGCGACGGCAAGCGTTTCATGCGCTTCGCCGGAGATTGAGCCATAGCTCATAGCGCCGGATTTGAAGCGCTTCATGATGTTCTGCACGGACTCGACCTCCTCAATGGGGATCGCCGTCGCGGGTTTGAACTCCAGCAAACCGCGCAGCGTGTAAACGTCCTTGAGCTGCGTGTTCACTAGCGCGGAATACTCTTTGAAAGTCTTATAATCCGCGTTGCGCACGGCTTTCTGGAGCTTGTGGACAGTTTGCGGATTGAAGAGGTGCAGTTCGCCGTCCGCGCGCCACTGATACTGTCCACCCACTTCGAGCGTGTGGCCATTCGTGGGACGCTCTGGAAACGCATGCTCGTGACGGGCGAGAACTTCCTTCGCGATTTCTTCGATACCGACGCCGCCAACTCGCGAGGCTGTCCAAGTAAAATACTTGTCAATAACGGCGTCGTTCAGACCGATAGCCTCGAAGATCTGTGCGCCGCGATACGATTGGATCGTGGAGATACCCATCTTGGAGGCGACCTTCACAACGCCCTTCACGGCGGCTTTAGTGAAGTTCTTTACGGCCGTCTTATGGTCTACGCCGACGAGCAATTTCTGTTGAATCATGTCGTCCAGCGTCTCGTAGGCGAGATACGGGTTGATGGCGCCGCAGCCGTAGCCAATGAGTAGCGAGAAATGATGAACCTCGCGGGGTTCGCCGGACTCCAGCACGAGGCCGACGCGCGTGCGCGTGCCTTCGCGGATGAGGTGGTGATGCACGCCGGCCACGGCGAGCAACGCAGGAATGGGCGCGTTATCCTTATCCACGCCGCGGTCGGAAAGAATGAGGATGTTCGCTCCGTTTTTGATGGCCTTGGTCGCGGCTTCGCACAAATCGTCGAGCGCCTTCTCTAAGCCGGCCGCGCCTTCCGCCGCCTTGAAGAGCACCGGCAGCGTGACAGACTTGAAGTGCGGGTGTTTGAGGTGCTTGAGCTTGGCAAACTCTTCGTTGCTCAGGATGGGCTGCTTCAACTCGATGAGCCGCGCATTCTCGGGTTGCGGATTTAGCAGGTTGCACTCACTGCCAATTGTCGTTTCCGCGCTCGTGACAATTTCCTCACGGATACAGTCAATGGGCGGATTCGTGACCTGTGCAAAAAGTTGTTGGAAATAATTATAGAGCAGCTGCGGCTTCTGCGAAAGCACTGCGATGGGAGTGTCCGTGCCCATCGAGCCAACTGCTTCGACGCCATCCCGGGCCATCGGAACCATGAGCATTCGCAAACCCTCGAACGTGTAGCCAAACGCCTGCTGCCGTCGTAGCACAGAGGCGTGATCTGGTTCGGGCGCATGCGGCGTTTCAGGGAGCTTGGCGAGTTCGACCATCTGGTCGTTAATCCACTGGCGGTAAGGTTGCGCCTTGCAGATGGCATCCTTAATTTCCTCGTCCGCTATGATGCGGCCCTGTGCGGTGTCCACGAGGAACATGCGGCCCGGTTGCAGGCGTCCTTTCAACAACACACGCTCTGGCGCGATGTCCAGCACGCCGACTTCCGACGCCATGATGACGAGGTCGTCCTTCGTGACATAGTAACGCGACGGGCGCAGGCCGTTTCGGTCGAGGCACGCGCCGATTTGCACACCGTCCGTGAACGCCACGGAAGCCGGGCCGTCCCATGGCTCCATGAGGCATGAGTGGTATTCGTAGAAGGCCTTGCGCTCGTCGCTCATTGACTCGTGGTTTGCCCACGGCTCGGGAATCATCATCATCATCGCGTGCGCGAGAGGGCGCCCAGCGAGCACCAGCAGTTCGAGACAGTTGTCGAACATGGCCGAGTCCGAGCCATTCGGGTTGATAATCGGAAAAATTTTCTTGATGTCCTTGCCGAAAGCGTCGCTCTCGAACATGGACTGCCGCGCGTGCATCCAGTTAATGTTGCCGCGCAGGGTATTTATTTCGCCGTTGTGCGCGATGTAGCGGTAAGGATGTGACCGCTCCCAGCTTGGAAAAGTGTTCGTAGAGAAACGCGAGTGAACCAGTGCGAGTGCTGATTCCATGTCCGGGTCACGCAGCTCCGGGTAATACGCATCCACCTGCGCGGGCATGAGCATGCCTTTGTAGACGATTGTTCGGCAGGATACGCTGGGCATGTACCACTCCTGCGTACCTCGTTCGCCGGAGTTGCGAATTTCGGTCAGCGCACGCTTGCGGATGACGTAGAGCTTCCGCTCGAAGGCAAGTTCATCCTTGGCCCGCCGGACGTTCCGTTCGATGAAGCATTGGCGGATGGCTGGCTCTGAGGCAATCGCCGTCGGTCCGAGGGAAGAATTATCTGTCGGCACCGTGCGCCAGCCGAGCACCGAGTGGCCCTCTTCACGCACCACGCGCTCGAATACGCGCTCGCAGTGGTGTCGGTCCTCCTCGTCCTTGCCCATATATATCATGGCAACGCCATAACGGCCGGGGGCCGGGAGATTGAAGCCAAGTTCCTTGGCGACTTTGCCGAAGAACTTGTGTGGAAGTTGGAGGAGAATGCCTGCGCCGTCGCCGGTGTTGGGCTCACAACCGCACGCGCCACGATGGTCAAGGTTGATGAGAATTTGAATGCCTTGTTGGACAACTTCGTGGGACTTCTTACCCTTCATGTTGACCACGAAGCCGACGCCGCAGGCGTCATGCTCAAACCGTGGGTCGTAAAGTCCTTGCTTGGGCGGCAAACCTTGCCACCGAGTCTGCGTGCTCGTATTGGTCTCTTTCATCGGTTGACTTGCTACTGCTGATTCTGCCACTCGGGAAAATCCTCTGCGGTTCGGAGCCATCTGGATTCGGCATTCCGAAATTCTCTCTTTACGCTATCACAACACTTTACTGGTGCAACTGGTTTTGCAGTCGCGCAGACGACTTTCTGTCGCCGGGTAGATTTCAACTCAGCGAAGCTCCGATTTCCTAACAAGTGTTGCAAGTCGGGTAAAAGAATTTCTGGCTAATTTAATCGTAGCGAATTTCAAACGTCGCTTATGCAGCGTTGCCTTGGTGAAACGGCTCGTCACTTTCGCAGAAGATTGAACTTTGCCCGCTCCCGCTTACTCCATATAAATCTCCCATGCTGCCAAAGTTACTTTCTACAGGCGGACCGGTTGTGTGGCTGCTGCTGATCCTTGGTGCGGTGGCCATTGCCGTGTTCGTTGAGCGAGTGCTTCACTTTCACCGCGTGCAAATCAATTCCGCCGAATTCCTCGCCGGCGTGCGCACCGTGCTTAAGCGCGACAACGTGGTGGAGGCGCTTTCTATTTGCGATGCCACGCCTGGGCCTGTCGCGCGGTTGGTAAAGAACGCCATCCTTAGCCGCGAACGCGGGCGAGAGGGTGTCCGCGAGGCTTTGGAGGACACGGGTTTGCAAGAGGTTCCTCGGTTGGAGGAGAAGCTCAACCTCATTGCCACCATAGCGCAAATAGGGCCGCTGATCGGTCTGCTTGGCACCGCGTTGGGCTTTATTAAAATGTTTGCGATCATGGAGCAAGAAGGTCAGTTCGCCCACGCCGCGCTGCTTTCTGGCGGCGTTTGGCAAGCGCTGGTCTGCACGGCAATGGGCCTGGCTGTCGCGATACCCTCTTACGTGGGCTACAATTACCTCGTTAGCCGCGTGAACCAAATCGTCCTCGACATGGAGAAGTCCTCGAACGAAATCCTAAACTTAGTGACGGGGGAAAGTGTGAGAAAACCATGAGCGTGCAGGCGAGCAGAGTCAGGAATACGTACAGCACTTTGGCTCCCAGCGTGCGGCTACTTTCAGCTTTAAAGCTTCAAATCGATTCCGCTTCCGATTTTCTCCTCCGATGAGATTTCCACGTCACGCTCGCATCTTCAAAGGCCAGCTCGATGCCGCGCCTTTTGCGGGGGTGTTTTTTCTTGCCCTGATTTTCATCACCTTCAGCTCGCACTTGGTCTTCACCCCAGGGGTACGCGTGGATCTGCCGGAGGCCGATGGTCTCCCTGGCACCGGAAATCCGACAGTGTCAGTGGTGGTGGCTCCAAGCGGCCAATTGTATTTTGAGAACCAACTCCTCAACGAGGACGAGCTTAAAAGCCGGTTGCGCACCGCCGTTGAAAGAGCGCGGGGGCGCGGGGCGCAACTGACCTTAGTGATCCTCGCTGATAAGCTCACGCCCAGCGATGTCACATTCCGCCTCGCTGAGTTGGCCCGCGAGGCTGGAATCCGAGAACTTCTTCAGGCCACCAAACCACGCACCTCGGGCGCGTCTCTCAGGCCATGAATGGTAATCCACCAGAGACCGTGCCGTGGTCGCTGCGGCGTTGGGTAACCGTGGTGTTGACCGTGCTGGCTCTTCAGTTTGTGTTATTTTACCTGCTCGCTCCTCGGGTCACCGTGTCAGGTCGCCAAACGGAGGCCGGGTTAAAAATCCGCTGGTTGGCGAATCCAGCCCTCGCAAAGCGCACTTTAGACACATTATTGCTTGAAGATTCCACGCTGTTAGCGATAGCCAGCCCTCGTGGCTTTTCGGGCGCCGCCTGGTTACGGCCCTCGACGCAAGAATTCCGCGTGAGCGAATGGATCGACGCAGATCGCCCGCTTACCCAGCCTACTCAGTCGCTGGGCGGGGCATTTCGGTTCGTCGAGTCGGCTGCAAACCAACCAGCCTTTGATCCCGCGCGTAAGCCGGCGGTGGCCGCGCCTGGTGTGCTCATCGCTCCGCCCGTGCTTCGGGTGGCCTCGCGTTTGTTGGTGCAGGGTGACCTCGCTCGCAGGCCGTTGGACAAGGTGCCGCCACTGCGTTCGTGGTCGCACACGGACTTGCTGACTGATACCCGGGTGCAGGTGATTGTGAGTGCGGAAGGGCTGGTGATTTCGCCGCGCCTCACGGGGGCGACGGCGGCCCGCAATCTTGTCCAACAGGCGGCCGATCGGCATGCGCTCGACGTGGCACGCACCCTAAGGTTCGCTCCCTTGCCCCGGGCCGGTAACCAAGGTCCGGGGACTTTAGGGGAGGGCGTGCTTGTTTTCCAATGGCACACCACCGAGCCGCCCGCGAACGTAAAGGAGTGACATGGAGCGGATGATCCTCGGTTACGTCGTGCTCCTGCTCGGGGCAATTGCTGCACTCGCGGTTTTAGCGGAACGCCGTCGCCGCCGTTTTGAGCCGCAGCCCACGGAGGACACTATCTTTCGTTGTGGTAAATGCGCCTTTGTATATACCGACGACCAAGATGTGGAAGTCTCGCGTTGCCCACAGTGCGGCGCCACGAATGAAGCGGTCGAGTTTTAGTCAGAGGGGAAAGTATTTAATTACCCGTCTTTACCTCGACCACGTCATGCGCTCCGGCTTCCTTCATGCCGGCGGGACTCACGCGAATATAGCGCGCGCGCTTGCGCAACTCGGGCAAGTTCGCTGCCCCGAGGTAACCCATGCCGGATTGGATACCGCCGATGAGTGTGGCCAACGTGCGTTCTAGCGGTCCAGCTACCTCCTTGAGAGCCTCGACGCCCTCGGCCGCAACCTTGCGAGCTGTATCCCCGGTGGCGTGCCCGTAACGTGCGGCCGAGCCAGCTTTCATCGCGGCCAGGCTACCCATTCCGCGGTATTGCTTGTAGGGCTTGCCCCCGATTTCGAGGATTTCGCCGGGTGCTTCCGCGCAGCCAGCCAGCATGCCGCCGCAAATGACCCCGTGCGCCAAGGTCAATGCTTTCACGATGTCGCCGGACTTAGTGATGCCGCCGTCAGCCAGGACGGTAACTTTTTTTTCTGCCGCCGCGCGGGAGCAGACATAAAGCGCTGTTAGCTGCGGAATACCAACACCCGCAACGACGCGCGTGGTGCAGATGGAGCCGGGCCCTTGGCCAACTTTGATGATGCTCGCGCCGCAGTCCGCGAGGAAAGTCACTCCGGCTGCGCTGGTCACATTGCCCGCGATAATAGGCAGTTTGGGAAACGCATCGTGCAGCATCCGCACCGTCTCGCCCACACCCTTTGTGTGGCCGTGCGCAGTGGAGACGGCTACGGTGTCGAGGCCACGCTCTACGAGGCCGCCAACATGTGTGAGAATGCGGTCGCGATCCAACTCGCCAAAGGCATTGCGTGTCGCGCTCACTGCCGCACCGCAGACTAGGCGGAACTGTGCGTCGCGCGCCGGCTTGAATTGTGCCGCACGTTCCTGCGTTATGCGCTCAATGTCGCTCATGGTGAATAGGCCGCGCAGCCGGTCCTCGTCATCCACTACCAGCAGCTTGTGGATGCCCGGATGGTCGTTGAAGAATTTGTCCGCCGCCGCGATGGGGTTCTTACCGAGCTTCCTCTCCGTGAGCGTGAAGACTTGGTCGCGTGGGGTGAGCGCCTCGGAGACTTTTCGTTTCGCATAGCGCGGCTTGACCACGCTGCTGGAAAGTAAGCCAAGTAACCGGCCCTGTTCATCCACCACGGGGAATGTGCTGAAGGCAAAACGCTTCTCTTCAATGCGTGCCAGCACATCGCTGATAAACTGGTCGGGCGAAACTTTGATCGGCTCCTGAATGAGCCCGTGGACGTGGTTCTTTACGCGGTCAACTTCTTGGAGCTGCTGCCTCTCCGGCATGTTGTAATGAATCAGGCCCAGCCCGCCGTTAAGCGCCATGGCGATGGCCATGCGCCCTTCCGTCACGGTGTCCATGTCAGAGGAAATCACCGGAATGTTTAGCTGAAGTGACTCAGCGAGCTTGGTGTCGAGCTGCGTGTCCCGTGGAAGAATTTCCGAGTAAAGCGTCGCCAACGTTACGTCGTCGTAGGTCAGCGCGGTGCCGGACTGATTCGGAAAAAACCGCTCCGCTTGCTGGTAGAACTCGGAGTCGAGGGCGTTGGCGGCGTTTGAATTTGCCATGCCATTTAATGCCCGGCGGGGCATATGGCTGGCAAGCAGCAAGTAGCGTCGGCTTCGATTAAGGCTCTTTCTACTCATCCCCTTATCCCCACGAAAAGGTGAGCCGCCGCCGAGTTTGGCTGACCAGAATAGCCTAAGTCCTCAAAGCACTGTCTAACCTCTCCCCGGGGTGTCGCTTTGCGTCACGCCTCGCCGCCAACCAGCGCCAGCCAGCCAAGCCACGCACCTAACAGAACGGCTCCAACGGCAAGAGTGAGATTGATTCCATCGGCTGGGCGGGCTTGCAAAAATAGCACCGCGCCAACGGTCAGCGCGGCATCCCCGGCCAGCAGCGCTCCGCGCACCACCCGGGGCAGGCACTCTGTCTGCCCAGAAGGCGGATTTGCAGTAGGCCGTTGCACCAATGTATTCATACCGGCGCTCATCCGCGGCGCGCAGGTGCTGGTTTCCGACGTGACGGACGGCTTGTTCGGACTTGTCTCTTGGAGCAACTCGCCCAGCCCTTTTCCTAAAGCAGGTTTGGCCATGCACTCAGGCTGCGGACGGGGCCGTGCCGGAGCAACGCAAAGTTGTTCACACTGGCGGGATTTCACTGTCCAGCGCTGGAGGGATTTTGGTATGCGCGGCATCCCAGTGTCGGCTTTGCCAGCTGAAGCAGGGCTGCTATTTTTCCATGATGAACGCTGAGGCGAATTGGGACACGCTGGACTGGGCGGCGCTCGTGCGGCTGCGTGAAGGCTTCCTCGGCGGGGCCGGCGGGGCCGGCGCGTATTGGCAGTCGAGCGCAGATCTAGCGGCCTACGACCTGACTTTTGCCCAACGTATCGCTTGGAAGTGGGAAGCCGTATTGGCCGAGTTGAAGATGCGGGGATGGATGCCGCCGCCGGGAAGAATGCTGGACTGGGGCTGCGGCAGTGGCGTGGCTAGCCGATGCGTGGTGCGTGAGTTTGGGTTGGAGAAGTTCACCGCGCTTCACGTTTATGATCACTCTCCATTAGCCATGGATTTCGCCACCGCGCGCGCGAAGGCTGCCTTTCCTCAACTTTCTGTGGCCCGAGGTTTGCCCGAGCAAGGTAACATTGGCACGCTGGTCTTGAGCCATGTGCTGAACGAATTGCCGGATGCGGCGCGGGAGAGCGTGCTGCAACTCGCTCGCCGTGCGGATGCAGTGCTGTGGGTCGAGCCCGGTGCCCACGCGGAAAGCCGGGCGCTCATCGCGATGCGCGAGCGGCTTCGCGACGAGTTTGAAGTCATCGCGCCCTGCACGCATGGTGAGACCTGCGGTCTGCTCACCACCAGCAATGAGCGACATTGGTGTCATAACTTTGCTGCCCCGCCGCCGGGTCTGCAGGCCGATTCGGACTGGGTACGGTTTGGGCAAAGGATAGGCCTTGATCTGCGCAGTTTGCCTTACAGCTTTCTGGTGCTGGAGCGGCGTGGCCTTCAAAGTGATACCGCCCGGTTTGCTGGTTGGCGTCGAATAGTCGGTGCACCGCGCGTTTACAAGGGCTTTGCGAAGTTGTTTTGCTGCCAAGCCGATGGCGTGCGCGACCTGACCCTGCAAAAGCGGGACGCGCCGAAAGTGTTCAGACAACTGAAGGACGAAGAGCTGATGCTACTGGTGCAAGGCGGCGAGGAGAAAGACAAGTTGGCACCGGTGGATGCGACTTTGCCTTGAACCATCCGATTTTTGCCAAATCCGGTTCCCCTAAAGCCAAAAAGGTAGTGGGCGGCTTCGTGCCAAGAATTTGGTGCGACTGCAAGCTTCGTCGGCCAGATGCACCACTTATCCAAGTTGAGCGCGCGCGGCAGACAGCGCTGCTTCGTAGATGGCCTTGAGTGGTAAACCGGTCTTTACCGAAAGTTGCCTGCACGATTCGAACTCCGGCGCTACCTGCACGACGGCCCCGTCCAACTTGCCGAGCTTCACAGTCACATCGCCCTGGGGAAGCTTTACGGTGAGAAACTCGCGCTTGAGCTTTCGGCGCTCAGCCAGGGTTTGGCGGATGCCAAAGGCCGTCGTCTCGCGCAACATTAGCGCGGCAAACTTGTCTGCCTCTTCCATGGTGCAAAGCACTGTAAGTAGCACACCCGGGCGGTTTTTCTTCATTTGGATCGGAGTGTGGAACACGTCCAATGCACCCTCGCCTAGCGCCCGCTCAACAAACGCGCCAAGCAGCTCCGCGTTTATGTCGTCCAAGTTTGTCTCGAGTATTGCGATGGTATCGGTATCCCAATCTTGCGTCGGTGAGGGTAAAGCTGGTTCCGACTGAATCCTCATCACAGAACCCTGATTACTTCCGGCCGCCAGCTTGCCGAGCGCTGCTCGCACCACGTTTGGCCGCGTGTCATTGTCCCGCGTGCCAACGCCGTAGCCGACGCGTTCCACCGCCATTCCGTTTAACGGCCCAAAACTTTCTGCCAATTCCGCGAGTAGTGCTGCTCCTGTAGGCGTGATCAGCTCCCGCGGCTCCTCGCATTGCGAAATAGCCACTCCGCGCGCGCCTAAAATTTCTAGCGTGGCGGGGGCGGGCAGTGGCATCCGGCCATGTGCACAGCGTACCCAGCCGGTTCCTTCGACCACGGCGGACGCAAACACGCGAGGCTTGCCAAGCAGTTCAAGCGCGAGGCAACCACCCACGATGTCCACGATGGAGTCCACCGCGCCGACTTCGTGGAATTGAACTTCCTCCGGTGGCATTCCGTGAATCTTTCCCTCTGCCACCGCAATGCGCTGGAACACGGCGAGGGACTTTTCCTTCACCCACTCCGAAAGCGCGCTGGCGCCAATGAGCACTTTGATCTGTGCAAAGTTGCGGCTGCCGTCGTGGGCATGATCGCCTTCGCCCGACCCGTGCGAATGCGAGTGCGCGTGATCACTGGGGCCGTGGCTGTGCGAATGATCTCCCTGCGGGTTGTGGGTGGCATGCTCCGTGAGATGAACGTCAAACTTCACGCCCTCGATGCCGTGCTTGGCCGCGCGTCGGTGCTCCAGCCGGTAGCCGTCGAGGTTCAGTTTCGCCAGGCCGTATTCGAGCTGACGGAAATCCACGCCCAAGTCCAATAGCGCGCCAATAAACATGTCGCCGCTCAGGCCGCTGAACACGTCGAGGTAAAGGGTCTTCATGCGCGCAGTGAGCATAATCGATATCGCCAACGCGAGCGGAGGAAAAACTGCGGCGACGGTAATTCACCACAAAGACGCAGAGGCTCAAAGCGCGCCGAGGGACAAGTCGAAAAGACAAATCCGAGAGAACACAAAACCAGATTCTTGCAATCAGTGCTCAAGTGCGGCTCGTTGCCTCGGGGTAAGCGCGACACGGCTTTAATTGGTGGTTTGCGATTCAGGTCTCCGTCTCGGTTTCAGCTTTCTTTGGGCGTTCACCAAACAGCGCGGTGCCGATGCGCACGAGGGTAGCGCCTTCTTCGACAGCCACCTCGAAGTCGCCGCTCATTCCCATGCTCAACACCGGCAGCGGCGCGCCGAGGAGTTGCTCACATTCCGTCCGGAGTTCGCGCAAACAGCGAAATACGGGCCGCACCCGCTCGGGCGTTGGGGTGTACGGCGCGATGGTCATCAGCCCGTGGACTTCCAGCCGGGGCAGTGCGGCGACCGCCTTGAACTCACTCAACAGGGCAGGGGGCCGGTAACCGAACTTGCTGGCCTCTCCCGCCACGTTCACTTCGAGCAGGATGGGCAGGGTCTTCGCGGCTTTTTCGCACTGACGGTTTAGCTCCTGCGCCAGCACGAGACTGTCCACGCATTGAACCATGCTGAAGAGGGCGACGGCATCGCGGCACTTGTTGGATTGCAGGTGACCGATCATCTGCCAACGGGCCCGGCCGGGACACAGCGGGATCTTGGCCTTCGCCTCTTGCACGCGGTTTTCGCCGAAACACGTTACGCCAGCGTCCAGCGCGGCACGGACGGCCTCAGGTGACTGCTTCTTGCTCACACCCATGAGCGTGACGGAAGCGGGATCGCGGCCAACGCGGTTGCATGCGGTAGCGATGCGAGCGCGGAGGCTGGCGACATGGGCGGCGATGTCCACGGGATCAACGTAACGAAATGATAGCCAAAAAAAGAGCGCGCCTTGCGACGCGCTCTGCAAAGGCGAGACCCGGGAACTACTTGAGTTCCTTGATCCGGAGGTTCTTGAATTGAACCGTCATCGGCGGGCCAACGTGGATTTGTAGGGCAAGGACGCCTTCCTTCGCGGCCTTCGCACCGCCCTCGTCAATCACGTCCACCGTCTGCATCCCATTGATGAAATGCTGCAGGTGGTTGCCTTTAGCGATGACCACGTAGTCGTTCCAGTCCTCGTTCTTGATCTTGGCTTGAATGTCCTCGGACTTGCCGACCGAACCGGCAACCTCGACTTTGGTCTTGCCTTCAACTTCCTTGACGGTGGTTTTCTCGCCGCGTTTGGCGAGGATGCCGCGGCCCTTTTCCTCGTAAAGAATGCCGCTGTAAGTCTTGCCCGCCTCGAAGTCCGCCTGATACCCGCTAACGATGGGACCCCATTCGCCTTGGGAGGCTACCTTGCTGCGATACTGGATGCCGGAATTGCCATTGACGATGCGGTAGCTGAGGCGCAGCTCGAAATCCTTGAGGTTCAAATCTTTGTTCACGAGAAACGTGTTATGTGTGATGGCACCCTTCTTGGGATCCTTCTCGCTAGGCGGGGTGATACCAGTGATTGCGCCATCTTTCACAGACCACAGCTTGGGGTTGCCCTCCCAGCCCGTGAGATCCTTGCCATTGAAGATTGGCTTGAAGCCCGCTTCGTCGGCGGCGAAGACGGGGAGCGCGATTAGCGCGCTGGCGAGGGGTGAAAACAGGGCGGAGGGAAGCTTCATAATGATAATTGCTGAAACGATTCGGTTGTCCCACTCATTCAGCGGGCTCAGAAGTAGTCTGTCAACGGCGAACGCCACCATCCGGTCAGCCCGCGTTAACCCAATATCCCCTTCACCACTTCGCAGTGCTCCACGCCGGTGAGCCGCAGATCAAGGCCTTGAAAGCGGACGGTGAGGCGTTCGTGGTCGAGGCCGAGTTGGTGCAGGATGGTGGCTTGCAAGTCGCGGACGTGGACAGGGTTTTCCACGATGTGAAAACCAAGCTCGTCGGTTGCGCCGTAGGTGAGGCCGGGCTTCACGCCGCCGCCCGCCAGCCACATCGAGAACGCTTGCGGATGATGGTCGCGCCCGAGGCTGCGGCCGAGCGCGGCGTTGGACTCCACCATCGGCGTGCGGCCGAACTCGCCGCCCCAGATGACGAGCGTGTCGTCGAGCAGGCCGCGTTGCTTGAGGTCCGTCACGAGCGCGGCACTGGCTTGGTCGGTGGTCTTGCAGTTGTTGCGGACATTGCCCTCGACGTTCGTATGCGCGTCCCAGCCTTCGTTGTAAATATTGATGAAGCGCACGCCGCGCTCGACCATCCGCCGCGCCAGCAGGCACGAGCGCGCGAAGGAGGGCTTGGCGGGGTCGCAGCCGTAGAGGTCGAGCGTGGCCTTGCTCTCGCCGCGCAAGTCCATCAGGTCCGGCGCGCTGGTCTGGAGGCGGAAGGCCATTTCATACGCGGCAATGCGCGTGGCGATTTCCGGGTCGCCGTCGAGCGCGAGTCGGCGTTGGTTGAGGCTGCCAATCAAGTCCAACGAGTCGCGCTGCAACTGCGCGTCCGCGCCCGGCGGGTTGGAGACGTTGAGAATCGGGTCGCCCTGGTTGCGGAAGCGCACGCCGGTGTAAACGCCGGGGAGCATTCCGCTGGACCAGCACGCCGAGCCGCCGCTGATGCCGCTGCCCGTGCTCATCACCACAAACGCCGGCAGGTCGCTCGTCTCTGCGCCGAGGCCGTAGAGCACCCACGAGCCCATGCTGGGCCGGCCCGGCTGGCCAAAACCGGTGTTGAAGAAAATCTGCGCGGGCGCGTGGTTGAACTGGTCCGTGCGCATGGACTTCACGATGGCGATGTCGTCCACAATCCGTGCGAGGTGCGGCAACGTTTCGCCCAACTCCGCGCCGCACTGGCCGTGCTTGGCGAACTTGAAACGCGGCCCCAGCACTGCCGCATCTGACCGAATAAACGCGTAGCGCTGGCCGCCGATGACCTCGGGCGGAATGGGCTTGCCCTCGAGTTCCGCGAGCTTGGGCTTATAGTCGAACAATTCCAACTGGCTCGGCGCGCCAGCCATGAACAGGTGAATGACACGCTTGGCCTTTGGCGCGAAGTGCGGCGGCTTGATGGGAAATGGATTTGCCGGCGCCGCGCCCGCACGACGGTCGAAGGCGTCCGTGAGCAGGCCCGCGAGCGCGAGCTTGCCGAGGCCGACACCGCAGTTGCGAAAGAAGTGTCGGCGCGTGACGGCGAGGCAATGTTCTTGGAGCGAGGTCATGGTTCAGCTTTTTGAAATCATCTCGTCAAGGTTCAGCAGCGCACGGGCGAGGGCGGTCCACGCGGCGCGGTCGTTGGCGTCGCCGTCGCCTTTGCCGGCGAAGTCGGCGGCTTTCAATTCACCGGCGGCGAAGCGGACGCGCTGGGTTTCGTAAAACTTCACGAGTTGGGCGCGTTCCTCGGCGGAGGGCGGGCGCGTGACGCAGCGGCGGAAGAGGTTTTCCACTCGGTTCTCCACGCTGCCGGTCTGCGCGGCGAGCTGCTTACCGAGGGCCTGCGCGGCTTCGAGGATGACGGTGTCGTTGAGCAGCGTGAGCGCCTGGAGCGGCGTGTTCGAGACATCGCGGCGGGCGACGCAGGCCTCGCCGCTCGGGCCGTCAAAGGTGTTGAACATCGCGTAGGGCGTGGAGCGTTTCGCGAACGTGTAGAGGCCGCGGCGGTAGCGATCCTCGCCCCTGCTTTCGATCCACGCCTTGCTGGCATAAA
>VHDH01000058.1 GCA_016871445.1 Verrucomicrobiota bacterium | reverse complement strand
TCGCCCGCGCGTGATTTAGAGGAACTCCTTTTTCGGCGCTTGTCTCATCAAAGCGCGTGCCATCCAATGCGGCCCTTGAGTGCGCCTGTCGCCAGCCCATCCGACCCCGTCCAACTGCCATCAGGGCTGAACCAAGCACTTTGGTTCGCCACGTTCAACGCGCTGTCGTTTCCCATCGTGGTCGGCAGCCCGATGATTCTTTACGCGAAGACCCTCGGTGCCAGTGCTACGGTGCTGGGCATTATCGCTGGAATGATGCCATTGCTGGTCATCTTCCAGATCCCGGCGGCCAGCCACTTGGGGCGGATTGGTTACAAGCGGTTCGTGTATGCGGGCTGGGGGCTGCGCGTGGTGTTCATCGCCGCGCTGGGCGTGGTGCCGCTGCTGAGCGCGTTGGACGCCACGGCCCGGCTTGCGCTGGTGTTACTGGCACTCTTCGCTTTCAACCTCTCGCGCGGTATCTCGAGCTGCGCGTGGCTGCCGTGGATCACTACGCTCGTGCCTGAAGGGGTGCGCGGCCGCTACCTCGCGCGTGACGCTGCTTGCGTGAATCTTGGCAGTTTCATGGTCATTGTGCTGGCGGCGCTGGCCTTGGGCGATGCCCCGGCAGCGTGGCAGTTCACCGCGCTTTTTGGCTTCAGCGCCGCTATGGGCGGCCTGAGTCTGGTCTTTCTCAAGCGCATTCCGGACGTGGAAGTCCCAGCAGCGGCGCGGAGCAATTCCAACGAGCCCGTGCCGTGGCGGGCCATCTCGCAGCACCCGCCATTTCGTAAGCTGCTCCGGGTGAATGTCGCTTGGCCGCTGGCGGTGGGCGGGCTGGGTGCATTCACCACCGCCTGGCTCAAAACAGAGGCAGGCCTCAGCGAAGGCCGGGTGCTTCTGATTAGTTCTGCAGCGTACCTCGGTGGGTTGAGCAGCCTGTGGTTGCTGGGGCCGCGCTTGGACCGGCTTGGTAGCCGGCCGGTTATGATGTTCTGCATGGCGCTATGGCTGATAATCGTGGGTGGTTGGGGCGCACTGGCGGGCCGGGTACTTCAACCCACCTTGCCGGTGCTGCTCGGGCTACAATTCCTCATGGGCCTGACCGCTGCGCTGGTGAGCATGGCCAACGTGCGGCTCGCGATGGCCATCATTCCACCGATGGGCCGGGACCATTTCTTCGCGCTGTTCTCGGTCGTGGGCAGCCTTGTGATGGGGCTCTCGCCCATCTTGTGGGGCGTGCTGATCGACGGGCTGCGCGGGCTGGATGTGGCGTGGCAAGGCTTCGCCCTCAACCGCTATAGCCTGTTCTTCGCGCTGTCAGCGTTGGTGTTTCTCGCGTCGCTTGGGCTGTGTGCACGACTTGAAGAGCCAAAGGCTGCGAGCATGGAGGCTCTGCTGCGGGAAATTCTCATCGAGTCGCCCTTGCGCGTGTGGGTGCGGCTGTGGCCGCGAGCGTAAAGGTCATTGCTGCCTAGCGCCTGGCTGACTGGTTTAGCCGGACCGCTGAGGTGGGAAAATTGTTGGTTGCTGCTCGCGCTTCCTTGGCTTCCGCCGCAGCCCGTTCTGAAACCAGAGCTTCCACACCATGAGCAGGGCCTCTTTGACGATGCCCTTGGACATCTTCGAGTTTCCCTGAAAGCGATCGGTGAAAATGATGGGCACCTCGGCGATGGTCATGCCCTGCCGCCAGACGCGGTGCGACATCTCGATCTGAAAGCTGTATCCGTTCGACTGCACGGTATCGAGGCCGAGCGCCTGCAGCGTGGCGCGGCGGAAGCACTTGAAGCCACCAGTAGGATCGCTCAACGGCAGGCCGGTGATGATGCGCACATACTTCGCCGCGCCCAGCGAGAGCACGAGGCGGTTCAGCGGCCAATTGATCACGCGGATGCCGTTGCAGTAGCGCGAGCCGATGACAAGGTCGGCGGACTGTGCGGCGGCGAGGAACTTGGGGATGTCGTCTGGGTTGTGAGAAAAGTCGCCGTCCATCTCCATGATGAACTCGTAGTCGCGCTCTAGTGCCCACTTGAACCCGGCGATGTAAGCCCGTCCGAGGCCGTTCTTCTCCGCGCGGTGCAAGACGTGGATGGACGGATGCTGCGCGGCAAGTTCGTCTGCGAGCTTGCCGGTGCCGTCAGGGGAATTGTCGTCCACCACCAACAGATCCACGAGTGCGGGCATCTTGAGGATGCGTTCGGCCAGCGGGGGAAGGTTTTCCCGCTCGTTGTAAGTCGGCACGATGACAAGGGCGCGTTGGCTCATGCTCACTGGCTGCCTAAGCGTCGAGGAACCGGCTGGGCAAAACAAGCCGGGATTCCCTGTAGGCCGCATGTGTGGCGGGCGATAGCGTGACCTGCACCGGCGATTTGCAACCGCCAACTGAAGCGAATCGCAGGTTGAGAGCCTACTACCAAGCGGGCGTGCCCGACGGCGACTGCAGATCGCCGGCACGGGGCTTGTCACACACGGCGGGACACGACAGGCTGCGGGCATGACCACCAAGCGCCTGACCCACGAAACCTCAATCAGCTCCTCCCGTCGCCGGTTCCTCGCCGCGCTCGGGGCCACGGCTGCGGGAGTCGTGCTTCCCGTCCGCGCTGCAAGCCCGGCACTCACCAGCTTCTTCGTCGTCAGTGACACACATTACTTCGCCGACAAAAATCAGCCCGGCCAACTCGACGCCAACTCCGCGAGCTACAACCGTCGACTCGTGGACACGCTCAACCGCCTGCCCGGCACGGAGTTCTCCGCAGCCGTGGGCGGCGGCACGGTGCCGGTGCCGATGGGCGTATTGCACACGGGCGACGTGATTGACACCGGCGACAAGGGCGGTCCGGCGCACGAGGTGATGCAGCGCACGGAGTGGGCGGCTTTCGCGGCGGAATACGGACTCACCGGCAGCGAGGGGCGGCTGAAGTTTCCTGTGTTCGAAATCCCCGGCAACCACGACTCGCCGCACGGCGTGGGGCATGCCATTGAGCAGATGGTGGCACGGCAGCGGGCGCGGAAGAACTTGAAGGCCATCAGCAAGAACGGCCTGCACGCGTCGTGGGACTGGGGCGGCGTCCACTTCGCCACGCTCGGACTCATCGTCGGCACGGACCGGAGCGTGGACCGCAAGCGGCGCTACGCGGCGAGCGACAGCCTCGCGTTCCTGCTCGAAGACCTGGCCAACACGCCGAAAGACCAACCGCTCGTGCTCATGCACCACGTGGACATGGCGCGCTACACCGTCGCAAAGCCCGACACGGACTACACCAAGTGGGAATGGGACCCGGCGGACGTAGCGGCGTTTCACGCGGCCATCAAGGGCCGGCGCACGGCGATTTTCTACGGCCACACGCACTTCCGAAACGTGTTCCGCTGGGACGGCGCATCCATCAAGGCGACGGAAGGCGTGGCCGTCTTCAACGTGGACAACGGAGCGCACTTCAGCGGCCCGGCGCAGGCGTTTTTCCATGTGGAAGTGCGTGGCGACGGGCTGACGGTGCGGGAGTTTACCACCACGGATGGCTGGCAGACTGGCACGTGGACGCCGCAAATGTGGCGGGCGGCGGTGTGACTGGGTCGGTGGTTTGCAGCGCGCGACGGCGCGGGATGGAGCCGGACGCCCGCCAAGCCCGAGTGGCCCACGCGCGGCCGGCTCAAGGACGGCTCCATCGCGGACTACTGAGCTTCGGCGGCGCACTCAATGCGGCATTGACTAACCGCCCTCTACTAATCAGTCTGCAACCATGAAAGCACTCGTCCGCCAACTCCTAATCCGTATTCTCATTGCCACCGCGTTACCCGCTGCGTTCCTTGCCTCCGCCGCCGACGCGCCGCTCAAGCCCGATGACAAGGGCTTCATCCGCGACTGGCTGCTGCTCGCGCCCATCCAGTTGGCCTCGGAGAACGCCGGAGCCGACGAAATCGACAAGCCACAGGTGCCCAACGAGGCCGCGCTCAAACCCAAGGCCGGTGACGCAGTCAAGGTCGGCCCCAAGGAACTGAAATGGCGCGCCATCAAGACCAAGGACTACTTCTTCGACGTGAACGAAATCCTCGGCGGCGCGAACGAGAACGTCACCGCCTACGCCGTCGCCTACGTCGTCGCGCCCAAGGAAGTCACCGGCGCGCAGTTGCTCATGGGCAGCAACGACCAAGCCAAAGTCTGGCTCAACGGCAAGGAAGTCCTGAAGTTCACCGAGACCCGCACGCTCGATCCGGACACGGACAAGGCCACCGGCCTCACGCTCAAGGCAGGCGTCAACGTCGTGGTCTTCAAGGTCATCAACGAGAACAACAACTGGCAGGGCTGTCTGCGCTTCACCGACGCCGCCGGCAAGCCGCTCGCCGGCCTCACGCTGAAACTCGCGCCGTAAGTCGACGGGGTGGTTCCCGGCCGCCTCATGCACACGCTTCCTCGGTTGTGGTTCGTTGCCGCGCTCGCGTCACTGTTGCCGGGGCTGGCTGGTGATGTTCAAGCGCAAACCCAGCAAGCGCTCCATTACACCCTGCCGTTCAAGTCCGGCGAGGGCTACCCGCGCTATCGCATCCCGGCGATTTGGTGGGCTCCGAAGAAGCCGCTGTTGGCCTTCGCCGAAGGGCGCGTGGGCGGGCGCGGTTTGACCGGCGACATTGACATCGTGTTGCGCCGAAGTTTTGACCTCGGACAGACGTGGCAGCCGATGCAAGTCGTCGCCAACCTTGGCGCGGACACGTGTGGCAACCCGTGCATCGTGCGCGATGAATCCACCGGCCGGCTTTGGCTCGCGCTCACGCGCAGCCGGGGCGCGGACGTGGAGGCGGATATCGTCGCGGGCAAGGCCCCGGGCACGACCGTTTGGATTTCGCACAGTGATGACGATGGGGCAACTTGGGCCGAGCCAAAGGACATTTCCGCCACTGCCCGCAGGTCAGATTGGGGTTGGTATGGCACGGGGCCGGGCGCGGGCCTTTATCTGCGCGGCGGGAATCAACCCGACCGCCTTCTGATCCCGAGCTACCACAGCGCGGGCGGCACATATCGCACGCACAGCCTCTACTCGGATGACCACGGCGCGACGTGGCAGCTCGGCGGCATCGCAGCGGACAATACCAGCGAGCCGCAAGTCATCGAACTCGACAGCCGCACACTGTTGATGAACGCCCGGACCATCGCAGGCTTCGGCGGCTTCCGCACGCAAGTCATCAGCCGCGACCGGGGCACCTCGTGGCAGCCAGCCGAGGGCTTGGCATCGCTCGTGGAAAACAAGTGCCAAGGCTGCATCTACCGCTGCTTCCGCTCCGGCTCAACCGGCCAGTTCGACTGGATTTTCGCGCACCCGATCACGCCCGGTCGCGTCGGCGTCCATGCGTGGATCAGTGAAGACAGCGGCCGCACCTGGCCGCACGCGCAGCAGCTCTGGAGCGGCCCGAGCGCCTACACCGCGATGGTGCGGCTGCCAGGCGGGTTGGTCGGCATCCTCATTGAGTGCGGCGAGAAACAGACCTACGAGCAAATCGCCTTCCTCAAGTTTGCCCCCGAGTGGCTCAAGGCCGGCAAGGCTCCAGCCGTTTTGCCGCCATCGGGCAAGTAACGCGCGGACACCCTGTCAACAGGCTTGAACTGCCCGCACCAGAGCCTAACTTCGGACTGCACCGAGTCTCCATGCAAACCACCGGACGGCTCGCGCCGTGCCGTTACTACCAACAACGCGAGATTCACAACCATCATGAAACGGCACCACACGATCATCCTGCTGCGTGGCACATTGATGCCACTGGCCGCTTCATTCTTGTGGCGAAGTGAGGTGTGCTTCCCCGTCTCTGTCTGGCGTCCCGTATGAAAGCAACTTCGCGATTGGTTCTCGTTTTCTGCACCGCCGTCCTCGCCTCAGCCGCTGAACCACCCGCCGCGCCATTCCCCGTCCCCACCATTGACCTCGCCGCCGAAAAGCACCGGCAGGTCATCGTGGACCGCGAGGCCGGCCAGTATCTCGGCCACCCGACCACGGTGCTGCTCGAAGACGGCAGGACGATGCTCACGGTTTATCCCAAGGGCCACGGGCGCGGTGGCATCGTCTATAAGCGCAGCACCGACGGCGGGCTGACGTGGAGCGACCGCCTGCCCACACCCGCGAGCTGGGCCACGAGCAAGGAAGTGCCCACATTGCACCGCGTCGTGGATGCCGCCGGCAAGAAGCGGCTCATCATGTGGAGCGGCCTCTATCCCGCGCGTCTCGCCGTGAGTGAGGACGACGGCAGGACTTGGAGCGAGTTGAAGCCGGTCGGCGACTGGGGCGGCATCGTGGTGATGGGTTTCACCGAGCCGCTGAAGACACCGGGCCACCACCTCGCGATGTTCCACGACGACGGCCGGTTCTTCACCGCCAAGCCCGCGCCGGCCAAGCCCGTCGAGTTCAAGCTCTTCAAGACCTTCTCGCGCGACGGCGGCCTGACGTGGTCCGCGCCCGAAGTCGTGCAGCAAGACACCAAGGTCCACCTCTGCGAACCCGGCTTCATCCGTTCGCCCGACGGCCGGGAAATCGCCGTGCTGCTCCGCGAGAATTCCCGAAGCAAGAACTCCCACATCATCTTCAGCCGCGACGAGGGCGTGACCTGGACCGCGCCGCGCGAAATGCCCGACCCGCTCAACGGCGACCGCCACACCGGCAAGTATCTGCCCGACGGCCGGCTCTTCGTCTCCTTCCGCAGCCTCGCGCCGCGCGGGAAAGAAACGCCCTTCGCCGGCGACTGGGTCGCGTGGGTAGGCCGCTACGACGACCTCGCCACCGGCAAGCCCGGCCAATACCACGTCCGCCTCATGGACAACACCAAAGGTTCCGACTGCGCCTATCCCGGCGTCGAAGTCCTGCCCGACGCGACCATCGTGACGACGACCTACGGCCACTGGACCACGAACGAAGCTCCCTACATCGTCAGCGTCCGGCTCAAGCTCGCCGAACTCGACGCGAAGGCGAAGGCGGCGCAATGAGCGTGGACTTGTCCATCGCGTGGTGACTTGTCTCACCCGCCGCGCTAGGATCGCCGCCAAGGCCATGAAAACACTGCTTTCCTTCGCCCTCGCGCTGCTCACGACAGCAGGCGCGTTTGCCGCCCCGCGAAACATCATCTTCATTCTGAGCGATGATCATCGCTGGGATTTCCTGGGCTTCATGCCCGAGGCTCCGCGTTTCCTCGAGACACCGCATCTGAACCGCCTGGCACAGGAGGGCGCGCACCTGCGCAACGCCTTCGTCAGCACGTCGCTTTGCTCGCCGAGCCGCGCCTCGATTCTTACCGGCCAATATATGCACCGGCATCGGGTGGTGGACAACCAACGGCCCGAGCCACCGGGCATCCGCTTCTTCCCCGAGTATCTGCGGGCAGCAGGCTACCGGACCGCATTTTTCGGCAAATGGCACATGGGCCACGACAGCGATGCGCCCCGGCCGGGCTTCGAGCACTGGGCGGCATTTCGCGGGCAGGGTGACTACTTCGACCCGACGCTGAACGTGAACGGCACGCGCCGGAACTTCAAGGGCTACAGCACGGACGTCCTCACCGACCTCGCACTGGAGTGGCTCGAGCAACAGCGCCACCAACGCTTTTTCCTCTACCTCTCGCTCAAGGCTCCGCATTACCCCTTCGAGCCCGCGCCCCGGCACAAGGGCCGCTACGACAAGTTCCCCGTGCCTTATCCGGCGACGATGGCGAACACTGAGGCCAACTACGCCACGCAACCCCGATGGGTCCGCGAGCGCCGTTACGGCATCCATGGCGTGGATCACATGGAGACGGGCCGCTTCGACAACGATCCCGTGCCGTCCTTCGAGAATCTCTACCGGCGTTATGCCGAAGCCGTGCACACCGTGGACGAGAATGTCGGGCGCGTGCTGAAGGCCGTCGAGGCTGCCGGGCTAAAGGAAAGCACACTGGTGGTTTACATGGGGGACAATGGCTTCGCCCTCGGCGAGCACGGCTTCTACGACAAGCGCGACGCATTTGAGACGAGCATCCGCGTGCCGCTGCTGGCGTGGGCGCCCGGCGCGATCAAGTCCGGCATTGTCGTCACGCAGATGGTGCAGAACCTTGACCTCGCGCCCTCGCTGCTCGAGGCCGCGGGCGTGAGCGCGCCAGCCGACGCTCCCCGCATGGACGGCCGCTCCTTCTGGCCGCTGCTGCAAGGCCGTGCCACGCCGTGGCGCGACCACATCCTTTACGAGTATTACTGGGAATGGAATTTCCCAGCAACGCCCACCACCCTCGCGATCCGCACGGACCGCTGGAAATACATCGCCTATCAAGGCATCTGGGACCACGACAGCCTCCACGACTTGCAGACCGATCCGCACGAACGGCACAACCTGATTAATGTGCCCGCCTTCGCCACACACGTGGAGAAGCTGCGGGCCCAACTCTTCGCAGAACTCGGCGCGTCCGGCGGATTGCAGATACCCATCTTCCCACCCACCGGCGAAGCGTTGATTGACCGCAAGCTGCGGCGCTAGCGCCTTGGGAATAGGCATCCTTTTCTTACCAACTCCATCATCCCTCAGATGAACGAGAACAAGCGTATTTTGGGTCTGCTGGTAACCTTCTCCACCAGGGCCTACGTCTATACGACATCCTCGCGTCGCCCGTGGCGGAGTGTCGAAACCATGTTGCAACGACTTTTTTCTGCCGGCCTGCTTGCTCTCGCCGTCGTCGGCTCCGCCGCTGACAAACCGCTGGAGAAGATTTCTCCGGACCAGCTCGCGTTCTTCGAAAAGAAAATCCGCCCCGTGCTCGTGGCCAAGTGCTACCAGTGCCACTCCGCCGAGGCCGAGAAGGTCAAGGGCGGCCTGCTGCTGGACACGCGCGAGGGTTTGCGCGCGGGCGGCTCGTCGGGGCACGCGATCGAACCCGGCAATCTCAGCGGCAGCCTGCTGATCGCCGCTTTGCGCAGCGACAAGAAGGACCAAATGATGCCACCGAAGGAGCGGCTGTCTCCCGAGGTGATCGCCGACTTTGAGAAGTGGGTGCTCATGGGCGCGCCCGACCCGCGCGACAGCAAGGCCAAGGTCACGACCAAGCCCACCCTTGCCGAGGGAAAGAATTTCTGGTCGTTCCAGCCCGTGAAGCCCGTTGGCGTCCCGCAGCCGAAGGACGCGAAATGGAGCGCCACAGATGTGGACCGCTTCATCCTCCGCAAGCTGGAGGAGAAGCAGCTCAAGCCCGTTGGAGACGCCGACGCGGCCACCTTGGCGCGACGCCTTTACTTCGACCTCATCGGCCTCCCGCCCACGCCAGAGGAGGTCGCGGCGTTTGTGAAAGATTACGAATCAGCTTCTGGCCATCGGCAATTGGCAATCGCCCGACTCGTAGACAAACTGCTCGCCTCCCCCCACTTCGGCGAGCGCTGGGGCCGGCATTGGCTGGACGTGGCGCGCTACGCGGAGTCGAGCGGCAAGGAGCGCAATTTCGCCTTCCCCGAAGCGTGGCGTTACCGCGACTACGTCATCGCGGCCTTCAACTCTGACAAGCCCTACGACCGCTTCATCCGCGAACAGGTTGCGGGCGACCTTTTGCCGGCGAAGGATGCGGCGCAGCGGAACGAATTGCTCATCGCCACTGGCTTCCTCGCCATTGGCCCCAAAGGCCTCAACGAGCGCAACCGCGAGGCCTTCATCATGGAGCAGGTGGACGAGCAGATTGACGTGACCACGCGCGCGGTGATGGCGGTGACCGTGAGCTGCGCGCGCTGCCACGACCACAAGTTCGACCCAGTCACTCAGCGCGATTATTACGCCGTCGCCGGCATCTTCAAGAGCACCGAGACGCACTTTGGCATCGCGGGCAACGGCAAGAACCGCCAACCCTCCACGCATGTCTCGCTGGTGAAGTCGTATTCGCCCGCGCCCGCGCTTGCCGCATCTGCCCCTGCTAAGAGCGAGACGCCGGAGAAAACTTCGCCCGCCAAACTGACCCCCGCGATGGAAGCGGCGCTTAAGCGGTTCGCCGAAAAGAACCCGAAAGCTGCCACGCGCCTGAAAAACATGACCGAGGCGGAAAAGATCGCCGCCTACGAACGCTTCGTCGGCGCGGGCGGAGGCAACGCCCCCAAGCCCGCCAAAGCCGCCAAGAAGCCGGACAAGTATCCGGAAACTCCCGCCGCACCAAAGGCCGGGGGCGAGCCAAACGGCGAGTTCGCGATGGCCGTGCTCGACGGCAAACCCGCCGACTGCCCCATTTATGTGCGCGGCGAGTTGGAGGAGAAGGGGCCAGTCATCCCGCGCGGCTTCGTGACCGTGCTCGGCGCGGATGGCCCGGCGAAAATTGCCGCCGGCCAAAGCGGCCGCCTCGAACTCGCGAACTGGCTCACCGACCCCGCCAACCCGCTAACCGCCCGCGTCATGGCCAACCGCGTCTGGCAGCATCTCTTCGGTGACGGCCTCGTCAGCACCTCGGACAACTTCGGCGCAACCGGCGAGCGGCCCACGCATCCCGAGCTGCTCGATTTCCTGGCCGCGCGATTGGTCGCCAGTGGCTGGTCCGTGAAGCAGTTGATTCGCGAAGTCGCCCTGAGCCGCACTTACCGGCTCGCGAGCGCGATGGACGCGAAGAATTTCGCCGCTGACCCGGAAAACAACCTGCTCTGGCGTGCCAACCAGCGCCGCCTCGATGCGGAATCCATTCGCGACAGCATCCTCGCTGTCAGTGGCCGGCTGGATGCCCGGCCCGCCACCGGCTCCGCCGTCAGCAACATGGCGGACACGGACTTGGGGCGCGCCGCACGCACCGGACTCAAGTCCGACTCACGCCATCGCAGCGTGTATCTGCCCATCGTGCGCGAGATGCTGCCGGAGGCGCTGGGCCTCTTCGACTTCGCAGAGCCGAGCCTCGTCGTGGCGGCGCGCGAAGTGACCACCGTGCCATCGCAAGCGCTCTACATGTTGAACAGCCCGTTCATCCGCGAGAACGCGGCGGCCTTCGCCAAGCGTTTCCAAGGCACCAGCGCCGACCCGCGCGAACGCATCACCGCCGCCTACCAACTCGCCTTCTCGCGTCCGCCGACGGCCGCCGAGCTCACGCGTGCGGAAAGCTATCTGAACACTCACGCCTCCGGACGCGGCAGTTCACCCGAAGCCGCGTTGACCACTTTCTGCCAAGCCCTGTTTGCTTCCGCCGAGTTCCGTTACATCAAGTAAACCTATGAACACCAACCGCCCCTTCGACTGCCGCAACCTCCAGCCGCTCGCGCTCACGCGCCGCGACATGTTGAAATCCGTCTCGGCTGGCTTCGGCTACCTCGCCTTCGCCGGCCTCAGCGCGCAAGCCGCCGGCTACCAGAGCCCCACGCTGCCGAAGGCCCCGCATTTCCCGGCGCGGGCCAAGCGCGTCATCTTCCTCGCCATGCAGGGCGGGCCGTCGCACCTCGATACTTTTGACTACAAGCCCAGGCTCGGCGCCGACGCCGGGAAAGCGGGCGACAAGGGCAAGCTCGTCGCGCCCGTCGCCGAGTTCAAACAACGCGGCCAAAGCGGCCTGTGGATTTCCGATGCCTTCCCGAAAGTCGCTGCGCACGCCGACGACCTCTGCCTCCTGCGCGGCATGCACACGGACATCCCGAACCACCCGCAGGCCTTCGTGCAGCTCCACACCGGCAGCGCGCGTTTCGTGCGCCCGTCGCTCGGCGCATGGACGCTCTACGGCCTCGGCACCGAGAACCAGAACCTGCCCGGCTACCTCACCATCGCCGCGCCCATCGCGCTCGGCGGCGCGCAGAATTATGGCAGCGCCTTCCTGCCCGCGTCCTTCCAAGGCACGCGCATGGATGCGCCCGCCAGCGCCGGCCCCGTGGACAAGAAGGCCCGCAAAAACGACACCGGCACCAGCCAAGGCATCGGCAACCTGCACAACCCGGAAATCTCCGCCCCCGCCCAGCGCGCGCAGCTCGACCTCGTCCAGTCCATGAACCGCGACCTGCTGGCCAACGGCGGCGCGAACGCCGAAGTCGAAGGCATCATCGAGAGCTACGAACTCGCCTTCCGCATGCAGAGCGAAGTGCCGAAGATCATGGACCTCAGCAAGGAATCCGCCGCCACCATGCAGGCCTACGGCATCGGTCAGGGCACGACGGACAACTTCGGCAAGCAATGCCTCATGGCCCGCCGCCTCGCTGAATCAGGCGTGCGCTTCATCGAGGTCTGCCACCAAGGCTGGGATCATCACAACGGTCTTAAGAACCGCATCGCCTCCAGTTGCGCTGCCGTGGATCAACCCATCGCTGCGTTGCTCGCCGACCTCAAGCAGCGTGACATGCTGAAGGACACCCTCGTCATCTGGGGCGGTGAGTTTGGCCGCACGCCCACCAACGGCAGCGCCGACGGCCGCGGTCACAACGCCAAAGGCTACTCCATGTGGCTCGCCGGCGGCGGGGTGAAGCCCGGCTTCTCCTTCGGCTCCACCGACGACTACGGCGCGAAGGCCGTCGAAGACAAGATGCACGTCCACGACCTTCACGCGACGGTCCTGCACCTGCTCGGCCTGAACCACGAGAAGCTCACCTACCGCTACGCCGGCCGCGACTTCCGGCTCACAGATGTATATGGCCAAGTGCCCAAGGCAATTTTGACCTGAGCCAACGGTGACGCAGTGACAAGCCTTGGCTGACAGGGCCGCCCGCGCAGGTCAGTCGCGGCTTAACTCACACTGTGTTTATGAAATTGTGCCGGCGACATATGGTAGCCGTCCATGAATTCTCCCGCGACACGGCAACTGCAATTCGCCTGTTCGGGTTCAAGTTGCCATGCACGGCCTTTGGGTTGTGAGGCTTACCAGAGACCCAGATGCGAGGGGATGCGCTTTTCGTCAAGCCTGAGGCCTGTCACGCTAAAGGCGTTCGCATGGCGACGGAATCATCTACTCTTGCGGATCCCGACGGCCGCGTCGCACTGGCGCCATTTTACCGCGACACCCTGCTCGGCGACGTGATGCCGTTCTGGCTGCGCCACGGACTCGACCGCGAGCACGGCGGCATCCTCACCTGCCTTGACCGCGACGGCAGTGTCATCGACACGGACAAAAGCGTGTGGTTCCAAGGCCGCGCCGCGTGGATGTTTGCGACGCTCGCGAACACTGTGGCCTCTTCTCCCTCGCCCCCACCGGGGGAGAGGGATGGGGTGAGGGGTGTCCGTCCGGGTTCAGAGGCCGAAATCGCGGCAGTTGGCGGGCCGTTGGTTCTCTCCCCCCACGGGGGCGAGGGAAGTCCGAAGCGCGCCGACTTCCTTGCCGCGTCGCGTTCCTGCATCGAGTTCCTCCGCGCGCACTGCGCCGCGCCGGACGGCAAGCTCTACTTCACCGTCACGCGCGAGGGCGCGCCGCTGCGGATGCGCCGCTACGTTTACAGCGAATCCTTCGCCGCGATTGCGAATGCCGCCTTCGCCAAGGCCGCCGGCGACGCCCGCGCCGCCGAGGACGCGGTGAAGTTCTTCGCCACCTACCTGCACCACAGCTTCACGCCGGGCGTGATGCCGCCAAAGTTCGAGGCCACGCGCCCGATGAAAGGCATCGGCCCGCACCTGATTGGCATCGCGACGGCGCAGGAGCTGCGCGCGAACCTCGGCGACGTGACCGTGAACGGGCGCACCTGCACGGAGTGGATTGACCGCAGCATCGCCGAGATGGAGCGCGACTTCCTCAAGCCGGACCACCGCGCGCTGCTGGAATGCGTCGCGCCGGACGGCAGCGTGATTGACCATCACGATGGCCGCACGCTCAACCCCGGCCACGCGATTGAGTGCGCGTGGTTTGTGATGCACGAAGGCGCGCTGCGCGGAGACCGGCGGCTCATCCAACTCGGCGCGACCATCCTCGACTGGATGTGGGCGCGCGGCTGGGACACCGAGCACGGCGGCCTGCTCTACTTCACGGACCTCTTCGGCAAGCCCGTGCAGGAATACTGGCACGACATGAAGTTCTGGTGGCCGCACAATGAAGCCGTCATCGCGACGCTGCTCGCGTGGCAACTCACCGGCGAGGCGCGCTTCGCCAGGATGCACGAGCAGGTTCACCACTGGAGTTTCGCGCACTTCCCCGACCGCGAGCACGGCGAGTGGTTCGGCTACCTGCACCGCGATGGCCGCATCTCCTCGCGCGCGAAGGGGACGATTTACAAAGGCCCGTTCCACCTGCCGCGCATGCTCTGGTATTGCTGGCAACGGCTGGAACAGGCCCAATTACCGGCCTAATGATTTGCCGCGAAAGAACGCCAAGCGCACAAAACCAACACCGCTCAAAAACCTTCTTCTCCGTGTCCCTTACGCCCTTTCGCGGTTAATCCAACTATGAAACACCTATCCCTCACCGGCCTCGTAGCCGCCACGCACACGCCGTTCCACGCGAACGGTTCGCTCAACCTTAAAGCCGTCGAAGCCCAGGCCGCGCACCTCGCGGCCAACGGCGTCAGCTACGCCTTCATCGGTGGCACGACCGGTGAAAGCAGTTCGCTCACACTCGAGGAACGCCGGGCGTTGGCCGGGCGCTGGATGGATGTTGTGCGCGGCGCGAAACTGAAAGTCATCGTTCACGTCGGCGCGAACTGCCTCGCCGACGCACGTGTGCTCGCGGCGCAGGCTCAGCAGCTCGGCGCGGTCGCCATCTCCGCCCTGGCCCCGAGCTACTTCAAGCCGAGCAACGTCGCGCGGCTCGTGGACTGCATGGCCGACATCGCCGCCGCCGCGCCGGAGCTGCCGTTCTACTACTACGAGATTCCGCTGCTCACCGGCATCAACCTTGCGCCGTCTGAGTTTCTCGCACAAGCCGCCGACCGCATCCCGAACCTCGCGGGCATCAAATTCACGAGCAACAACCTGATGGAATACCAGCTCTGCCGCGCGTTCCGGGGCGGCGCGTTCGACCTACCGTATGGCTTCGATGAAATCATGCTTGGCGCGCTGGCATTGGGCGCGACCGGCGCAGTGGGCAGCTCATTTAACTTCGCCGCGCCGATTTACGTGCGGCTGATGAAGGCGTTTGCCGCCGGCGACTTGAAGACCGCGCGCGAGGAGCAGTTCCGCAGCGTGCAGACCATCGCCGTGCTCGCCGCGCGCGGCTACATAGGCGCGGCGAAGGCGACGATGAAGATGCTCGGCGTGGACGTGGGCCCGGCGCGCCTCCCGAACGGCAGCTTGAACGCAGACCAACAAGCCGCGCTGCGCGCTGAGCTGGAGAAACTTGGCTTCTTCGATTGGGTGAAGCGCGGTTGACTTGGCTCGACGCTCCGGTGTGGAGCGACGAGAGAAGCGTCACTTCACCGGCACCGGCTCAGCGGAGGCAGGTGCGGGCCGGCGGTGGAAGAGTTGGGCGACGTCGTCGAGGTAGGAGTAAACCACCGGTGTCACGAGCAGGGTGAGCAGCAGGCAGAGCGTCTGTCCGCCGATTACGACGACGGCCACCGCACGGCGCTCTTCCGCTCCTGGCCCAGTGCCAAGCGCGAGGGGAATCATGCCGACGACGAGCGTGAGCGTGGTCATCAGGATGGGGCGCAGCCGGTCGCGGTTGCCATCCATGATAGCTTGCAGGCGGTCGAAGCCGCGCGCGCGCAAATTGTTCATGTGGTCGATTTGAAGGATGGCGTTTTTCTTCACCACACCGAAGAGCACGAGCAGGCCGAGCGCGGAATAGAGGTTGAGCGTGTTGTTCGTGACCCACAGCGAAAAGAGCGCGAAGGGCAGCGAGAGCGGCAGCGAAAGCAGGATGGTGAACGGGTGGACGAGGCTCTCGTATTGCGACGCGAGAATCATGTACATGAAGATGACCGAGAGCAGGAACGCCCACAGGAACTCGGAGAAGGTGCGCTCCAATTCGCGACCGCGACCGGAGACTTGCGTGGTGTAGGTGGCCGGCAGGTTCATTTCCTCGAAGGCTTTTTTCAGCGCGTCGAGCCGGTCTTTCAAGGCATAGCCGGGCGCGATGCTACCGCGGATGCTCACCTGCCGCTGGCGGTCGAGCCGGTCAATGCGCGATGCCGTCTGGCCCTCAACGATGTCCACCAAGTTGTCGAGCCGCACCAGCCCACCACTCCGGCGTGGCACGTAAAGACGCGCGATGGTGTCGCGATCATTGCGCGAGCCGTCGGCGAGGCGAAGCTGCACATCGTAATCATCACCCATTGCCGGGTCGCGGAAGCGCGAGACGCGGTCATCCCCGCCCACCATGATGCGGAGCGCGGTGGCGATGTCCTCGACGGCTACGCCGAGGGCAGCGGCGCGCTCGCGGTTGACCACGACGCGGAACTCTGGCTTGTCGAGCTTCAGCGTGGTGTCCGCGTCGGCCAAGCCCAGCTCCGGCGCACGCGCGCGAAGTTCCTCGGCATACTGTGAGAGCGATTCGAGGTCGGGGCCGAGAATGGAAAAATCAATTTCATAGTTCGGTCCGCCTAAGCTGATGGAGCCGGAGGAGGCTCGCACGGAAACGCGCACGCCGGGAATCTTCCGCAGCCGGCCGCGCACCTCCTGAATTACATCGCGCTGTGAGTAGTTGTTTTGGAAGGCATCCTGCGGCCGGGTGGAAAGGAGGCGCGACCACATGAAGACGCGCTCGTTATGCGGCGCTAGCCGGACATAGAAGCGCGCGTAATTTGCGCCACCGAGGCGGCTGGAGCCCACGCCGCCTTGCAGAAGCCTAAGCTGCGGCATGGCCATCAACTCGCGTTCAACCAGCAGTGCGACCTCATCCATTTGCATGAGACTAGTGCCCTCGCGCGCAGTCAGGCCCACTTCAAATTCGCCTTCGTCCGTGTTGCCCGGCGTGAACTCCTGCCGCAGCGCGTTGTAAAGCGGGTAAGACGACACCATTGTAGCCAGAGCGAGCAGCAACACTGGAAACCGATGCCGCATGCAGAGGCCCAGCACCGCCAGATACAGACCTTCCATCCAACCGTAGAACCCACCGCGCGATTTTGGCCCGCCGTGCCCGGCCTTGCTGACTTCACCGAGGTTGAAGAGGCGCGCGCTCATCAGCGGCGTGAGCGTGAAGGACACGAGCAAGCTCACCATCACTGCCACACCTGCCGTGATGCCAAACTGGTAAAGAAACCGCCCCGCGATGCTCGACATGAACGACACCGGCACGAAAATCACCACGAGGCTCAGGGTCGTGGCCAGCACCGCCGTGCCGATTTCCTTCGTCGCCTCCCGCGCGGCATCGAACGGGTGCATCTTCTTCTCTTCCACGAAGCGGAAGATGTTTTCCAGCACCACGATGGCGTCATCAATCACGATGCCGACCATCAGCACGAGCGCGAGCATCGTGACGCTGTTGAGCGTGAAGTTCAGCGCCCACATCACGCCGAAGGTCGAAATCACCGAGCAAGGAATCGCCACCGCCGCGATGAGCGTCGAGCGCCAGCTCCGCATGAACGCAAAGACAACAAGGCTCGCGAGGATGCTGCCCAGCACGAGGTGGACGTTGATTTCGTGC
Organism: Verrucomicrobiota bacterium; assembly: GCA_016871445.1. Lineage (GTDB taxonomy): Bacteria > Verrucomicrobiota > Verrucomicrobiia > Limisphaerales > SXTU01 > SXTU01. Next base: position 1,103 of record VHDH01000058.1, on the reverse strand, counting down.
AGTGCCTCGTAGATGTAGCGCGACTGGTCTTCGATGACCTCGAACTTGATGTCCGCCGGAAGCTGCGCCTGAATTCCGGGAAGTTTTTTCTTCACCCCCTCGATGACGGCGACGGTGTTTGCATCAGCCTGCCGTTTCACGTCGAGCGTGACAGACGGGCGACCATTGAGACGCGAGATGGAGCGTTGCTCCTTCGTGCCATCTTCTGCGTGGCCTAGGTCGCGGATGCGGACGGGTGAACCGTTCACAGTGGCGACGACAAGTTCGTTAAACTCGCGTGGCTCCGTAAGCCGCCCGACCGTGCGGAGCGTCAGTTCCCGAACAGGCGCGATGACGTTGCCACCCGGAATATTTGCGTTTTGCCGCACAATGGCCTCGCGCACGGCGGTAATGGACAAACCGTAAGCCGCCAACCGGTCGGGATCCACCCACACGCTGATGGCGCGGGATAAGCCACCGCGAATTTCCACTTCGCCAACGCCTAACACGCGTTCGAGCTGCACTTTAACGACCTTGTCCGCGAGCTCAGTCAGCTCACGGCGTGTTCGGTCACCAGATAGCGAGACGGAAATGACCCCACCGCGTTCGGTGTCGAACTTTGTTACCTGCGGCGGGTCGGCGTCTCGCGGTAGTTCGCCACTCAGGCCGGTGACGCGATTCCGCACGTCCTCGACAGCCTCGGAGACTTTGCGACGGAGGTCAAATTGCAGGATGACGAACGAGCTGCCGATGCCGGAGATGGAGCGCAGTTCGGTGATACCCTCGACGGTGTTGACCTGTTCTTCGACTGGTTGCGAGACGAGCGATTCCATTTCGACCGGCGACGCGCCGGGCAACCGCGTGGAGACATAAACTGTGGGGATGTCCACCGGGGGCGAGCGGTCCACGCCGAGCTTGAGATAGCCCGCGATGCCCACCACCACGAACGCCAGCACGATCATCGTGCCAAAGACCGGCCGGCGGATGGAAATTTCAGCGAGCTTTTGCATTTAGCTATCAGCGGCCGGCGGTCAGCGGTCCGTGGGGTCGGTGCGGAGTTTGCGGATGAAGGCGGATAGCATCTTCTTCACTTCGATGACTTCGCCGCTGAGTTTGGCGTATAC
>VHDH01000057.1 GCA_016871445.1 Verrucomicrobiota bacterium | reverse complement strand
AAGCCGGTGCGGTAGATATCCTTCCCGTCCGTGCTGCCGCGTTCGTAGAAGAGGAGAATCGTTCCGTCGCTGGCCACAGCTAAGTCGCTGTAGCCGCTAAAATCCGGCTCGATGGTTTTGCTCACCGGCCAGGTCGCAGCTTCGTCGTAGCTGAGTTTCACGGAGACTTTTTTGCGGTCGCGGCTTTTGCCCGGGGCTTCCTTGCCGTCGGTGCGGGCGAGGTTGTGCGGGTTGGAAAAGAGCAGGCGGTTCCTCGCGGGTGCTTCGCTGAGGCGCACCATGCTGGCCATGCAGATCGGTTCCAGGAGTTGGTCGTGGAACTGCGGCCGGCTCCAGCCAGTCGCGCCGTCGCGGCTGGTAGTGAGCAGGCGGCGATTCGCCTTGGACTCGCTGCGCATGTTCAGCAGCACGCGGCCGTCAGCAAGTTGCACGGCACAGGTCTCGTTCGGGATGTTCCACTCACCTTCATTTGGTCCGGCGATTTCCCCACGCGACCAAGTGCGCCCGAGATCGTCGCTATAAATCACGGACGTGACCGAGGGGCGGTGTGCGTGGCCACCAGTGCCAAGCGACAGCCAAACGGGGACGACGAACCGGCCGGTCTTCAACTGGATACCGTGACCGGGGCCGGTGGCGAGGACCTTCCAGTCGTATTCGGGGCGGAACTTGTCAAACGCCGCCGTGATCTCCACCGGCTTGCTGAAGGTGAGGCCGTCGTCATCCGTGCGCAGGTAGAAGCAGCGGGCGTATTCGAGGCAGAAGAGGAAGTGAACCGCGCCGTTCGCATCGGGGATGGCAACCGGGTTATTGTAGGTGACCTCGCCAGGCGTCGCGAGTTTCTGGGCGAGAGCGACGGGGTTCTTCTCCTTCGGCCCGGACACGGCGACGAAGTTCGTGCGCGCGCCCCAAGTTTTCCCACCGTCAGTCGAGCGGCGCAGCAGCAGGTCAATCGTGCCCCAATCGCCCCGGTCGGATTTGCGGGCCTCGCAATACGCCAGCACGGTGCCGCGCTTCGTCGTGACGATGCCTGGGATGCGATAGAGCGCGTAGCCGTCCTTTTGCGCCTCAAATAAGTCTACCTTCTCGATAAACGGGGCGGCAGCGGAGGCATCAATGATGCCGGCGAGAACGCAGGCAAGCCAGCCGAACAAGAATCGACAAACTGTGGTCATGCGACGAGTAAACCGCGCGGGCGCAAGTTTGTTAGTAGCGGCTAGGTCACTTCTTCCTTAGCGCGGCGAGGTATTCGAGCAAGTCGGCTAACTCCTGCACGGTCATGGTTTGCTGAAGGCCGGCGGGCATAATAGAGAGCTTGCTCTGTTGGCGGCGCGCAAGTTCGGCCTTTTTTACCTTCGTAACCGCACCGCCAACGGTCTTCACGGACAAGTCCTCACCCGTCTCGCTAACGATCAGGCCAAAGAATTCCTCGCCGGCCTTGGTCTCGACAGACCACGCCTCAAAGCCAAAGGAAATGCCAGCACTAGGGTCGAGAATAGACTCGAGCAGCGCGACTTTGGGCAGCTTGCTGCCAATCTCTGAGAGCGCAGGCCCGAAATCCACGCCCTGACCATTCACGACGTGGCACTTCGCGCAGCCGACGGTCTCACGGGAAAAGATTTCCGCGCCACGCTTGGAGTCGCCCTTCATCGCGAGTAAATCGGCGACGGGCGGCAGCGCTTGGTCTCCCTGACCCGGCGGCAAGGGCAACAGTTTTGCAGCCTCGACCTTGAGTTCCGGCCAGCGAACGGCATTTAGTTCGGCGGTCGCGGTGAATCGAAGATCGGCGGGCAACTTGTCCTCGCGCGCAAGTTTGAGCAGCGCCGCTGCGCCGTCCTGTGTGCGGGCGAGCGCGCGGAGCGCTTGTTTACGCAGGTTCACGTCGCGCGAGGCATCAGGCACCAGCGGGAGCAAGAGCGTGGGCAGTTGTTTCGCGCCGGTGTTGCCAAGGGCCTCGGCCAGCTTCGTGGCGGCGGGCACGTCCTTGCCCACAAGCGCAGCAGAGAGTGTCGCGTTGTCGCCACTGGCGAGTACGAGCCGAAGCGCGGTGACGCCGGCCTCATCGACGGGATGCTTGGCGGCGACTTCGAGCAGGCCGGCGTTCTGGTCGGCGACCTTGAACTGCTCGACAAGTTGTACGAACTGAGGCGTGCCACGCGTGCCGACGAGCACCTTGCCGAGCACTTCCTTCAATTTGGGATTGGCATTCACCGCCTCGGGGCCGAGCCGAGTAAGAACCTCGATCATGGTGTCGAGCTTCGCCGGATCCAACGGCTGAGCGATGACGGCCGTGACTGTGGCGAGTAGGCAAAGGGCGACACGAACATTCATGATCAGCAACATAAAGATGCGAGGTCTGCGTCCCGGAGGCGAGCTGAATGCGCTTTCAAGGTGATCTTTTGTTCAAAAGATAGAGAGTGAAGTCGTCCGCCAACTGCTTAGCGGCGGATGAACATTTGACCGCCTCCCAACCCTCTCCTAGACTTGACCCCTGTTTATGAAGGTTTTGATTTGCGACCCAATTTCGCCGAAGGGCTGCGAACTGTTCCGGCAACGGCCTGAGTTCAAGGTCACGGTGCTCGATAAACGGCTCTCCGAGGCGGAACTGCTCCCAATAGTCGCCGACGTGGAGGCTATGGTGGTGCGCTCGGAGACAAAAGTGACGAAGAAAGTTCTCGAGGCCGCCACCAAATTGCGCGTCGTGGGGCGCGCCGGCGTGGGCGTAGACAACGTGGATGTCGAGGCCGCCACCCAGCGCGGCGTGGTAGTGATGAACACGCCCGCCGGCAACACGCTCACTACGGCGGAGCTAAGCTTCGCAATGATCCTTAATCTGGCCCGCAAAGTGCCACAGGCCCACGGCTCCATGGCCGCCGGAAAGTGGGACCGTAAGCTGTTCATGGGCGTCGAGCTGCACGGCAAGACACTTGGCGTGCTCGGCGCGGGCCGCATCGGCACCGAGGTGGGCAAGCGCGCGCTGGCTTTCGGCATGAGGGTGCTCGCCTACGACCCGTTCCTCACCGAGGGCCGCGCCAAGTCGCTGGGCTTCGAGCTGGCGGCGGATGTGGACGCCATTTACGAGCACGCAGACTTCATCACGGTCCACCTGCCTGTGACTGAGCAAACGCGCGGGATGTTGAACGCCGCCGCCTTCGCAAAGATGAAACCCGGCGTGCGCATCGTTAACTGCGCACGTGGTGAAATCATCACGGAGAACGACTTGCTGGCTGCGCTCGACTCGAAGAAAGTTGCCGCTGCCGGGTTGGACGTGTTCTGCGTCGAGCCACTGCCAGCGGAGCACCCGTTCCGCAAACACGCATCGGTCATTCTCACACCGCACTTGGGCGCGAGTTCCGAGGAGGCGCAGGAGAAATGTGGCATCGAGGTGGCGGAAGTCATCACGGCCTACTTGCTCACCGGCGAGGTGCGTAACGCGGTGAACCTGCCCTACCTCGACGCGAAGACCTACGAGCAGGTAAAGCCCTACATGGCGCTGGGTGAAGCGCTGGGCAAGCTACTCGCGCAAGTGGTGCCCCAGCAGATTGACCGCGCTCACATCACCTACGGTGGCAAGGCTCAGGAGTTGCCGAACATTGACCCCATTACGCGTGCCGTGCTCATGGGTTTCCTCGCGCGCGCGGCAGTGAAGGACTTAAACCCCATCAACGTGCGCGGCATTGCCGGCACGCTCGGCATCGCCGTGGAGGAGAAACGCTCCAACGAGTCGGTTACTTTTAATGAATGGTTGCACGTGCAGCTTTTCAAGGGCAACGAGAAGGTCGGATCAGCCGGCGGCACGTTCTTCGGCTCACCGAACAACCCGCGCATCGTCCGGCTCTTCAGCAACCCGCTGGAGATGCCACTGCAGGGCACGTTTCTGATGTTTAACAACCAAGACCGGGCGGGTATTGTTGGTTACGTCGGCACGCTGTTGGGCAAGCACGGCGTCAACATCGCCAACCTTAGCCTAAGCCGCGACCACGCCGGCGGACATGCCCTATCCGTCTTCCACGTTGACACCGAGCCACCCGTCGAGCTGCTCACAGAACTGCGACGTGACCCCGTATTTAGCAATGTTCGCGTGGTCAAACTATAAATTTGTCTGCCACCTTCGCTCTATGAAAACCTTCGCCCCACTCCTGCTGCTTGCCGCCGCTCTGCTTGCAACGCAAATGTTCGCTGCCGATCAGAAAACTCCCAACCCTGATGTCGTCACCGCGTCGCCTTTGCCCAAAGCCACGGTCAAAACCGACGACCTATTCCCGCCCACCGTGCTGGCAAAGGGCAAAGGTTTCGAGGTGAACAGCAAACAGCTCGACGAGGCGTTCTTGAATTTTCGCACCGCCGCTGCCTCGCGCGGCCAGCCGCCCGTGCCCGATGACAAGCGGCTGGAAACTGAAAAGAAGCTGTTGGATCGGCTCATTGTGGTGCAAGTGCTGTCGCGCAAGGCCTCGGCAACGGACAAGGCCAAGGGCCAGGCCACGGCCGACAAGATGCTCGCCGACTTTCGCAAGCAGGCCGGCTCGGAAGAAGGCTTTAAGCGCCAGATAGCCGCGTTAGGCATGACCCCCGAGGGATTCACCGCACAGTTTATTGAGCGCGCCATTGTTGAAGAGGTTGTTAACCGTGAGGTACGCGACACGATTCCAGTAACGCCAGAGCAGGTACGGAAGTTTTATGACGAGAACCCCAAGCGTTTCGAACAACCAGAGAACGTCCGCGCTGCACACATTCTGTTGGCTACCCGAGACCCCGCCACCAACATGGAGCTGCCGCCGGATAAACAAAAAGCCCAGCGCGACCTCGCCGAGGCTTTACTCAAACGCGCCCGCGCTGGAGAAGACTTTGGCAAATTGGCAAAAGAGTTCTCGCAGGATCCCGGGTCGAAGGAGCGCGGCGGCGAGTATGTCTTCGCCCGCGGGCAGATGGCGCTGGAATTCGAGACCGCCGCTTTTGGGATGCGCCCAAACCAGATCAGCGACTTGGTCGTAACCAAATACGGATTCCATATCATCAAGCTGCTGGAGCGCAATTCAGCCAAGACCCTCGAGTTCGACAAGGTTAAAGACCGGCTCCGTGAAAACCTCCAGCAGGAGGAGGCTGACAAGCAATTGCCCACATATCTCGAGAAGGTCAAGAAGGAGGCGGGCGTGGAGATTCTGGCGGAAAAATACAAGTAGTCTGCGGCGTGTTGTGTGTCCCGCGCTGAATGCGAATGCCGACGCCGGACGTGACTAACACGCAACACGCAGCACATGCCAACCCGAAGCAAACAGCTACCCATCGCGCTGACCATCGCCGGCTCCGACAGCGGCGGCGGGGCGGGCGTGCAGGCGGATCTTAAGACCTTTGCTGCGCTCGATGTGCACGGCACCTGCGCTATTACCTGCCTGACTGCACAGAATCCGCGGGGTGTCTCCGCCATCCAAGCCGCGCGGCCAGCGTTGGTCCGCGCACAGATCCAAGCGGTCTTCACCGAGCTACGTCCCGCCGCCGTGAAGACCGGAATGCTGTTCAATAGCGCCATTATCCGTGAAGTCGCGGGCTTCTTCCGTTCGCTCAAGGTTCCGAAACCGCCGCTCATCGTTGACCCCGTAATGGTCGCCACCAGCGGCGCGCGGCTACTTAGGCCCGCCGCACTGCGCGCCATGCAAGTCGAGTTGCTGCCGCTTGCCACGCTCTTAACCCCGAACTTGGATGAAGCGGAAATCCTCATCGGCACGAAGCTAAAGTCAGTCGGGGACTTGCGGGCCGCAGCGCAGGCCATCCATGCGGACTTTGGCTGTGCCGTGCTGGTGAAGGGCGGACACCTGCGCGGCGTGCGCGAGGCGGTAGACGTTTTCTTTGACGGAGAAACCGAGCTACTCCTTTCCGCGCCCTTCGTGCGTGGCGTCTCTACACACGGCACCGGCTGCACCTACTCCGCCGCCATCGCGGCCCATCTCGCCCTTGGTCACGAACTAGCCAGCGCCGTCCAACTCGCCAAAGACTTTATCACCCGCGCCATCGGCGGCAGCATCCGCGCCAGGAACCATTCTGTCCTGAACCCGTTCGCTGAAAGCCAGCGGCGATCTTCAACCCGCTGCGGGCACCAATGTTAAACGCCGGGGCGGACGATGCTCCACACTCAATCGAAGTCTGAGCAACTCATGAAGTAATGACAACGCGGGCAACGGAATTTGCACTTCTGATTTTCTAGCTCGTGTCCGCAACGTGGGCACCACTTCCAATGTTCGCCCTCGCCGGCTAGGGATTCAGCCGGCGGATTTGTCCGGGTGACGTCGGATGGCTGAGGCTCTGACACCCGGGTTTGTTACGGCGAGTTGGCGCGGCTGGCAAGTTTGCAAGCGGGCTGGTGGCGCCACGCAATATTCGGCCGTTGTGCTAGCAAATAGCTGCTCTCTTGCGGAAACCAGCAATCTGCTTCCTTTTGTTAAAAATCGGGCGTTGCGCCTGCGTCTCGTACCCAAGAACTACGCCGGTAATTCCGTTTTCGCTTCGCACCGTGGGCGGGCTCTGGTAAGCAACCTCCTTGTGACCAGACCAGCGCTTAGTGTGCTGCTGTTGATTCCAGCCTACAACGAGGAGGAACGGATCGAGCCGACCCTTCGCGAGTATGTCACATATTTTCGCGCAAATTACTCTGGGCGCTTTGAAATTCTCGTGGTCCTCAACGGCTGCCGCGACAATACGCTCGCCGTGGTAAGGCGTGTTGCGGCGGAATTTCCAGAGGTACAGGTCGAAGATTTTCCCGCACCCATTGGCAAAGGCGGCGCACTCATTGAAGGCCTCCGTCACGCGCCCAAAGTAGACCTGATCGGCTATGTAGACGCCGATGGAGCCACGCCGCCAGCCGCGTTCCACGCGCTCATCGGACACGCCGCATGGGCTGATTGCGTGATCGGCTCGCGCTGGTTAAAGGGCGCGGTCTTGCACCAGGCTCAGCCGCTCTTCCGCCGGTTCACCAGCCGCTGCTTTCACGCCCTCGTCGAGTTGCTCTTTGGCATGGGTATCGCTGACACGCAATGCCCCGCGAAGATTGCGCACCGTCACGCCATCGAGTCCATCCACGACCACCTCCGTATCGCTGACCTGGCGTTCGACGTAAACCTGCTTTGCTCGCTCACGCACGCCGGCTTCAAGGTGCTCGAACTACCGACCGAGTGGACTGACAAGCTGGGCAGCAAGGTGACCAGTTCCCTGTTTCGCTCCTCAGCCATCATGTTCCTGTCCACGGTGCGGCTTCGACTGGTGTATTCCCCGCTTTACGAGCGCCTGCAACCGCTGCGGTGGATTGGTGACCGCCTGTACGCCGCTCTTCGCGCACCGGTGCGGAAGAAGTCCTAGTCGAAAAGCTCCCCTGACTCAGGAATTGGGGATATGACCCTGAACCCGGGAACTTTCCCTTCGGCCCCAGGTAAAGTAGACCGCCGTTCCCAGCAGCGACACACAAGCGACACTGAGTACTTGTACCACGAGCCGGAACGCAGTCATTGGGTCCATGCCAGCCAGCCTGGGCTGTACCCACGCCAACCCGGCTGCATAGCCTGCCGCGATGAGCACCAGCCACGGCACGATGGTGAAGCGCTCCCGTGCGAGCAGATTTTGGATCAATACATTTGCCAACACGAGGCACAGGATGCTCCACACAAACCACGGCACCAGCGGCGCCGCCAGCAGGAACTCCTCCGGGTTGCGAAAATACACCACCCGCAGCGGCAGCGTCGGCACCAGCGAGCAAACCAACGCCACGGCACCGCCTAACACCGCCGTGCCTAGCAACGTATGCCGCAGCGCCGCGTCAGCCCCCGTGCCGCCGGCAATTTTCGGGAACATCACGCTGGCAATGGGCAGCGTGAACTGGCTCAGGCCAAAGCCCACTATCACACCCGCACCGTAGAGGCGCGTCAGGTTACGGTCGAACTGGCTTTGCACGAACAACGTGTCCGCCGCGCCGATGAACGTGACCGCGCCCAGCCCCAAAGTAAGCGGTGCCACGCGCGCCAGCCAAGGCCGCCAGTGGAACCCGCCGCCCGGCGCCCGCCACACTGCCCGCGTGGCCCAAGCTGCCAGCGCCAACGCGGCGAACTGGCTCACGAGCGAGGCCGACATACCGCTGGCCGCCTGGCCGCCCAGCAAAGCCACGAGAACTACAATCATCGAGAACCTGCCCACGCCATCTATCACCAACGTCCAGCCCAGCCCGGCGAAATCCTGCCGCCCTTGCAGCACACCGCGCAGCACCGGTAATAACAGCGTCGTCAGGCCCAATCCCAGCGTCGCCAGCAGCGCATTGGAGTTGCTGATTTTGAAAGTTGCGCAAATCGGCCCGCTGGCCGCCAAGCCCGCGAGGAACGTGACCAGCCACACGCCAGCCATCGCCCACAACACCGCGCGCACCGCCGCTCCGAGGTCGGCCTGCTCCGTCGCCGTCTTGGCCAGCGCGGTTTGGAGGGCGAACACCGATTGCAGCCCCGCCGCCGGGATGCCCAGCAGGATGAATAGCTTGAGCATCGTCTGGAACACGCCGTATTCCGCCGCCTCCATTTTGCCAGCAATGGGATGCACCGCGAACATGAACAAGCCGCAGCCCAGATTGGCCACGACCATCCAGCCGACCTGCTTAAAAAAACTTTTGCCCGACTCTGCGTTCATGCGGGAGAAATGATTTCCAACCTGACCGGCACCTGCTCAGGCGGTTTAGGCTGCGGGCGGGTGAACAAGCCTTTCCAGAAACCCAGCCCGTAGCAGACATGCGACAGGACGATGAGCGGCGCGACACGAGCCGCGTTAAACAGGCAACGTGAACTGGAAAAGAGCGTCTGCCCGAGCACCGCGACGGCGTAGAGCGCGAGGGGCCACAGCAGGAGCGGAGGCAGGAACGGCGCAAGCACGAGATAGAGCAGGAACAACGGCGGCACGAAGTTTGGCGCGGAGCCGAGCGTGGGATGCAGCCGTAGCTGCTCCGCGCGGCCGCGTCCGTAGTTCATCAGCATCTTGCAGAACGCGCCCAGCGTGCGGCGCGGACGCCGGTGAACGATGAATGCCGGGTCGTAAATCAGCTTGCCGCCGCGCCGCTGCAACTCGTCCATCAGCGCGTTCTCCTCGTTCGGATACAGCGCCTCGTCGAAGCCGCCCGCCACCAGCAGCGCGTCGCGCCGGCCCAAAAGGTTACAGAGAATCAACTCCTTCTCCCCACTTGCCCTTGCCTGACCGACCGGCGTATAGCGCGCCCGGCTCGGACCGAACGCCAGCCAGCTTCCCATCACGGCGGCGAAGGCCTCCTCCAGCGGCGGCGCGCCCGCTGGACACACATTTGGCCCACCGAGCATGGCGACGCTGGGATCCGTCAAGTGCGGCAGCGCACCGCGTAAATTGTTCGGTAGCGGAAGCGAGTCGTCATCTAGGAAATAAACCCACTCACCCTTTGCGACGCGTAGCGCAGTGTTGCGCTGGACGGATGGCTGTTTGCCATACGCGACGATGATTTCGATTTGAGAAGGCGGATAATCCAGCGCCCGGGCGGCCGCAAGCGCCAATGGCTTTTCATCGCTCGGTCGCGTGGGGATGATGATGGTGACGAGCGGGGCGTTCATAGCGCAATCAGGACCGTGAGCTAAGTCATCTTTTCAAATTTGCTCACGGTTGCTCGCGGAGGAATTTGACCAGCATACGAGTCAGTCGTTCGAGCTGGTTTAGTTCAATCCACTCGTCGGCTGTGTGTGCCTGCGCAATGTCGCCGGGGCCTAGCAGCACGCTGGGGATGCCGCTGCTGCCGAGCACAGCAGCGTCAGAAAAATAGTCCACGCCGAGCGGCGTACGCTGGCGGACGACCCGGAGGAGTTGCTGGACGAGCGGCAGGCTCGCGTCGGTTTCGAGCGCAGGACACAGGGCGGTCTTGGTGTCGGTCAGATCCACGTTAATTCCATCGGCCAAGTCGGAGCACACTCCCAAGCGCCGCAACACGGCCTGAAGTTCGGTGAAGACGCTCTTTCGCGTCTCACCCGGCAACGTTCGACGGTCAATCAGGATTTCGCAACGATCCGGCACAATGTTTGGCTGCTTGCCACCGGTGATCGCGCCGACGTTCACGGTCGCGTGTCCAAGCAGTGGGTGTGCGCGGCGCTTCAAACCCGCGGCGTAGGTTGTCTCCAACTCTGCAACCACGCGGGCCATTGCATGAATGGCGTTGCGGCCCAGATGCGGCTGGGAGCCGTGCGCAGCCCGCCCATAGGTAGTGACGCGCAGCCAAAGGTCGCCCTTATGTGCCGTGACAACCTGACAACGAGTCGGCTCGCCAACGATGGCAAGGTCAGCCTTAAGCTTGGATTTCACCAACGCGCGGCTGCCGCTCTGGTTATTTTCCTCATCCACAAGCGCGGCGAGGATGATCTCGGTCTCGCGCGGACGCGGACCGCGCAAAGTGAGTTCGAGAAGTGCGGAAAGGTAAGCGGCAATGCTACCCTTGGTGTCGCACGCGCCGCGTCCATACAGGCGACCAGCTTTCAAAACTGGCTTGAGGCGCGCTTCACTGTCCACACCCACGGTGTCCATATGCGGCGCGAAAAGAATGCGGCGACGAACTTTCCCACCCGGTGGCGTAAGGCGGATGAGCAGGTTGGAACGACCGGGAAAAACTTTCTGCCACTCCAACTCTAGCCCGGCACGGTCTCCGGTGAAGGCGAGAAAGTCTGCGACGCGGTGTTCGCCGGTGAGGTCGTCGCGGCCGGGCAGGAACGCAGGGTTCACGCTGGGCAGCGCGATGAGTTCACGGAGGAGCTGACGGGCGGCGACAGGCACAGTGGAGTGAAGGTAAGCGGGGGCTGTTAGGGTGTCGAGCGGGGGTTGGCACTTCAGCTGATCTAGTCGTCCCAATACAGGCAATGAAATCAGGAGCCGACGCCGCTAAAACGGGCGGCAACTGGGGCAGCGCAAGAACCCGCACAATTCACTCGGGCACCGGATTAGTGGGCGCGTTGCTTGTGACGCCTAACTACCACCGACCACAGCCCGTGGAAGTGCTCGGCAGCTGCATCAGCGGGATTGCTTGAACCGAGCACGCTCGCGTCGATTGTGTTCCTTTAGTTCGAGGGCCATATCGCGACCAGCCGCACCCATCATCCGAAGGAAGTTTTCGCAACTTTGCGCCATGCCACCGAAGGAATTCACCGTGTCGCGTTCGGCAAAATCGTTGGTGATGACGAGCACCTCCCCGAGCTGGCTGAGGCGGTAGGCCGCACGCTCGATCATATCATCAGCGGTTTGGCCCGCACGCGAGTAAAGCACTTCGACCTCGCGGGTGGAATGCGTCTGCGGGGTGCCGACCGGCGCGCCCGCGCCGTCGAAGAAGATCGTGACCGGCGTGCCAGTGGCATCGTGGTATTGAGTGAGTTCGTGAATGAGTGCCTCGCGGGCGGCGGCAGAATGGCGTGCGCGGCCCTCAGCCAGTTCAGGCCAAGCATGCAAAAGGCTGTATCCATCAACCAATATGCGGAGTAACGGCACACCGGCAAAGTAACACCGGGCGGGATGGCGGAAAACCCAATTTCCCAGCGCCAGGACACGATCTCTTATGCCACCGGTGGTGCAGCGGGCGGCTCGACCTGCGCGTCCACCGCCACGCGGGAGGTTTCCGACTTGACGTAATGAAGAATGACGGGCGCAAGGATCATGCCGGGCACACCCATGAGCCGCTCGCCGACGATGAGGCTTAGCAACGTCATCCACATGGGGTTTTGGATGCGATTGCCGATGATCTTGCTATTTAGGAAGTACTCGAGTTTGTGAATGACGACCAAAAAGGCCAGCGCGCCGAGCGCGTGTTGGAGATCAACCGTGAGGCCGACGCTCACGATGACGGTATTGCTGAGCACATTACCCAAGATGGGCAGCAGGCCGCACAAGAAGGTGACGGCGACAAGCAACTGCCAGTAGGGAAAGTCGGTCAGAAAGAGAAAGCAGCCGGTGAAAATGGTGTTGATGGTCGAGATGACAATCTGCGCGCCCATCACGGTGTGGAAGCTCTTGTAGAACAGCTCAAACCGTTTCGCAATCTCATCGGCGGTTAAGGAATAAAGATTGTTGCGCAGGGTGTGCTTGTCGCGGTCAATCACGATGGCGGCGTTGTGAAAGAGCGAGATGGCCACCACCATGCCGATGATCAGAAAGGCAAGTTGACGCAGCAGGTTGGTGCCCACCAACCCCACCAGCCCGAACCGCTCGGCCACCTCGCCCTTCAGAATTGTGAGCAGGCTGTTCCGGTCGGAAAAGGGCAGTTCAAAGCCCAGCTTCAGCGCCGTCTCCGCGAGCCGCGGGATCAACCGATCCGCGATCTCCGGCGCGGCCACCACAGCGCGCGTTGTGAATAAGAAGAGCCCGCCGCAAATGGCGCTGACCGTCAACAGCAACATCGCAACTGCGAAGTTTTTGCTGCGCCTGTTCCACTGGTACAGGTTCAATAGAAAAAAAGAGAACAGCACCGTCAGCAGCGGCGTCGCCAGCCCCATGGCGGCCACCAGCACCAACAGCAAAAACATGAAGCCGAAGGAAATGCGCGTGGGCTGAGTCATTTGTTTGGAGGTAAAAGTAGCAAGGCCAGCCCGAGACACACGCTATAAATTGGCGGGAAAATTCCGCTTGGGCAGGTGCTGGTGAGTTTGTCGTCTTTTCAATAAACGCCCGCGCGCGCCGCTGGAGCCGCCTCAATCAGCTCGATCTCGTAGCCCTCCGGCGCGTCAATGAACGCGAAACCGCCGCCAGCCGGCCGCATCGTCGGGCCGTCGGAATACTTAAGCCCGTGTGCAGCAAGGTGCTGTCCGAACTCCGCAAGGCTCGTGACGCTGAAGGCCAGGTGCGTGAGGTCCGGCTGCACTTGCACCGGCCCACTCGAGGGGAAGCTGCAAATCTCAATAGTTTCTTCGCTCTGAGGCGTCTTGAGGAAGACCAGTTCTGACCCACGCGGCGACTTGTGCCGACGCACTTCATCGAGGCCGAGAATCTCGCGGTAGAACTTCACCGTGCGCTCAAGGTCGTTCACGCGGTAACGGGTGTGGAGCAACTTGCCAACTTTCATAGGCTAAAGTTGAAGGTTTCCTGCGACCAATTCAAGCCCGCCCCAATCAAACCTATGCCTGTTGAACCAAGCATATACTCCAATAGACACGCTAGCATTGGAATTCCGGGACAATGTGCAAGTGAAGTCGACACCTGTGTGCTATGCTCAAATTATCCCGTCGATTACCACGAAACACCAGTCGGCCCGACTTGCCTCGCCGTCACCTGCAGGCTGAAAGGGAGTGCCTTTTAGATTCGTAGCCTTCTTGTCCACTCATGGTTGCCACTTCACGGCAGCGGCACTTGCTCCTTGGCGCGCAAGTAAGCAATGAGGTTGCGCACCTCATCCTCGGGTAACGCCTGAAGCAAGCCCTCGGGCATCATGGATAACTCACTCTGTCTGAGTGTGGCGATGTCGCTGCGCGCGACGGTGAGCGACTCGGTGGGTGTGACGATGGTGACAGCAGTAGCATCTTGCCGCGCCAGCACGCCAGAGACGCTCCGCTCGTCCTTCGTATCGAGGTTCCAAGTGCGATAATCATTCGGAATTTCCGCGTTTGGATCGAGGATGTTGTGCAGCAAGTAGTCGAGGTCCGCACGATTCGATCCAGTGATGTCGGGACCGACCTTGCCGCCAACGCCGTAGAGCTGATGACACTGTCCGCAAGTCTTTGCGAAGACCGCGCGGCCCTTGGCAAGGTCAGGCTTGGGCGCACTGGCGGCGGCGAGCAGCTTGCGGTAGCGCTCCATTTCGGCCTTCTTGTCTGCCGTGCTTTCGCGGGCCGCGCCCCAATGCTTATCCAACGACGCGTTGAGATCGGCCTGCTGGTAATTGCGCAGCTGCCGCACGAGGTCGGCGGGCAGGTCTTTGGCCGCCAGCCGGCCGGCAACGAGCGCGGCCACCAGCGGGCGGGCAAATGAAAGCCGCGCGGCCAGCGTGCCGAGGGCGTCGCGCTTTTCGGCAGACGAAAGCAAGGGGAGCAACTCGAGAATCACCGGCGGAGTCTGCGGATCGTCATAGGCCGCCAGCCCCCGTAACGCGGCTCCGCGCATGGGCGGTTCCTTAAGCAACCGCCGTAGCGTCTCCGCCAGCCCGGCGTCCTTTGCCGCGACGAGCGCCTCGAGTGCCGCCAGCCGCCGTGCAACCGGAGCCTGCACGTCCAGCATCTGCTTCCGCATTTCTGCCAGCGCGCTTGCACTGCCGAAAACAAGCGATAACTGCCGCGTGAGTTCTCTCACCTGCGCGTTCGCGCTGCTGCCGAGCTTGGTCGCAGTCGCATCCCAACCCGCCGGGGCCTGCACGCTCCGTCGACCCTTGAGGCCGTCGGCCATACCCTTGAGGATGTCGAGCTGCGTTTGCGCATCATCCGTCGCGGCGAGCACCTGCACGAGTATGGGTAGGGCCTCATCCGATTGGGCGTGCAACGAAGCGAGCGGCAGGAGAGCCACAAAGCACAGCAGGCAAAAACGTTTCACCTGCCCACTGTGGAAAAGCACGCGGGCCGGGGCAAGCCGAGTTTGGCCAGCGAGGCTACTTCTTCTTCAGCGCCGCTTTGGTTGCGGCCTGCAAATCGTCGAGGTCCGGCTTCAGCTCCTCTCTATCGTTGCGACTCATCCGGTCGATAAAAAGGATGCCGTTCAAGTGATCCGTCTCGTGCTGGATGCAGCGCCCAAGCAGGCCGCCAGCACGGAAGGCAATCGTCTCGCCCCGCTCATTCGTCGCGGTTACGTCCACGGATTCGGGACGCTCGATCTCGGCATAGAGCTTGGGGAAGCTTAGGCAGCCTTCGCTACCGGCGACGGGTTCGCCGACGGGCTGCACCACTGGGTTGAGTAGCACCAGCGGCATGATGGACTTGGGGTCGACCGCCTTGCCTTTCAACTCCAACGTCGAGGGCCGGTCCTCAATGGGCCGAATGTCAATGACTGTAAGCTGGAGTGCGTGGCCCACCTGCTGCGCGGCAAGACCAACCCCATGGCTAGCCTCCATGGTCTCGAACATGTCTGCAATGAGCTGACGAACTTCCGGCGTGACCTCAGCGACCAGCACACCCTTTCTGCGGAGCACAGGGTCACCGTATTTGCGTACCGACAATTTCATGTGACAGATGATTTAGGGAAGACGATGGAGTTGGTTCCTGGGCGCTGGGTCGCTAGTTTGCACTCGCCAATTAAGATTTCCTTTGGGCCCTTGATGGTTTGTTTCAGCGGGAGCCGCCTTGGACAAGGTTTAATTGAACCACGCCGGAGGCTACGTGCGAAGCGACCTTACCTGCGCCCTGTCACTTAGTCCGTGTTGACACCCGCAATTTGCAAAATGCGATCTAGGTCTTGGTCATTGTAGAATCGGATTTCCACGGCTCCCTTGCCCTTTCGGTAGCGCAGCGCAACCTTGGTCCCGAAACGCTCTTGCAACTTGGTTTCGAGGCTCGCCACATGCACATCGCGCGCTGCGGCGGCCTTACTACCAGCAGCGGGCTTGGCCGGAGCCTGTGTGCTGGACTGCTGAAGGCGGGCGACTAAATCCTCGGTTTGGCGGACGTTGAGGCCGTCCTTGAGCACGCGCTCGGCGGCGAGCCTCTGCTCAGTCGCGCCGGGCAGACCGAGTATTACCTTTGCGTGTCCGACCGAAAGCTGGCCGTGACGCAGATACGCCTGCAACTCGGGCGCGAGCTTGAGCAGCCGCAGCGCATTGGCGACGACCGCACGGCTCTTGCCTACCTTCGAAGCGGCAAGTTCCTGCGTGAGCTGGAACTGCTCAATAAGCTGTGCGTAGCCCTGCGCCTCTTCGATGGGATTGAGGTTCTCGCGCTGGAGGTTTTCAATGAGTGCGAGTTCAAGCACCGCGCGGTCATCGGCCTCGCGCACGATGACGGGCACTTCCGCAAGGCCCGCGAGTTGGGCCGCCCGCCAGCGGCGCTCGCCAGCGATGAGTTCAAAATCGTCCCCGCGCGGGCGGACGATGAGCGGCGAGAGAATGCCCTGTGCCCGGATGGAATTAGCCAACTCAAGCAGCGCTTCCTCGGAGAAGTCCTTGCGTGGCTGAAAAGCACACGGCCGGACGCGCGCAACGGGCACAGGCCGCACGCGCTCGCCCGGCTCCGGCGGCGCGACGAGGGCGGCGGGCACAACGGGCATCGGCGAGACGGCTGCGGACGCGGGTTTCGCGACGGCTCCGCCTCCCAGCAACGCGCTCAGGCCCCGTCCTAAGGCAGGTTTCGACATGGCGGGGAGAGTGGAAAAGTGCGCCGAGCTTGTCGAGCGTGAGTTTCCCCGTGGACGGCAAAAACAAGCATTGAAAAGGGAGGATGATCTGCACTAATTTTTCATTTGAAACAAAGATTCCCAGGCTTACGCATGAACAAAGCCATTACCCTGCGCCGTTCCGAAAAATTCCAAGGCTTCACCCTCATCGAACTGCTCGTTGTCATCGCCATTATCGCGATTCTGGCGGGGATGCTCTTACCAGCCCTGAGCAAGGGAAAGATGAAGGCGACCGGCGCAGCGTGCATGAACAATCAAAAGCAACTAGCGATCGCGTTCCTGAATTACGCGGGCGACCATGATGACCTTATGATCCCGAACGCCGCCGGCGGCGGCTACTGGCCCGGGGCGATCGATGCAGCGGGTGCGAACGTGCCGCTGCCGTTTGCGGCGGGGACGGGCGTCGTCGCCTTGGAGAATGTCCAAAGAGGCCTCTCGCGGGGGCTGATGTTTCCTTACGCGAACACCCCGAATGCCTACCATTGTCCCGGGGATAAACGCACGGGCTTGCCCACGGGCGGAGGCTGGGGCTGGGACAGTTACTCGAAAGCGAACGGGATGAACGGCGGCAACTGGCAGGGCGGCGCGCAACCGCCGTATCAGCGGCAGATCGAGGTGCAGCATCCGTCCGACTCGCTTGTGTTCCTCGAAGAGAGCGATCCGCGTGGTTACAACAACGGCACGTGGGTGATTGACGTGCAGCCGGCGGTGCGCTGGGTGGATCCGTTCTCGGTCTATCACGGCGATTCGAGCAGCCTCGGTTTTGCCGATGGTCACGCGGAAGTGCGCCGTTGGACCGACGCGCAAATTCTCAACGCAGCCCGCCAATCTGGGCGCGGTGTGCAGTCGTTCTTCCCGCCCGGCGCCAGTGACACGAACCCCGACTACGTTTGGGTTCACTACCGTTACCGGCACCGCAACTACACGCCGCTGTGAGTCGCAGCCGACGGGATGATGGTGCCGCCACGGGGCGGCGTCAGCTTTTCGCATGTCAAATAATATCCTTCGCCCCGAGTGGCACCTTCCGGAAAACCGCGTTACTCCTGAGCGCGCGTATCGCAACCGCCGCAAGTTTCTGCGCGAGCTTGGCCTCGCCAACGGCGGCTTACTCGCCGCCTCGCTCGCCGCCGAAGCGGCCGCTGCGAAAAAGCTTTATCCCGCACAGCGCAATATTGCCTTCAGCCCGCCGGACTTGAAGCTCACCAATGAGCGCGTCTTCACCACCTACAATAACTTCTACGAGTTCAGCACGGATAAGGAGGCGGTGGTGGACCGCGTGGGCAAGTTCGTCATCACGCCATGGCCGGTGAAGATTCACGGCCTTTGCGAGCAACCCTTCACGGCAGACGCGGACGAGCTGGCGGCGGAGTTCGGGGTGGAGGAACGCGTCTATCGCTTCCGGTGCGTCGAGGCATGGGGCGCCGTGGTGCCGTGGACGGGCTTCGAGCTGCGCAAGTTGCTAGAAAAGGTAAAGCCCAAGGCTGGCGCCAAGTTCGTAAAGTTTGTCACCGCCAACCGGCCCGAGCAGATGCCCGGCATTGCCCGGCTGCGCGGCTACCCGTGGCCCTACACCGAGGGCCTGCGCCTCGACGAAGCCATGCACCCGCTCACAATGCTTGTCACCGGGGTTTATGGAAAACCGCTGCCCAAACAGAACGGGGCGCCCATTCGCTTAGTCGTGCCGTGGAAATACGGCTACAAGAGCGGCAAGTCGCTGGTGGAAATCGAACTGACCGACAAGCAGCCCAAGACGCTTTGGGAAACGCTCTCGCCGGAGGAATACCCCTTCGAGTCCAACGTGGATCCCGCCGTCCCGCACCCGCGCTGGTCGCAGGCCACCGAGCGCCAGGTGGACACCGGCGACCGCATCCGCACGCTGCCATTCAATGGCTACGCGGCGCAGGTGGCGAGCCTATACAAGAAGTAGGGCGGCACGCCTATCCTTCCGACTCCCAAGAAATACGGACACCCTGTCGAGGGTCAAGAGTTAGACAATGTGTCGTTGTTTTGCGTCTTGCTACCAAAAGAACGCCCGAGGCTCATTCTCCCCCGAAAGCATTCTCCCACCGTCACGCACGGCACGCTGGGATCGCCAGTGCCCGCCCACCGGGCACAAGGCTTGCAAAATTTCATACACTCTCTCTCCCTCATCTCGACCGATCTTGAGCGCGGCATGAAGAAGTAAAAGAAGTGCCTCGCTCCGGGAAGAAACCGGCTCGACACATTTGGCAATGGCGAGCGCTTCGCTCAAACT
>VHDH01000056.1 GCA_016871445.1 Verrucomicrobiota bacterium | reverse complement strand
TCCCGGCTTTGGTCTCAATTTCGTCAAGGCCGCGTTCCCCAGCGAGCAGCTTTAACTCCGTGGCCAGCAGCAACAGCTCGACCGGCTTGGGCGGCTTGCCGTAGCGGTCTTTCAACTCGCGGGCCAGTGCGTCCACGTCCGCCTTCGACTCGGCCTGAGCCAGCTTGCGATAGGCCTCGATGCGATGCTGCGGCTCGGTGATGTAAGTAGCCGGCAGGAAGGCTCCGCCTTTCTTCACCTCGACAACTTCCTCGTCCCGCTCCCGCCGGCTCTCTTGAATCCACACGCCGCCTTCACGCGGGACTGAGATGGACGGAGCTGGACGAGGCGACGTGCCACGCGAACCAGTCTTCTCTGAAGACTGAACACTGCTTACTGGCTCACTGACCTCCGCGACCGGATTCATGGCCAAGAAATCCAGCCTCAGCGTTGCGTTTGTCCGCTGCTTCACTTTCTCGCCTTTCAGCACGGCCACGCTCTGCTTAAGCAAATTGCAGTAAAGCTCGAAGCCCACCGCCGTGATGTGGCCGCTCTGTTGCGCGCCGAGCAGGTTGCCGGCGCCGCGGATTTCCAGATCGCGCATGGCGATTTTAAAACCGCTGCCGAGCTGCGCGTATTGCTTAATGGCGCTCATGCGCTTGCGCACGTCCGTCAGCAGACGCGCATGGCGTGGCAGCAGCAGGTAGGCGAATGCCTGGTGCTTGTAACGGCCCACCCGCCCGCGCAACTGATACAATTGGCTCAACCCAAACCGATCCGCCCGGTCAATGATCAGGGTGTTCGCGTTTGGGATATCTAAGCCGCTCTCGATAATGGTCGTGGACAGCAGCACGTCGGCCTCGCCGTTCACGAACTTCGTCATCACCTGCTCCAACTCGTCGCCGCTCATCTGCCCATGACCCACCACGACGCGCGCCTGCGGCACCAGACCCGCCAGCCGCACCCGCATTGCCTCAATGGTCTCCACGCGGTTGTGCAGGAAGAACACCTGCCCGCCCCGCTCCAACTCGCGCAAGATGGCATCCCGAATGACGCGCTCGTCATAGTGCTCGACGATGGTTTCCACCGGCAAACGATCCTGCGGCGGCGTTTGAATCGTGCTCATGTCCCGCGCGCCGGTGAGCGCGAGATACAAAGTGCGCGGAATCGGTGTCGCACTGAGCGTCAGCACGTCCACGTGCGTGCGCATCAGCTTGAACTTCTCCTTATGCAGCACGCCAAAGCGTTGCTCCTCGTCGATGATGACCAGCCCCAACTCTTTGAACGCCACGTCGCTTTGCACCAGCCGGTGCGTGCCAATGACGATGTCCACCGCGCCCGCCGCCAGCTGCTCGACAATCTTGACCTGCTCTTTTCTGGTGCGGAAGCGCGACAGCAACTCGACGCGCACAGGATAATCCGCCATGCGCTCGCGGAAGGTGTTGTAATGCTGTTGCGCGAGCACGGTCGTGGGCACGAGCACCGCCACTTGCCGACCGCCCATCACGGCCTTAAACGCAGCGCGGATGGCAACCTCCGTTTTGCCGAAGCCCACGTCGCCGCAGATGAGGCGATCCATCGGCTTGGGCATCTCCAAGTCGCGCTTCGCCTCCTCGATGGCGCGGTGCTGGTCGGGCGTTTCCTCGAAGATAAAGGAGCTTTCAAACTCACGCTGCCAGGGCGTGTCTGGTCCGAACGCGTGGCCCGGCTGCGTGGCCCGCTTGGCTTGAATCGCGAGCAGCTCAGATGCGAGGTCGCGCACGGCGCGCTCGGCCTGCTGCTTGGTCTTTTCCCAGCGCTTCCCACCCAGCGTGTTGAGGGGCGGACGCGCCTTGCCCGCGCCCACGTATTTGCTGATGAGATGCGCTTCCGTAACGGGGACGTAGAGCTTGGGCGGCTCGCGATCCGTGTCCGACGGGGCGTATTCCAGCACGAGGCATTCGACGCCTTCCTCGACACGGGTAGCAGCCGACGCGGGGCGGCTCTGATTAAATTGCGATTCAGTGCTCCGGTTCCCTGCCGGAGCTTCGGTATTCGTAATTCGTTGTTCGACGTTCAGTCCTAGCGCCGCCGCATCCAAGTGATGCCGCTCGCGACTGGGCTTGTTCGTGGGCAACACCTTCAAGCCTTTGAACCGCCCGATGCCGTGCTGCAAGTGAACGACATAATCGCCCTCCTCCAGCTCCGCGAAATTAATATCCAGCGCTGAGCGAGCGGCAACCGCATGCGCCGATTTCATCCTTCGCGGTCGCTGCACCTTGTAACGGCCAAATATCTCAGCGTCCGTCACGACCACAAACTTCGCCGCCTCGCACAAACAACCGCGCGCGAGGGAGCCGAGTTGCAACGCAGGACGGGCAGCGTTTCCACCGGCTGCCGGCGTTGCGCTAGTGCCTTTCATGACCGTCTCCTGCCACACCTCCTGAAAGCGCTGCGCCTCACCGTCGTTGTTGCATACCACCTGAACGTAAAAGCCCTGTCGCAGCCAACTGGCGAGTTGGAGGAAGAATGCCTGCCGCTGCGCCAGCGCAACTTCCTGCTCCGGCATCCGGTCGGGAATGGGGCGGAAAGCCTCGAGGGAGGCGAGTTGAAGTGAAAAGTGATGCGTGTTAGGTGAGGCTTCCTCAGCGGCGGAGTCCGCGTGCCGAGCAAGGGATGGTCCCTCTGACCCCTTGTCATCATCGAGGGAGTGCGCGTTGGTGATGGGGCTGGGGTCGCCCGACATGTCCAGCTCATCCTCCGAGAGCGCTACTACAGTCATCTTGCGTCGAATTAATTCGCTGCGTAGTTCCTCCCAACCCGCGATGAACGGGCTAACGAGCGGAGCTTGCCCACCGTAACTTTCCGCGTGCGCTTCAATGGCCTCAGGATTGCTAAAAAGCAGGATGGTCTCGTCCGGGAGGTAATCCAGCAACGTCGCGAACGGAGCAGTGGAGCAAGCGCGCGGTTGGGAGAATGGGCCGGACACCGGAGTCTGAATACTGCGCTTGAGCACCCCCAGTTCACCCGCCGGCGGCAGGATGATTTCTCCCAACTCCCCACCCTCGCGCGAGACCTGCGTGACCGGGTCGAACGTTCGTAACGACTCCAATTCATCGCCAAAAAACTCCAACCTAACCGGCCACGGACTCGTGAGCGGGAACACGTCTACAATGCCGCCGCGCAGCGCGACTTCCCCCTTGGCTGATACTTGGGCCTCGGCATCGTAACCGTTGTCCTCCAGCCACTCGATGAGGTTCAGCGGGTCCACGCGCCCACCGCGGTGCAACGTGCGTGTGCGCGCTGCAAACATGACCGGCGGGAAAGTGCGCTGGAGCAACGCGGTGATACTCGCCGTAACTAGCGCGGTTTGCGGGGTGCGGATGGCAAAATCAGAAACTGCGGCCGTCGGGTCCACATTCCGCTTTCCACACTCCGCATTCCGCACTAGTGCAACCAACGTTTCCAATCGCTCACTGATAACATCCGCGTGCGGGAGCTTGTCCTCATGCGGCAGGATTTCCCATGCGGGAAAAAAGAGTAGCTCAGAATTAAGGGCTGACGGAGGCGAAGCCTTGAACGAATGGTCGGTTTCGGGCGTTGCCGTTGAACTCTGCGGCTCAAATCTTCGCCCTGGTGCCGCGGCCTTGAACCACGTTTCAAGGTCTTGGTGCAGCGTCTCCTGCGCCTTGAGATTCTCCGCCACCAGCACGACGGGCCGATCGGGAAACTCCCAGTGCAGCCACGCAGCCAAAAACGCATGCCCAGAACCAGTGACGCCGCCACAAGACAATGCGCCGCCCGACCCCATACGCCGCAGCAGGCTCTGCGCGGCGGGAGTTGTGCGAAATCGCGCAAACAGCTCGTCGAACATGCAGGCGGATAAGCCCCGCCAGCGAGCTGCAGGCTGGCACTTGGAAAACGTGAGCGTCAAGCAACGTTCCCTCCGGCAGCAGCCGCGCGAGGCAGCTATCAAGTTTGTCCTGCAGTTCGAATTTAGGTGTCAGTGCCGCCTGACGTCGATCACTACACACTTCTTCCCAGCCGCGCTGCGTAAAAGCCGTCGAAACCTTCTCGGTCAGGGCGTAGGTGGAGTTCCTCCTCCAACGTCCAGTCCGCGCCGCGCTCGGCGAGAAATGCCTGTATTTGCCGCTCGTTTTCCTCGGGCAGAAAACTGCACGTCGCATAGACCAGTTTTCCGCCCGGCTTCACGAACTGCGAATAGTCCGCGAGAATGCGCGCCTGCACGCGTGTGAGCCGGGCGACTTCCTTCGCGGTCAGCTTCCACTTCACGTCCGCGTTCCGGCGCAAGGTGCCCAGGCCGGAGCACGGCACATCCAATAGCACGCGGTCTGCACTGGCAAACAAATCGGTGTGCACCAGTTCCTTATCGAGCACGCCCGGCTCGATAATGGAGAGGCTCGCGCGTTTGGCGCGCTCCACGAGGGTGTGGAGCGGCTTGTCACGCACATCAAGCGCCAGCAAACGGCCCTTGTTTCGCATCAAGGCCGCGAGATGCAGCGTCTTACCGCCCGCACCGCAACAGGCGTCAATCACCACCTGCCCCGGCGCGACGTGCAGCAGCGGCGCGACGTGCTGAGACGCGGCATCCTGAATCTCAAAGAGGCCGTTGCAGAAGGCGGTCGAGTTGCCAAGCTTGCGCCGTTCCTTCAAGCGCAAGGCGTCCGGCAGACCCGGAACCTCAGCAGCCTCGATGCCTTGCAGCGCGAGGTCCGCCTTCAGGGCAGCGGCGGTCGTGTGCAAGGAATTTGCCCGCAAGAAAACATCAGCGGGCTGGTTCAGCGCTGCGAGCAGGCCCGGCCACTCTGCACCGAACTCCCGGCTTCCCAGTTCAAACAACCAGTCAGGAACGGAGGCTTGGATGGCTGGCGGCAAGTCCACAACGAGGGTCGCCGGCTGATCGGCTGCCTTCAGCTCGCGTCTCGTCCAATACGCCTCCCACAACGCCTGCAAGCGCTCCTCCGTGATGGCCTCGGCTTGGAGACACTCGGCATCCGGCAGGCCCGCGAGCTGCCAGTTCAGCCGCCACCAGCGGACGTTCTCGTAGACGCTCTCTGCGAAGAGCCGCCGATCGCGCGCGCCCCACTTGCGGTTGGCCTTCAGTCGCCCGTCCACAACCTGCTCCGCGTGCTGATTACGCGCAAAGATGTCGCCCAGTGCGGCGAGGATTTGCGTTGTGAGGTTTGGATGCAGGGTCATTAAACGACGGGCCGTAGACGGTGTTCTGTTTTCGGTCGGTCAGCCAATGCAAGCGAGTTTGGCAACCCACACAAGCAACTAACTGCCGCTAGTATCACCCAACTTCAATGCTTGAGCAGTAAGCTTCGCAAGACCAACTCGCCACGGAAACTATCGTCACTTCTTTGCCGGGGCGGGATGGGCTACCAAGTTAGCGAGCGTGCGCTTCAACTGTTCGTGCGCGGCGGCATCAGCGGGCAGGGCCTTCGCTTGAAACGCCGGCAGCAATTTCTCCCACACAAGGTTCAACTGAGCCTGCATGTTGCCGGTCTGCGCCGTGATGGCGATGACCACGTCGTGCTCAGGTAACACGAGGCAAAACTGGCCGTCGCGGCCGTCACCACGGAAGGCGTTGTTCTGGCAACGCCAAAACTGAAAGCCGTAGCCCTGCCGCCAGTCGGGATTCTTGCCGCTCGGAGCCTTGTCATTTTCGACTTGCTTCGAGGTGGCTTCGACAACCCATTTCTCGGGCAGCAACTGCCGGCCGTTCCACTTGCCTTTCTGTAAGTAAAGCTGACCGAACTTCGCAATATCCTCCGTGCGGATGCTCAGACCATAGCCACCAATGGAATAGCCTTCCGCACTCTTTGCCCACGTTGCGCCTTCGATGCCCAGCGGTTCGAAGAGGCGCGGCTGCAAATATTCCAGCACGGTCTTGCCGGTGGCCTTGGTAATGATGGCTGAGAGCATGTAGCTACCCGGCGTGTTGTAGCGGAACCACGTGCCCGGTTTTTGCGTGACCGGATGCGCGAGAAATTCCCGCACGGACGGCCCGGTCTCGATGCTGAACTTCGGCTCGGTCTCGTGACCGCCGCTCATGGAAAGCAGGTCGCGCACGCGCATCGCCTTGAGGTTTTCAGAAGGATTAGCCGGCGCTTCGGCGGCGAAAAACTTCAGCACCGGGTCATCGAGGTTCAATTTCCCCTCGGCCACCGCCAACCCGACGGCCGTAGCGTCAAAGCTCTTACTCAACGACCACATCACATGCGGCTTCTCGGCGGACTCGGGCTTCCACCAACCTTCGGCCACCACCTGCCCATGCCGCACCAGCATAAAGCTGTGCATGGTGTGAATCGTCTGGTCCGCCGCCTCAACGTAAGCGCGGATAGCCGCCGACGAAATGCCGTGCGCCTCGGGCGTGCTACGCGGCAATGCCTTGCCAGCGGCGTGGGCGGAAAGCGCGGCGGCGAGCAGCAGCGCGAGGACGAAGGGCAACCGGCGGAGCGAGGTTATCATGGTGTTTCTGAGTTGATTGGCGGCTTCGCGGGTGAAAATCACGCCCGGTTCAACGCGCTGAGGACAGCTTTGATGGAGGCGAGTTCGATGTTTGTGTCCACGGCGGCGCCCCAACGAACTTTACCGTCGGCGAGCTTGATTTGGATGTAGCTAATGGCGCTGGCACCTTCACCGGCGCCCAACGCATGCTCACGGTAGTTAGTCACTTCGAACTTCGGCGCGCCACCGTTTTGTAACGCGTTAACGAAGGCAGCGATGGGGCCGTTGCCCGCGCCGGTAAGTTTTAGTTCCGCGCCGGCCTTCCGCAAGCTAGCTCGGCAGCGGAAGACGCCGTCCACTCCATCCGCGTGAAAGTGAATGAGTGACCACGGCGTCGTGCGCTCGACGTATTCCTTCCAGAACATCGCCTTGAGTTCCTCGCCCTTTACCTCGCGGCCCAACGCGTCCACCAGGTCGTTGGCGATGGGGCCAAATTCGCGCTGCATATCCTTGGGCAGTTCGATGCCGAATTCACTTTCGAGCAGGTATGCCACGCCGCCCTTGCCGGACTGCGAGTTCACGCGAATGACTTCGCGGTATTCGCGGCCGATGTCACTCGGATCAATCGTGAGATACGGCACGTCCCAATGCGAGCGCCCACCTTTTTCCCACTCCGCCAAGCCCTTCTTGATCGCGTCCTGATGCGAGCCGCTGAAGGCCGTGAAGACCAATTCGCCCGCATAAGGCTGGCGCGGCGGCACAGTCATGCCGGTGCAACGCTCATAGACTTCGCGCACCGCGTTCAGGTCGCTGAAGTCGAGGCGCGGATCAATGCCGTGCATGTAGAGGTTCATCGCCACGGTCACGACATCGAGGTTGCCGGTGCGCTCGCCGTTGCCGAAGAGCGTGCCCTCGACGCGGTCCGCGCCGGCGAGCAAGCCCAGTTCGGTAGCGGCGGTGCCAGTGTTGCGGTCGTTGTGCGTGTGCAGGCTGATGATGAGCGAGTCACGGTTGCGGATGTTCGCGCACATCCACTCGATTTGGTCGGCGTAAACATTCGGCATCGCGACCTCCACCGTGTCGGGCAGGTTCAGAATCATCTTCCGCTGCGGCGTGGGCTGCCACACGTCCATCACGGCCTCGGAGACTTCCTTGGCGAACTCGACTTCCGTGGCCGAAAAGCTCTCCGGCGAATACTGAAGGCTGACTTGCGTGCCCGCGAGGCGGGGCAATCGTTCTTGAATCAGCTTCGCACCGTGGACAGCGATGGCCTTGATTTCATCCTTCGACTTGCCAAACACGACGCGGCGCTGCGCGGGCGAAGTGGAATTGTAGAGGTGGATGATGACGCGTTTTGCGCCGACCAGCGATTGCACGGTCTTCTCGATCAAATCCTCGCGCGCCTGCACGAGGACCTGGATGGTCACATCGTCAGGGATGTGGCCCTTCTCGATGAGCAGGCGGTTGAAGGCGAACTCGGTATTGGACGCGGATGGGAAGCCGACCTCAATTTCCTTGAAGCCGCATTTCACCAGCACTTGAAAGAGTTCGAGCTTCTGCGCGACGTTCATGGGCACGGCGAGCGCTTGGTTGCCATCGCGCAGGTCCACGCTGCACCAAATCGGCGCGGAGGTGAGCGTGCGCGCGGGCCACTGGCGATTAGGCAGGTGGACGCCGGGGAACGGGCGGTATTTGGCGACAGTGTCTTTAAGCATGTCTCAGGATGTTTCTTGAACTTGCTCTAAATGTTAATCCTATTCAGCTCCTGCCGTGCGGGGCGCAGAGTTAAGATTAGGCTTCAGACCTAAACAAAAACCCCGCCACCGAGTTGCGGCAGCGGGGTTCTAGAAATCGTTGTAATGAGTTCAGAGCCCGACCACCGCACCGGCCAGCGGCGTGCAAAGCAAAAGTCGAAGGTTCAGGAGCTCAGTCACAACTTGTTTGTAGGCCCGTGCGCGTGCCTGGTCAATCGCTTTGTCCGACCATCGGCAAGCCGGGTCAAATGCCGAGATCCTCGCCCTGATCCAAGGCAATGGGGGTCTCGGTTGTCCTACCTCAGTTCGACACCCTCGCAGATGGTTAAAATCAGTTTGCTGGGATGAGCTCCCGCTGGCAGGCCACTCATAAACCAAGCGTGACGACCGCACGCCGCTGATTATCATCCCGCCATGCAAGTTCGCCTCGCCGTCTCTTTTGCGTTGCTCACGCTCGTCCTGCCTACCTTCGCAGCGTCGCTCGCCTCCGGGCATGCCCACCACTGCCGCTGGTGCGCCGCGCAGTTCGCGCCGGCTGCCGTGGATTCACCTGCCTACCGAAAATATGCGCCCGACCGTCGCGTGGACCTGCTCCACCTCGCGCTCGACGTGACGCCAGACTTCAAGGCCCGCACTGTCGCCGGCACCGCCACGCTCACGTTCAAGCCCATCGCCACGCCGCTCGAAGAACTGCGCCTCGACGCGGTAGACCTGCACGTCGCGAGCGTGACCAGCACGGAGAAAATCGCCGCGCATCAAGTCACGGACCGCGAGATTGTCCTCCACTTCGCGCCGCCCGTTCCCGTCGGCAAGGAGGCGCGCGTGACGGTGAAATACTCGGCCGAGCCGCGCAAAGGTCTCTACTTCCGCACGCCGGAGATGGGTTACGCGGAGACGCACTTGTGGACGCAAGGCGAGCCAGGGGAGGCTCGGTATTGGTTTCCGTCCATTGACCATCCAGTTGAGAAGTTCACCAGCGAAGTCACCTGTCGCGTGCCCGCCGGCATGGTTGCGCTCTCAAACGGCCGGCAAGTCTCCGCGCAGCCGGGCGCGGGCGGACTCGTCGCATTTCACTGGGCGCAAGAAAAACCGCACGTGACCTATCTCATCACGCTCGTGGCCGGCCAGTTGAAGAAAATCGAGGACAAACATCGCGACATCCCGCTGGAGTTCTGGACCACGCCCAGCGACCTCGCCGCCGCGCCGAACTCGTTTCGCCACACGAAGCACATGATGCAGTTCTTCGAGCGCGAAATCGGTGTGAACTATCCGTGGGCGAAATATGGGCAGGCGGCGGTGCACGACTACCACTGGGGCGGCATGGAGAACACCAGCCTCACCACGCTGAACTTCCGCACGCTCTTCACGGCCGAAACGGAGAATCTTTTCAGCAGCGACAGCCTCGTGGCGCACGAACTGGCACACCAGTGGTTCGGCGACCTCGTGACGTGCAAGGACTGGAGCCACATCTGGCTGAACGAGGGGTTCGCGACTTACTACGACTGGCTTTGGCAGGGCGATTTCGGCGGAACGAATGAGACGTTGCACGCGCTTTACTCCGCGGCGAAAGGCATCCTTGCAAACCAGAACGAGACGCGCGGCATTGTGTGGCGAAAGTTTGGTGACCCCGAGGAGATGTTCAACTACCTCGCCTACCCGAAGGGGGCGTGGGTGCTGCACATGCTGCGTTGCCAGCTCGGCGCGGACTTGTATCGCCAGTGCGTGCGCACGTATCTGGACCGCCACGCCTACGGCACGGTCGAGACAGCGGACTTACGAAAGGTTATCGAGGAGCTGTCGGGCCGGAGCTACGAGCGGTTTTTCGAGCAATGGGTCTATGGTATCGGGGCGCCGACGCTGGACGTGACTTACGCTTGGGATGACAAGGCCAAGCTCGCCCGCGTGTCCGTGAAGCAGACGCAGAAGATTTCCGACGAGGCGCACCTGTTCCAGTTCCCGCTGACGCTGCGCTTCAAGTCCAAGTCCGGCGTGACCGACCACATCGTGCAGGTGCGCGACAAGGAAGAAGACTTTTACCTCCCGCTCAAAGCCGCGCCCGACGTGGTGCGCGTGGACCCCGGCCTCACGTTGCTCGCGCGCATCAACTTCAAGCCCGCCACGCCGATGCTTTTCGCGCAGCTCGCGGACAAGTCCGACTTAATCGGGCAACACCATGCGCTCGACAACCTCGCCGGTCGCAGCGACGGCGAAACCATCGCTAAGCTGAAGGCCGCGCTGAACAGCGACTCGCACTACGCCATCCGCAGCCGTGCGGCGGAGTTACTCAAGCAGGCCCGCACCGACGAGTCACTCGCGGCTTTGATTTCCTCGCTCGCCCCCACCGAGAGGGAGACGGTTCGGGACGCCCGCGTCCGCAACGCCATCGTCTCCGCCCTCGGTGGCTTCTACCACGAGGACGCCTTTGCCGCGCTGAAGCAATCACTCGCTACCGAGAAGAATCCCGGCATCCAAGCCACCGCCCTCCGTGCGCTCGGCCCCTACGCCAAACCTGAAGCCCGCGACCTGCTCGTGAAATTCCTCAACACGCCGAGTTACCGCGACCGCCTTGCCGAAGCCGCCATCGCCGGCATGAAGGCGCAGGAGGATCCCGCGTTCGTCGCCCCGTTGCTCGCCGCACTTCAAGCCCACGAAGCCACTTTGATGAGCACCGTTTTCTCTGCTGGCCTCGATGCGCTGGCCACGCTCGCGCGCAACGAGGCAAAGAAGGATTCCCTCCGCGACTTCCTCACCGCCCGCGTGAACTCATCGAAGGAGCGCGTCCGCCTCGCCGCCATCACCGCGCTCGGCACGCTCGAAGACCCGCGCGCCATCGCCGCGTTGGAAACCTTCACCGGCCTCGCCGCCGACCGCCCCGAGAAGACGGCCGCCGACAAGGCGCTCGTCCTACTCCGCACCGCCCGCAAACCAGGCGAGGATTTGAAAGGCCTCCGCACCGAAGTTCTCGACCTCCAGAAGTCCAACCGCGAAATGAAGAAAGATTTGGAGATGCTAAAGAAAAAGCTGGAGGCAAAATGACACAGCGTTAGCCAGAAGTATTTGCAAGTTAGCTTGGCCGTGCCGAATGATTCCTCACTGGCATTCGTCCTTTTCCAGCTACATTTTTAAAAGATTCTATGCCCAGCTTTGAGCGGACAATTCAGGTAAGTTGGCGTCACCAGGTGCATTTCACCCATGGCGTCTTCAACCCCGCTAATCCAGTGCTGCGGGATGTGCTCGTGGGCGGCGGTGGCGCAACGCGACGCAAGGCGTTGGTGGTGTTGGACGAGGCGCTGGCAAAGTCGCAGCCCGGCTTGGAGAAAACCATTGCCGACTACTTCGCTACTCATGGCGACGCGCTGGAACTGGTTCGCTCGCCCATCATCATCGAGGGCGGTGAGCGGGTGAAAAACTCCTACTTCCAAGTCTCGGAAATACACTCACAAATTGACCGCTTCCACATTGACCGCCACGCCTATTTGTTATGCGTGGGCGGCGGTGCGCTGCTGGACATGGTGGGGCTCGCGGCAACCACGGCGCATCGCGGCATCCGGCACGTCCGCATCCCGACGACGACCCTGAGTCAGGACGACTCCGGCGTCGGTGTGAAGAACGGCATCAACGCATTCGGTAAAAAGAATTTTATCGGCACTTTTTCCCCACCATTTGCCGTCATCAACGACTTTCAACTGCTCGCGACCCTTTCAGCCCGCGATAAGCGTGCCGGCTACGTCGAAGCCGTGAAAGTCGCATGCATCCGAGATGCGGAGTTCTTTAACACCATCGAGCGCGACGCGGAGGCGCTAGCCGAGTTTGAACCAGCGGCGATGCAACGACTCATTTACCGTTGCGCCGAGTTGCACCTGAACCACATCGCCACGAGCGGGGACCCGTTTGAATTCGGCAGCGCGCGGCCGCTAGATTTCGGCCATTGGGCTGCGCACAAGCTGGAGCAGCTTTCAGAATACAAAATTCGCCACGGGGAAGCCGTAGCCATTGGCATCGCGTTGGACGTGCTTTATGCGAAGAAGATTGGCCTTCTCGACCGCGCAAGCGCCGAGCGCGTGATGGTGCTGCTCGAGCGGCTAGGCTTCGACCTGTTCGCGGCGGAGCTGCTACACACGGATTCGGACGGCAACCTGATGGTGCTTTCCGGTCTCATTGAGTTCCGCGAGCACCTCGGCGGCGAATTGACTATCACGCTGCTGGAAACGATCGGCCGGGGCGTCGAGGTGCATGAGATGAACCTGCCTAAGGTTGTCGAAGCCATCCACCTTCTTCAAGAGCGGCACGCCCTGCGGACGCGGAAAATCGTCGCGGTTGCGGGCTGACACTGGCACGCTGCGGCCTGATGAACCGCACCGCCGTCCTCAACGTCGTCGGCCTTACGGAAGCCCTCCTAGGCGAGCGCACGCCGCACATCACCGCCTTCCGCCGGCACGGCGCGCTTGCCCACCTCGACCCCGCCTTCCCTGCCGTCACCACTACGGCACAATCCAACTACCTCACTGGCCAGCGGCCCGCGCAGCACGGCGTCGTCGGCAACGGTTGGTATCACCGCGAGCTGGCTGAAGTGCAGTTCTGGAAGCAGTCCAACAAGCTCGTTTACGGCCGGAAAATTTGGGACGACCTCCGTGCGCGCGACCAAGGTTTCACCTGCGCCAAGCTCTTCTGGTGGTATAACATGTATTCCTCTGCCGACTATTCCATCACGCCGCGCCCCATGTATCCGGCGGACGGGCGAAAGGTATTCGACATTTACTCGTGGCCATTCTCCATCCGCGACGACATCAAGCGTGACCTCGGCGAGTTCCCGTTTCCCGGCTTTTGGGGGCCGAACGCCGGTCTGCAATCTCCCGTCGGCGCGCCCGACTGCGCCACGCGCTGGATCGCCGAGTCGGCAAAGTGGATCGAGAAACGCTTCCAACCCACGCTCAACCTCGTCTATCTGCCGCACCTTGATTACAACCTCCAGCGCCTCGGCCCGCAGCACCCCAACATCATCACCGACTTGCGGCTCATCGATGACCTCGTCGGCGAGCTGATCCTCTTTTTCCAGCAACGCAAAGTGCAGGTCGTCCTGCTCTCCGAATACGGCATCACGCCCGTGGATAAGGCGATCCACCTCAACCGCATCTTCCGTCAGAGGGGCTGGCTCACGGTGAAAGAGGAACTGGGTCTCGAACTCCTCGATGCCGGTGCGAGCCGCGTCTTCGCCGTGGCCGACCACCAGGTCGCGCACATCTACGTCAACGACCCTGCGCTGCTCAACCAAGTCCGCAGCGCCATCGAGATTACGCCCGGCGTCGCCGCCGTGCTCGCCGAGCAGGAAAAGCTTACCGCCGGCATCAATCATTCACGCGCCGGCGACCTCATCGCCGTGGCCAAGGAGAACGCGTGGTTTACCTACTACTACTGGCTCGATGACGCACGCGCGCCGGACTTCGCCCGCTGCGTGGACATCCATCGCAAACCCGGCTACGACCCGGTCGAACTGTTCATCGACCCCAAGCTCCGCGCGCCCAAGCTCAAAGTCGCCAGCAAGCTGCTCAAGAAGAAGCTCGGCTTCCGCATGTTGATGGACGTCGTCCCGCTCGACGCCGCCCTCGTGAAAGGCTCGCACGGCTGCCGCCCTGCGAACGTGGCCGACTGGCCCGTGCTCATCACCGAGCGCCGCGATCTGCTGTCCGCTCACCCGCTCGACTCCACCGCCGCCTACGACATCATCAAGCACCACGTCGTCCCTGCTTAGCCGCAACCTTACGGTTGCGACGAAATGCCTGGCCATGAACCCAGCCGCCAACACGCCCCCAGCCAAGCGGCCATGGCTGTCCCGTCGCCGACTGCTGTTGGGCGCGGGTTTTCTCGGAGTCGCTGGTGCGGTCGGCGCGGCCTATACGCGATATTTTGAACCAGGCTGGCTGGAAGTCTCGCATCGCTCCGTACCGCTCGGCCCCACCGATACAGCCCCCATCCGCATCCTGCATCTTTCTGACCTGCACGCCTCCAGTTACGTCCCGCTGAAATTCATCGCACAGGCCGTTCAACTGGGGCTGGCGGAAAAACCCGACCTCATCTGCCTGACCGGCGATTTCATCACGAAGCACTTCGCCCGCTTCGCCGACTATGCGGAGGTGCTCAAGCCGCTGGCTGCCGCCGCGCCTGTGTTCGCCTCGCTGGGCAACCACGACGGCGGCAAGTGGGCCGCGCAACCGCGTCATGGCGGCTACGCAGACCACAGTGAGGTCCGCCGATGCCTCGCGGCTGCCGGAGTCAAGGTGCTTGTAAATCAAGCGCACGGCATCACCATGCGCGGACGCAAGCTCCGCCTCGTCGGCTTGGGCGATTTGTGGGCCGGGGAACTCGACGCACGGGAAGCCTTCCGTGCTGTCGCCGAGCCGGACAGCAGCACGCTTCTGCTCATGCACAACCCCGACGGCAAGGACGCCGTGACTGATTTTTCCTGGCAACTCGCCCTCTGTGGCCACACGCACGGTGGCCAATGCAAGCTGCCCTTTTTCGGGACGCCCTTCGCACCGGTGCGCGACCATCGCTACGTGGCTGGACTCAACCGCTGGCGGGACCGTTGGATTTTCACCACCCGCGGCGTCGGTAACCTCCACGGTGTCCGCTTCAACTGCCGCCCTGAAGTAAGCCTCCTCACTCTGACCTGACCATGCGCGCACCCGTTTTCCCGTTTCGTTTTTGCTGTCTTTTCCTTCTCGCGCTCGGCTGCTCCACGGGCTCGAAGGTCGTCACCACCACCGGGAGCATCGTCGGCAAGACCGCCGCCACCGCCATCAGCACCAGCGGGAAAGTGGCTGGCGCAACTGTTGCGGGCACCGCCACTATCGCCAAGTCCGCTGTCACCACCACCGGCTCCGTCGCTACTTCGATCGCCAAGACCGCCTTCGTCACCGTCGTTGACACAGCCACGGGCGCGACGCGCCAAATTCCTTGGACCGAGGGCATGAAGCTCTACGCCGCTGCCCAGGCTGGTGAAGTCAACGCCGCGTTGAAAGCCATCCAACTCTTTCGCGGCAACGAAGTCATCGCCTCGACCAGCACCGCGAAGCTCGCGGCCACCGCCCCAGGCCCGCAGTTGCAGCCGGGCGACGTGATCCGCATCAGCAACTTAAAGCCATGAGCCGTCACAGGCACTTCGTTTAAGCGCGTCAGGCCTGTCGGCCTTGGGCTGATGGTTGCGTCCCACACAACAACCGCAACCTTACAAAGTCGCTGGCGGGAACAGCGAAGTAAGGCCGCGGCGCAGACTCGCCTTACCCGCGCTCCGGTATTTTCGCCGAGCGCAACGAGCCGTCCGCGTTCTCAGTGATGAGGCAAAAGTCTGCCGGCTGCCCGACGGCGATTTTATTGGGCAGGCCCATTAGTTCAGCCGGGCGCTCGGAGAAGTGCGGCCATACGTCACGCCAAGATTTTCCCAGCATTTGCGCGGCGCGTGTGATGCCGTCCACGGGCTTGAGCGCGGAGCCAGCAAAGTTTGGCCTGCCCGGCTGGCGCACGATCTGGTCCGCGCCGACTTCAAGTTCTATCGCACCAATCGTATAGCGTCCCGGCGGCGCACCAGCGGCGGACATTGCATCGGTCGTATAGTAGATCCGCTCCAGCGGCAGCGCACGGTGCATGTGCCGGAACAAGATGGGAGAAACGTGATGTGTATCCGGGATGAGGCTGGGCATTAGTCCCGGCGTGTCAAAGACGCGCCAGAGGATGTTGTCATGCCGGTCGAGTTGCTGCGGAATGCCGTTGCCGAGGTGCGTGAAACCGCGCGCGCCCACCGTGACGGCCTCGCGGATGCGCTCGGCCGACGCGTTGGTGTGGCCAAGGCTCACGACAATGCCGAGCGAGACGGCGCAGCGGATGGCTTCCAGTGAACCGCCACGTTCGGGTGCGAGCGTGAGCAGCACCAGATCGGAGCCGGTCACAGCGCGTAACTCGCGAAGATCGGCCTCGGTCGCATCGCGCATCACGGCAGGGTTGTGCGCGCCTTTGAAGCCAACTTCCGGCGAGAGGAAGGGGCCTTCGATATGCCAGCCTACCAATGCGGAGCGGAGTTCCGCATTTGCATCGCGAATGACCTTCGCCCGACGTGCGCGGGCCATCATCTTCGGCCACTCGTCCGTGATCAGCGTGAAGCAGAAGCGCCCGCAACCATCACGACGCATCTGGCGCGCGGCGGAGAGCAAATGCGCCTCAGTGAGGTGATCATCACGCTGAAAATCCACGCCGCCGTAACCGTTGATCTGCAGATCGAAAAGCGTGGGGGCAAGCCAGCCACCGTCCGTTTCGTCCTTAGCCGGACTGACTTCGGAGATGATACCCCCACTCCATTTCACGCGCAGGTGCTGGCCGCTGGCGAAGTGGCGTCCACATATTTCACCGTGATGCATGTCGAATTCGTAGCGTGACGGGCGACGGGCTTCGAGCAAGAACCTTATTAGGCCAACCTTTGCTGCAACTGCCGCCGGTAGTCCCGGGGCGCAACTTGAAGGACAGGCTAAACGCGCCCTCGCTCAAGTGCGAGGCGCGGGCGACAGTGGCACGAACAATCTCCCAAACGTCGTTTGTTCCCCGACGCGGCCTGCGTGAGATAACTTTAAGCCTTACTGCCCAGCTTTGACCGAGATCAGCTCAATGTCGAAAATGAGCGTTGAATTTGGGCCGATGTCACGGCCCGCACCGCGCTCGCCGTAGGCCAACTCGGACGGAATGAACAGCTGCCACTTCGCGCCTTCCTTCATGAGTTGGAGCGCCTCGGTCCAGCCTTTGATGACGCCGTTGACGGGAAATTCCGCCGGCTCGCCGCGCTTGTAGGAGCTGTCGAACTCCGTGCCGTTAATGAGTGTGCCTCGGTAGTGGGTCTTTACGGTGTCGGTGGCCTTCGGGGTCTTGCCGGTGCCGTCTTTGATGACTTTGTATTGGAGGCCGCTGGCGGTGGTCTTCACGCCTTCCTTCTTTTTGTTGTCCGCGAGGAATTTCTCGCCTTCAGCCTTGTTTTTTCCGAGGCCCTCTTCGCGGGCGGCAGATTGCTTGGCCATCATCTTTTTCTGGAAGTCCTGCATTACCTGCTGCACCTCCTCATCAGTGAGTTGCGGCTTCGCACCAGCGAAAACGTCCTTCATCGCAGCAGCGAGGGCGTCCGGATTGATATCCAGCCCTTCCTGTTTCATGCTCTTGCCGATGTTGAGGCCAATGCTGTAGCTGACTTTGTCCTTGTCGTCTTTGAGGGTCATTTTGGTATCGGCGGCGGACGCGGCCCCGGTCAGAAGGCCGAGAGCGAGGGCGGCGGTGGTGATGGCTTTCATTGCGTTGTGTTATGAGCGCCCGGAACGGACCGGCCGCGATTGGCGTAAAGCTACCAGCCGTCGCCTCCAACGCGAGGGAAATTTCCAAAGCTTTAGGTAAGGATGATTTCTGACCTAGCATCTTTAATCACCCCACCACGAGATTCACCATCTTGCCGGGCTTCACGATGACCTTCTTCACGGTCTTGCCTTCGAGCAGCGGCTTAACCTTCTCGGCGGCGCGAGCGGCGGCTTCGTGCGCGGCTTCGTCGGCACCGGCGGCGAGGCGGATGACGTCCCGCAGCTTGCCGTTCACGGAGACGGGCACTTCCACTTCGCTCTCGACGAGCAGCGCGGGGTCGTGGCTGGGCCAAACGGCATAGCTCAATGATGGGGCGCGCTGGCCGAAGGCGGCGTGCAGGCGTGCCCACAGTTCCTCGGCCAAGTGCGGCGCGAAGGGCGCGAGCAGTTGCAGGAAGGTGCGCATCACGGACAACGGGCGCGACTGCCAGCCGTTGGCCTCGTTCACGAAGACCATCATCGCGCTGATGGCGGTGTTGAAACGCAGGTGGTCGAGGTCTTCCGTCACCTTCTTGATGCAGGCGTGGAGCGCCTTGAGCTGCGAGGGCGCGGCGGCCACTTCGGCGATGGCACCATTAAGCAGGATCTGGTCGAGCAGTTCAGCACCCGGCTGCGCGGCGGTGGTTTGCGCCTGCTCGAACGCGGTCTCGGACTTTTCGTCCACGAACAACCGCCAAACACGCCCAAGGAAGCGATAAACACCCTCGACGCCGCGCGTGTTCCACGGCTTGGTGTCTTGGAGCGGGCCCATGAACATCTCATACAGGCGGAAGGCGTCCGCGCCGAACTCGCGCAGCACGTCGTCGGGGTTCACCACGTTGCCGCGCGACTTGGACATCTTCTGGCCATCCTCGCCGAGAATGAGGCCCTGATTGACGAGCTTGAAGAACGGCTCGGCGGTCGAGACATGGCCGAGGTCGAAGAGAACCTTGTGCCAGAAACGGGCGTAGAGGAGGTGGAGGACGGCGTGCTCCGTGCCGCCCACGTATAAATTCACGCCGGGAGTTGAGGAGGAGTTTTCAGTATTCAGTTTCCAGTTTTCAGACTGAACACTGTTCACTGAACACTGATTACTGTTCACACCCATCCAATAGCTCTCGGCCTCGCGGCTGACGAACGTC
>VHDH01000055.1 GCA_016871445.1 Verrucomicrobiota bacterium | reverse complement strand
TCGGCATCGGCCCGCGCTCGGTCGCGCCGCCCAACGGCCCGTTCGCTGTGCCCACCGGCGCAAGCATTGACCTCGTCTCGCATGCGCTCAACCGCCTCACCTTCGGCCCGCGCCCGTGGGACTACCAACGCACCCGCAAGCTCGGCGACACTGAGGAAGCCGCCTTCGCCGTTTTCCTCGAGCAGCAGCTCGCGCCCGAAAAACTCGACGACCGCGGCGGCGACAACGCCGTCCGCCGCTTCGAGGTTTTGCAGGAGCCGCTCGGCGAACTCTTCGAGTATCAGGACAAATACCTGCTCGACGCCCTCGTCCGCGCCACCGTGCTGCGCGCCGTCTTCAGCGAGCGGCAGCTCTTCGAGGTGATGGTCAATTTCTGGAGCGACCACTTCAACATTGACCCCTCCAAGGGAGACGCGAAGTGGCTCAAGGTCGCCGACGACCGCGATGTCATCCGCCGCCATGCGCTAGGCAAGTTCCCCGACATGCTCCGCGCCTCCGCGCTCAGTCCCGCGATGCTCTGGTATCTCGACGGCCGCGTGAACAAGAAGGCCGGCGACGCCGACAAGCCCAACGAAAACTATGCTCGCGAACTCCTCGAACTCCACACCCTCGGCGTCCACGGCGGCTACACGCAAAAGGACGTGATGGAAGTCGCCCGCTGCCTCACTGGCTGGACCGTCCGCGAGACGCAGCGCTCGCAACTCGGCCTCGGCAGCGTCGAGTTCAAATGCCACCTCCACGACCGGGGCGAAAAAACCATCCTCGGCCACGGCATCCCGGCCATTCCTGAGAAAACCAAACGCGAGGAAGCCGACAAACTGGGTCGTGCCGAGTTGGCCACCGTGCTCGGCATCGTGGGCCTGCACCCGGCCACAGCGAGACACGTTGCCACCAAACTCTGCCAACGCTTCATTGAGGACGCACCGCCTGCCGCCACCGTCAGCACCGTTGCCGAGAAGTTCATCGCGTCCGGTGGCGACATCCCGACCACGCTGCGCGCGCTCTTCGCCACCGACGCCTTCCGCACCACGCGCGGCACCAAGCTCAAGCGCCCGTTCCACTTCATCGTCTCCGCGCTGCGCGCCACGCACGCCACCACCGACGCTGGCCGCGTCGTGCAGGACTACCTCCTCCGCATGGGCCACGCGCCCTTCCACTATCCGACGCCCGACGGCTATCCCGAGGAAGCCGCGCCGTGGCTCGGCACGCTGCTCTGGCGCTGGAACTTCGCCGTGGGCCTGTCCGGCAACACGCTCGACAAGGAAACCAAGCTCGACGCCGATAAGCTCCGCGCCAGCTTCGCGACTGAAGAAAATTTAATGGCCCATCTCCTTGGTCGCACTCCAACCGCTGACGAAATCATCGCTTGTAAGGACTCCGGTAATCCGCTCGCCCTGCTGCTGGCATCGCCCAGTTTTCAAAAGTGCTAGCCAAACTGAACGCCTGTGCTGTTGTCTCCGTGCGAGTTTCTACTGTGTTTATGTGTCGCTAAAGGATCATGAACGCCCAAGCCTCATTCAATGGGAATCGCGATAATCTAAAGACGCTCGTCGTTGTCTTCCTGCGCGGCGGCGCGGACGGCTTGAACATGGTCGCCCCCACGCATGACGACGGCTATTACCGCGCCCGGCCCCGTATTGCGATCGCAGCCAGTGACGCCACTAAGCTTGACGGCAGTTTCGGCCTCAACCCGTTGCTAAAAGACCTCGCCGCGCCTTATCACGACGGCGCACTCACGGTGGTCCATGCCGCTGGGTCTGAGGACACCACACGATCGCACTTCGAGGCGCAGGACTTAATGGAGCGGGCGGGCGACGTGGCCGGAGGTTGGCTGGGCCGCTATCTGCGATTCCGCGGCGCCACCACCACTGGCGCGCTCTCGGCCATCGCCGTAAGCCGCGCTTTGCCTGAAAGCCTA
The DNA here is from genome assembly GCA_016871445.1 of Verrucomicrobiota bacterium. Lineage (GTDB taxonomy): Bacteria > Verrucomicrobiota > Verrucomicrobiia > Limisphaerales > SXTU01 > SXTU01. The sequence goes on along the minus strand of VHDH01000055.1, from coordinate 16,862 downwards.
CGCGGCGCGCCGGCGGCCACGGTGATGCGTTCCCTGGAGGATTTCTCGCTCGGTCAAGGCGGCGATCCGCTTCGGGCCAGCTTGGAGAAACTTTACGCGAAGGAAATTGACGCCCTAGGCACTTCTGCCCGTGACACGCTGGAAGCCCTAAGGCGCATCGAGAAGCTCCGCCACTCCGCTTACACCCCCGCCCACGGGGCGAACTACCAGCGCGACGATTTTTCGCAGGGCATGAAGCAAGTTGCGCGGCTCATCAAGGCACGTGTTGGCCTCGAAGCCGTCTCGTTAGACCTCGGCGGTTGGGACTCACACATCACGCAGAGTGCTGTCATGGATCCACAGATGGACAAGCTAAACGCCGGCCTAAGCGCATTTTACCGCGACCTCGGCAAGATGATGGGGCACGTCACCGTCGTAGTGCTCACTGAGTTTGGGCGCCGACTGGCAGAGAATTCCGCTTTTGGCACAGACCACGGTCGCGGAAGCGTGATGTTTCTGATGGGTGGCGGCGTAAAGGGCGGGCGTGTGATGGCCAAGTGGCCCGGCCTCACACGGGACGTGCTCGAGGGTCCCGGCGACGTGCCTGTGACGATCAACTACCGCGACGTGCTGGCGCCCGTCTTACAACGCCATCATCCGGGGGTGGACTTAGCGAAGGTCTTCCCAGATTACGAGCTCAAGCCAGAGGCGGTGTATGGCTGAGACAACTTATCTAATTTCGAGTGAGGAGTTAATGTTCACGACAAAGGCGTCGGTGCTGGTCAGCACGGCGCAACGATCAGCCGGGTAAGTTGGAAACACCCGATCAATCAGTCCCAGCAGGCCTCCCCCCACAGATGTGAAGTAGGCCGGACTGAGCGCAAGCCTGCGAATGCGGCGAGCAAATCACCGATATCGGACTGGAATAGCTTGCCCCGCTGAAATTGTTCCGCCTGACAGATGTGAAGAGCAATAAGGTGATTGACGTTGCCTTGGCGAAGCCATGGGTGTCTCTGCCCGGGCTGAAGTGGCTGAGCTAACCGCTTATTTGGGCAGGATGTCGAGCAGCTCAACCTCGAAGATGAGCACTTCATTCGCGCCGATGCCGGGCGGACTGCCGCGTTCGCCGTAGGCAAGGTAGTGTGGAATGGTCAACTCCCATTTGCTGCCCTTGGGCATTAGCAGAAGCGCCTCGGTCCAGCCCTTGATGACGCCGGTGACCTCAAATTCGCCGGGGAGATTCTTCTCAAACGAACTGTCGAAGATGCCGCCAGGCTGGAGGGTTCTCTTGTCCACTATGCGGCCAGTGTAATGAACGCGGACTTTGTCCTTTTCGGTGGGGAGTTTGCCGGTGCTAGCTTTCAGGATGCGGTATTGCAGGCCGCTAGGCCGGGCAACAACGTCGGCGCGTTGTTTGTTCTTGGCGAGGTATTCCTTGCCGGCCTTCAGATTCACCTCGGGGATGTTCGTGTCCACTTTGGGCGGGATAATAGTGGAAGGCCCGCGATTGGTGCCGCCTTGCGCCACGAGAGTGCTGGGCACGGGAGCCTTGAGCCACGGGGCGTCCTTGGGCACAGGCTGGCCCAGTGCAGTGAGAAGTTGGAGGCGGAGTTGCGGGTTCCAACCCTCGCCAGCTGGGGCGTTGATGATGCGGTTGAGCACCAATTCGCGGAGCTTGGGCAAGGGCGGCAGGTCCACACGGTCACGCTCGGAGCGCTCGACGCGCTTGGCGTATTCCCTCGCGATGGCCTGAATCAGCTTAATGTAACCTTGCGCGCGGTCGTCCTCGCCCATCGCCAGCTCGTAGAAGTGGCGAGCGAACATACCTTCAATCGTGCTTTGGATCTTGTCCTTGCCCAGATCCATCAACTCTTTGTAACGCTCCATTACGAAGTCGGTGACGGTCTGACCGGGTTTGGTGTAGCGATCGGGAAACTTCTTCGCCAGGTAGTCATGCCACCGCGCGGCGTCTGCCTCGCGATTGTGAGTGTAGAGGTCGGTGATGGCCTGCTTTAGGAAGTTGGCGTGGGCGTTCATCACGTTGTCTGCGCTGTCGCGGGCAGAGCTGGTCATCTCTTCGTAGCCCTCGTTGGCCAAGGGGATGGCAGTGAGGTTTGGGCCGAACTCGAAATACTGGTCCACTGGATTATAGATGAGCCGGCCACGTTGCGCGGCGAGCTGCATGGACTGGTAGATGACGCGGCGCAGCGTGATGAGTTGCTCGGGCTTGGAGTTTTTTAAGCCCAGCGAGGCCCAATAAATTGCATGGGTCTCCGGAAGCCGCCATTCAAGCGGGCCATACTTGCCATCCACCTCCTGCATCAGCTTCACGTCGAGTTTATATTTCTCGCGCAACAGCTTTACGCGGGCCTTTGCCTCGTCAGTCTGCGGGTTGAGAAGTTCGTCCCAATTGGGGCGCTCGCGGTTGCCAATAAGCTCGGTCATCATCCGCGTCCACTCGCGCTTATAGGTCATGTGGGCGTTGTCGAGGTTCGCGCCCATCTTGTGTTGGAAGTGCCACGCTAGCTCCCGGTAGATGAGCGTTTCGTTGGGGTTGTATTTGAGCGCCTCGTCACGCAGGAGTTCGATGCCACGCTGCACCCAAAGCCAGCGGTCGTTCGGGTCAGGGAACTTCACCGAGATGTTATAGGAAAGATTCCACGCCTGATGCACCCATACCGCTACGAAGTGCGGCTGCATTTTGGTGATCCAGTCGGAGAGCTGGACCATCTCAAAATACTTTTCGTCAAGTTGGAGGTCGCTGAGCCGGATCCATAGGGCGTTAGAAATCAGTCCGCGGAAACCGCCGAGTGCCACCGCGGTAAAAGCCATCATTGGCGGCATGCTCTCAACGGCTTCGACGCGCGTGAGCTTGAGGCGCACGCGCTCGGCGGTCAGTTCGCGTTGCGCAAGGTTAACGCCCACCAAAAGCGCCAGCCCGAGCAGCGCAAGGACGATTTTATTGGTGCGTCCGGACATGTCAGCCCTTGCTTTGTGCTGTCGCTAACTCGCGTCGGGTAAAGGCAAAGATGCCGATGACGGCAAAAAAGCCGCCGATTAACCCCCAGATTTGCAATAGCGCTTGGAGCAACGCTGTCCACGACACGCTGCGGCCCGTGCTTAGCGCGTCCACGGGCGAAAACGAATTCACCAGTTGCAGCAGTCCGAGCGCGACTTTGAAAGTGGGCACCATGATGAAATCTACCGCGCCCAACATACCCTCCTTTGCCCCGGTGTCGTGGTTTGTTTGGCCAAAGGTGCCATCCTGTACCACCTGCGCGATGGTACCGCTACTTAGGCCGAAAATTAGCATGGCGATTGAGAAAAATGCAGCGACCGGAAACGACAGGTAGCTCGCCCCCGCTAAGCCGATGGCTGCTAGCAAGCCCAGCCAGATAAAGAGGATTGCGATGCCGCGCGCAAAGTTTAGTCCAAACCCGCCCTCGTGGTAGAGCACTTCCAAACCTTCATCGAGGTCGAACAGCAGCGCGGTCGGGTTCGGATTGCCAAATACGATGTAAAGTTTGCCGTCGGGAGCGAGGAGATTCTGGTAACGGCCGCCCTTTACAGGGTCGCTGACCGGCACGCCTTTCGCGTCGAGCAGGTTGATACCGAACTCGTGGAAGGTGTCCGTGGTCAAAGCGCGACTAATGCGGACGCGGTTGGTGGCGTTGGGCGGTCCGACTTCCCAGAGGGTAGCAAAGGTCTCGGGCTTGAGGCTGTATTGCGGGCTGCGGAACTTAACGCGCAGATAAATGGGCGTGTTCTCCAATTGCCCGCGGGCGAGGCCGGTCTCGATGACCCAGGGTCGGGTGGTTTGCGGCGGGACGGCCTGATATTGCGACTTGATGGCCTCCTTCACGTCTTTCCGCACCTGCTTCAGGTCCGCACCGTTGGCAATCTGCCCGATTTCCCTAATCCTTTCCTTTAGGTTTTTTTCCACCTCGGCATCTAGATCGAGCGGCCGCTCCTTCAGGGAGCCGCGCGCAATGAGCAACTCGTTCTTCAGAATTGCCTGTTGTTTGTCCGGCAGATTTGCTGCCCGCCACTGGATGAGGAAGTAAATGGTCAGCCCCGAAAGGCCAAGCAACGTCAAATTCAGCGCCATGATGCCGAGCCATTTACCTACCCACACCTGCCAGCGTGCGATGGGTTTCACCGCGATCATTTGCATCGAGCAATCCTCCACATCGCGAGCAAGTGTGCCGGTAGCGAGCCAGAGCGTGACGAGGCCGAGAATGGCCGTGATGGAACTCAGCGTGTAGGTGATGACGATCTGCACGAGTCCGCGCGCGGTGCCATCGTGCTTGAGCAACAGTGGCAGGCCCACCACAACCAACACGAGCAGCAGGGCAAGGATGGGCAGCAGCCGATAGCGCACGACGGCTTTGACAGTGAGTCGCGCGACGGCGAGGAGTTGCTGCAAGCCGGCCGGAAGTGAGAACAGCGGCGGGGCCACGCCTAGTCGCCATTCCGCAGGGATATTCTCGCCGACGGCTTTGAACTTCGCGATGGCGTCGGAGGGCGAGGTCGCGGGAACGAGGCCTTGGTAGAGGAAGCCGCGCTGTTGATACGAGCGGCTGTTTAGGTAGTTCGCCCGCACCCCGAAAAACGCCTGCAAGCCCAACCCGACAACGATGAGCAGGCCGGGGTTGTCCGTGAACAGCCTCGTGGCAGCAACCGCTAGCGCCGTGTGAACGACGAGTAGCGCAAGGCCTGGCACCCAGACACGTCGCGCGAACGCCCACACCCAACCGAGCATCGCCGCTGGCCAAGAGAAGCCGTGCTTCACGGCGGCGAGGCCCTGCTCGGGGTGTTTAAGGATTCGGAAATATGCGCTCACGACTTCGGCTTACCCAGCAGGTTCGCGAGCTTCTCGTTGGCCTTTACCTCGTCCATGGCGAGCTTGGGAGCGATTTCTATCTTTGGCTCTGGTGCGGTGGCGGCGGGCGTGGCGAGAGCGGCGAGTTTTTTCTGCGCCTCTAACTCGGCGGCCGTTGGGACGATAACGGTGGGAGCCTGAGCTTCTGCCACGGGCGCGGCGGCCACAAGGCGGTCGAGCACACGGGCTTGCTGCTGTGCGCCGGCTTCGGCGCTGCCGCGAAGGTATTCGGCTACTTGGTTGCCACTGGTAGCACCGGCGGTCTGCTCGCTGGCACGCGCGCGGTTCACGACGCCGAGGAAGTAGCTCTCCAAGTTCTGCGAGGGACTGTCCAACTTGATGCGGTCCGCGGGTACCTCACGCTGAATTGCGCCGAGGATGCCCTGCACCTTTTCCCGCGTGAGCGATGGGAAGGTCACGCGGATGGAATCGCGCTCGGTCAGCAGTTCCTTCAGCGTGCCGTCGGCCTGAATTTTTCCGCCATAGTAAATCACCACGCGGTCACAGACATCTTCGACATCGCTGAGGAGGTGGCTGGAGAGAATGACGGTCTTACCGCGCGCCTTGAGAGCTAGGATGAGATCCTTTACCTCGCGGCAACCGAGCGGGTCCATGCCGGCGGTGGGTTCGTCGAGAATGATAAGGTCGGGGTCGTTGATGAGCGCCTGCGCGAGGCCGATGCGGCGCTGCATGCCCTTTGAGAATTCGCCCACGGTGCGGCTGCGCACCTGACTGAGGCCAACCATGTCCAGAAGCTGCTCGGTGCGCTTGTCGCGATCGCCGGGCGCGAGTTGGAAAAGATTCCCGAAGAAGTCGAGCGTCTCGCGGGAGTCGAGATACCTGTAGAGGTAGCTTTCCTCAGGCAGGTAACCGATGCGCGCCTTGGTCTTCACATGACGCGGTGAATGACCGAAAATTTCGATGTGGCCTTTCGTGGGATATAGCAGGCCCAGCAGCATCTTGATGGTGGTGGACTTGCCAGAACCGTTGGGGCCGAGCAGACCGAAGATTTCGCCGCGGCGGACCTCAAAGTTCGCATTGTCCACCGCGCGGGCCTTGGGCCGGCCCCAGAAGTCCTTGAAGACCTTGGTGAGTCCGCGCACGGAAACTACGGCTTCGGTCGTAGTGCGGGCTAAGGAGTCGGGCTGAAGGGGGTCAAAGGCAGTCATGATGAAAATGCAGTCAACATCGGGCTGGTGAACGCCCTAAATGATTTGTCACGCCGTCGTCGGCTGCAACTGCCCCGCGGCCTCGGGCTTGCTCGTACCGCCGGCGGGCGGCGGGTTCGCGGGCGCGGCGGCTTGGAAGGGTTCGAGTTCCTCGCCTTGGCGGACGAGGCGGGCGCTGTTGAAGACGACGACAAGTGAGCCACCTACGTGCATCACGGCGGCGATGACTGGGCTAATGTAACTTAACGCGGCCAGCACAAGTCCCCCGATGACGAAGACCACACCGAGGAGGAAATTCTGATTGATAACGCTGCGGGTCATACGGGAAAGGCGCACCAGGAAGGGCAGGCGGCGCAGGTCGTTGTTCATCAGCGCGATGGTGGCGCTGTGAATGGCTACTTCACTGCCAGCTGCGCCCATCGCGATGCCTAGATCGCCGGCCGCTAGCGCAGGGGCATCGTTCACGCCGTCGCCGACCACGGCCACGCGGTAGCCTTTAGCGCGCATGGCTTTTACGTGTTCGACTTTGTTCTGCGGCAGGCACTCAGCTACGACTTCTTCCAGGCCGATTTCCTTCGCTACGCGCGCGGCCACGGGCTGGCGGTCACCGGAGACCATCGCCACGCGGCGCACGCCTACACTTTTCAGCTCGTGCAGCGAGTCCTTCGCCTCGAGGCGCGTCTCGTCCTGCAAGCCGACCCAGCCGATGCACGCGCCATTGCGAGCAATGAACAGCAGGCTGTAACCGGCGGTTTCGTCCACGTCCACGGTCTGGAGAAAATCCTCCGCAACGCCATTGTCCTTGAGCCATTGCGCGCGTCCCACCAGCACCACGGTGCCATCCACGTTGGCTTTCACGCCTCGGCCGGCAGTCTCGGCGAAGTTTTTTGGGTCGCTAAGCGGAACGCCCGCCTCTTGGGCGAGAGCGGTGAGTGCCTTGGCCGTGGGGTGGTTGCTGAACTGCTCGGCGCTCGCGGCGATGCGGAGCAATTCAGCGGGAGCCGTGCCGCTCAAGGGAGCCAAACGGCTGACAGCAAGCTTGCCGGTGGTAAGCGTGCCGGTTTTGTCGAAGACAAAGGCGTTAATTTTTGCGGCTAGCTCGATATCGGCGACGTTCTTGATGAGGATGCCGAGCCGGGCAGCGGCAGAAAGCGCGGCGACCATCGCGGTGGGCGTGGCAAGGATGAAGGCACACGGACAGGCGACGATGAAGACGGAGATGACACGGCTTAACTCGCCGGTGAACGCCCACACGAGAGCTCCAATGACCAATACCAGTGGCGTGTAAAAGCCCATGTATTGGTCTACGATGCGCATAATGGGCAGTTTCGTTTTCTCGGCGGCCAAGATGAGTTCGCGCACGCGGTTGAGCGTGGAATCGGTGCCCGCGCGGGTGACTTTGATTTCAAGCACACCGGTCAAGTTGATGGTACCGGCGAAGACTTGGTCGTCGGGTTTTTTGTCCACGGGGAGGGATTCGCCAGTGATGTTCGCTTGATTGATGGAGCTCTCGCCTGAAACGATTTGGCCGTCGGCGGCGACGTTGTCACCGGGACGCACGCGAATGACGTCACCGTTCTTGAGGTCATGGACGGCGACTTCCTCCTCCCTGCCCCCAACGATGCGCCGGGCTTTGGTGGGCGTGAGCTTGATGAGCGACTCGATGGACATGCGCGCTCCTTCGGCGGTGCGGGTCTCAATGATCTGCCCGAGCAGCATGAAAAAGCTCACGAGGCCGGCCTCCTGATAATGGCCACTGGCAAACGACCCTAGAACGGCGAGGGCGACGAGCTCGTTCGTGGTCAAACTGCTGCGTCGCAAGTCCTTCACGGCTACAACCACGATGGGCCAGCCAAGAATGATGGCGCCAAGGCCGGCGCTGAGGTCGGCGGCGGTTTTGCCGTTCGCCATGAACCACTCAATAATGAACGAGTTGAGGGTAAGAATAAGGCCGAAGAGCGTGACGCCGAGTTGTTGCGTGGCGTGCTCGTGATCGTGTCCGCAGGAAGAGCACTGCTCTCCGTTGGGGTGGTTGCCTTCCTTCTGGCTGAGGAGGTTGGTGACTTGCATGGAAAGGGTTCTGTAATCCGTTTTTAGTGTTCAGCAACGAGTCCAGCAGCCACCCGCGCGGGGTGGCTTACTAAATACTGAACACTGATTACTGAATACCGCTTCATGTTGGTCAGGGTTGCTTTGGCGCGATGGGCTTAATGGGTTCGCGGTTCAGTAGTACACGTAGCTCGCGCGGCGTGCCGTCGGCGCGCTCGACCAGGAAGTATTTCTCCTGCGCGTTGGCGAGCACGGTCGCCATCGTCTCGGTCAGGCGGCGGTCGCGAAAGAGCTTGGGGTCGCGTTGGAACTCAGGCAAGCGCGCGAGGAAGTATTTTGCATCCGCGTCGGCGGTTTGGAGAATGCGTGTGGCTTCGGCTCGGCCAGCATTACGGACGGCGTCGGCTTCGGCCTGTGCCTTGGTGCGGGTGGTATTGGCGTCGCCCTCGGCGGTGTTGATGGTCTTGCGCTTGTCATTCTCAGCCTCGAGCACGGCATCGAAGGCAGCTTTGACCTGGCGCGGTGGGATGGCGACGACATCGCAGCTGCGCGGGTCGAACTCGATGCCTAAGCCGTGCGCGTTGACCAGCGCTTGGACGCGGTTTACCAACTTTTCCTTAAAGCCGGTGATGTCCTGCCGCGTAGCCTTGTCCACCGTGAACTGGCTCGACGCGTGGTGGAGCGAGTTGTTTATGGCGTTTTGGACGAGCTCAGTGGCATTGGTGAAGTTGAACTCCCAGGCGACTGGGTCGCTGATGGTGAAGCGCAACGTGGTCCGCACGTGCATGATGTTACCGTCAGCTGTGAGCGTGTACCCGTCGGTCGCGGGGTTAAGTGTGGCCCCGGCGGGCGGCTCCTGCCCGGCGAGCTGCTGCTCCTTGGTGACGGGATACCAGCCGACGGTGGAGATGACTTCGTGAACTTTGTCTTTGGGCACCTTCACGATTTCGTTGATGGGGTACGGGAAAGACCAGTGCAGGCCGGGTTTGAGCAGCGCCGCCTCGCCGCTCCCCGTGGGCGCGCCGAAGAGGAGCTTGATGGCGACTTCTTGCGGGCCGACGGTGAAAATGCCGGAGGCAAAGAAGAGCACGATCAACCCCGCCATCACCACGCGGACGACGACAAAGCTGCTCTTAAGCGCGTCGGACAAAGCTTGCGTGCTGGAGTCCTCGAGAGGCAACTCGGGCGAAGGCTCGGGCGCAGCGGAATGGTGGTGATGATTCGTTTCGCCAGGGCCGTGGCTGTGGTCGTTTGGGCCGTGGGAATGGGAATGTTCGCGGTCGCTCATGGCACGAAGTCAGTGGCTCATTTCCGGCTGGCAGGGACATTAGTACCGCGTAACAGGTCGAAGGGGGGCGTGTTCTGGTCGAGGATGAGCGTGGCGCGCTCTTTGGAGACGGCTTCCATCGAGGCGAGTTTCTGCAAGAAGACGGCCAGTTCAGGGTTACGCTCTAATGTCTTATAGGCTTCAGCCGCTTTGGCCTCGGCCTCGCCGCGCGACTTGGTCGCCTCCGCTTCGGCGCGGGCGAGCAATTCGCTGCGCTCGCGGTCGGCGGCGGAGCGAATCTTCGCGGCCTCGCGTTCACCTTCACCTTCGAACTGCTTAACGAGGCGCTGGCGCTCTTCCTTCATGCGGTCGAAGACCTTTTGGGTCACGGTCTCGGGAAAGCCCAGCCGCTTGATGCCTAGAACCTTCACCTCGAGGCCGAACTTTTCCTTCGCGGTGCCGGATACTTGCGCGAGCATTTCCTTCTCAATGAGGTCGAACTTTAGCTGCGCAGGGTCGGTATTGATGAAGTGGTTGAACGGGTGTTGGCCAACGGTAGCATTCTTCGCGCTGCGAACGAGGCTTTCGAGGTTGCGCTTGGCATCATCCATGCCGCCAGGGAAGCTGCGGTGGAACTTCTGTGGTTCGCTCACGCGCCAGCCGACATAGACGAGCACCATCAGATTGCGGCCGTCTTGCGTTTGCGTCTCCTCGAACTTGCCCTCGAAGTTATTCACGCGGGCATCGAAGCGATGCACTTTCTGGATGGGCCAGGGGAGTTTGAACCTCAAGCCAGGCTTGATGACCTCGTCGGACGCCTTGCCAAAGGTGGTAAGGAAGGCGACCTCGTTCTGCCGCACTTGGAAGAAAAACGAGATGGAGCCAAAGATGACGAGGATGATTAGGCCGATAACGAATGTGACTGGGTTGCGCATAGGGTGGGGCGTTCAGGAAAGAGGGGCGGCCGAGTTAGGGTTAGTAACGGAAGCAAGCGTTAGCGTAAGACCGTGCGAGAGAGCCTCGGGGCGGTAATGGTTTGTGATCCAAATGGTATCTCTAGTTTGGGGTTTCATTTTTTTTGCGGAATCGCGAGGTCTTCGAGGAGGTCCGCCCGCACTTTGTCCTCTAGGTTAAGTTGCATCGTCTCGCTGGCGTTGGGGGTACCGATGATGAACTTGCGGGACTTGGCCGCGGATTTTGCGAAAGTTTGAAGCCAAATGCGCTGCGGATAGACATTGGGCGCGGCAGCGAAGGCGTTGAGGCGGTTTTGGAACTGCCCGCCCACGGCCTCAGCCTCAGCTACGCGGCGCGCGGCAAAGGCGGCGGCGTCGTCCCGCACCTTCTGCGCCTCGGCGGTGGCCAGCGCGTTAGTCTTCGCGGCCTCGCCTTGGGCGGCGAGAATCTTCGCCTCGCGCGTCTGCTCGGCACCAATAACAGCCTCGAACGCCTCTGCCACGCTGACAGGCGGGTGCACGTCTTGCAGGCCGACAAAGAGAATGTTTACGCCCAACTCTTCAGCATCGGCCGCCTTCTGGATGTTAGCTCGGAGGGACTCAGCGGCTTTTTGCCGGCCCACGGACATGAACTCAAAGAAGTCCACGCTCACCAGATGGCGGACAACCTCGCGCGTGGCGAGGCGTTCGAGCAGTTCGTTCGGGTTGGCGTGGTTGCGCGCCCAAGAGACGATGTCTTTGATCTGATACTGCACTGGGACGCTGGCGGTAACTAGGTTCGCGGGGGGGGCGGACTTCTCGCCGGTGTCCCCGGGGTTCAACAGGCTGTCTGCTCCTTTGTTAGCGACGGGCAGATTGAACTCTTCTTTGTAATGGCTCTTGGTCCAGACAATTGTGTTTTCCATGCCTCCACCGCGTTCGTCTTCCTTCAACACTACGCCGACGGTGAAGGTCTGCACGCGAAAGGTCTCGAAGCGATAAACGGAGTCAATCGGCCAAGGCAGTTTGAAGTGCGGGCCGGGATTCAGCGCAGTGTCGCCGACCGGCTTACCGCAGCGTTCCAGCAGGGCCTGTTCTTCTGGCTCGATGAACACAAAACAGGTCGAGAGCCAGAGCAAACTTCCTTGGATGAGTAGGAGCCAGGCAAAAGCTTTTTGTAGAAACTGGTAGAACCACGTCTCGGAAACTTTGAAGCCGAACTGGTAGTCCAGCGCCTGAGCTGCTGTGGTGAAGACGCTTTCCGGTTGGCCCAGCAACCCGACAAGGCGGCTCTCATACAGCACTCGCGCCGCCTGCCCGCGTACGCGAGGGCGATACAGTTCGAGGATGAGCGTTAGGAGATTCTCGAATGCTGCGAGCGCGAGGATTACGCACAGGGCGCGGGAGAGGAGGAGGTCAATGAGGGAGTGGCCAAAGTAAATCGCGACGTTGCCGGCCGCCGCGAGCAAACTTAGATACGCGCCCAGCAGCAAATAACTGCCGGCGGGTTGCAGCAACCGTTGGCCTTCCAGCCGTGCCACGTTCACCGAGTAGCGGCCGGGGAGGAATTGCAGGAAGAAAAGGAAGCCGAAGAACGCCGCCATCATCGGCAGCGAGGTTGCCACCGTGCGCGCCTCGGGGTTGAGCACCTGCTTGCCGAGCCACCACGCCGCGCCCGCTTGCACCCCGAGCAGGATGATGCAGAACGCTGGCACAAGCCACTTTTCAAACTGTTCGCGCGCGCGCCGCGCTGGGAATGCTTCCGCGTCCGTCCCTTCAAAAAGGGTCGTGTTACGTGCGGACTTCGCCAGTTCGTCGAGTTCGAGCTTCTCCAGTTTCTCGCGCGCCTCCATCCGCATCTGGAAGTAGCTGAACAGGGCAACGAGAAAACCTAGCCCGAGGAATATACCGACGACTTCGTCCGTGTAGGACGCCGTCTGGCGCGCGATGTAGCCGCCCAGACTGGCGGCAGCGAGCGCGATGAGGAGGTTGACTAGCCCGGTAGGTTTGAGATTGCGGTCCATCGGTTCAACTCAGCTCACGGTCTTCGAACAACATCAGCGCGACAGCCAGCGACGCGCCCAAATAGCCAATTACATACGCGGTGGCCTTGCCCACGTAACCCCAGACGCCCGCGATCGCGTGTGAACGCGTGCCTTCGATTGCGTCGGCCAACCAGAACAACTGCCAGTTCGGCAGCACGGTGTGAAAGACGGTTGCCCACCACTTCCCGGCCTCCGCGTGCCGGCCGAAGAGGTAGTCACTCATCAGGCCCAGCAGGAACAATGTCGTGCAGATCACCAGCGTAGGTACAGTGTCATAGCGCGTTGAACAGGCCAGCGCCAGTCCTGCCAGCAGCAAAAGCGCGAGTAGAACTAACACGCATGCCGGTAGCAACCGGTAATCTACCTTGTACATGCCCGGCTCGGTCGCCCCGGGCGGCTTGAGCTCGATGAAAAATGCCAGCAACACGAAGGCGATGGTCGTCAGCAATGTCAGGAATAACACTGCGTCCGACACAAACGGTCGGCGCAGGAAGTAGTTCGAAAAGCCCGCCAGCACGTAAGCCAGAGCCACGGAGCCAAAATATATTCCCAGCCCGACCAAGTCTGCGTCGCCGTAAGCATCGAAGGCCATCCGACTGGCGAGCAGCGTCGCCAGCGAGTTCACATACACCAGCACCACCAGCGCAGCGGCCAGCCCGCAGTACTTGGCGAGGAGAAATTTCGCACGGCCAACCGGCTTGGCCAGCACCGCCAGCGCCGTGCCGGTGCGAATTTCATGAGCTACCGACGCAGACGCGCTAAGCACCGCGACGAATAGCCCCACCATCAGCATCGCTGCCAGCGCGCTGTCCTTTACCAGCTTGGTGTCCTCGCCCATGCCAAAGTAGGGCACCGTGGAAAGGAAGATGATGAACAACGATGACAGGGTCGTGAGCAGCAGAAAAATCGGCTGCCGAACTAATTCCATGAAGGCATTGCTGCCGATGGTGACAAACTGTCGCATCAATTTGGTTGCATTCGCATCATACGGGTGGACGGGAGCTTGGCAATCCCCCGTTCAAACTGGCGGGGCGAATTTGTTTGGGGCTTTTCGCCCGCCGCCGCCTCTGTTAAGAGAGCTTCTAAGTTTGTTTATTCCCGGTGACTTAGGCACCTCTTGAAAAACAACGGCATACCAATCGTGAAGGACCGTCCACGCTTGCGGCACAACCTCCATGTTACCAGCGCGGCGGACCAGTGGCACTGGTTGGAGTTTCTGGCCGCGTATAATAACTGACGCCCCCGCCACGCCGACGCCGGTTACTTTAATTAACATGATTTTTCTGCTCGATATCGGCAACACGCACACGCATCTCGGGCTTGCCGATGCCCGCGGGGTGCGCAGGCAGACCAATGTAAAGACCGCGCTTTGGCGCTCTGGCGAGGCGGACGGACTGGTGCTGCGGTTTCTCGGTAGGACGCGTATTGAAGGCGTGGCGTTGTGTAGCGTGGTGCCACCGGTCACTGGCAAAGCCATGGCATTTGTGCGCAGGCAATTAGGCCACGCAGCGCTCGAGCTCACGCCGCGCACGCTTGTGGGCGTCGGGGTCAACTACCCGCAGCCAAAGCGCATTGGCCCCGACCGGCTGGCGAACGCCGTCGCGCTGCGGCACCACTTCGGCGCACCGTCGGTGGCGGTGGCGTTTGGAACTGCCCTCGCATTTGACGTGGTGGATCGGCATGGTGATTACATCGGGGGCATCATCGCACCCGGTCTAGCAGCGATGACGGACTACTTGCACGATAAGACCGCGCTATTGCCGCGCATCACGATTCAGGAAACGAATTCTGTGATCGGCAGAAGCACACGTGAGGCAATGCTCATCGGTGCGATCCACGGTTACCGCGGGCTGGTGCGTGAACTCATCTTAGAACTGAAGCGCGAGTTGAAGTGCCGGCGGCTGCCGGTGGTCGCGACCGGCGGCTACGCCGAGCTCATCGCGGCCAAGCTGCCAGAAATTTCTGCCGTTGAGCCAAATCTGACGCTGGAAGGGCTGCGGTTGGTCTGGTTAGCTCGCCATCCTGGCGGGAAAATTCCCGCCTCCTAGACTCACCACTGACGTGGAGCCATGCGCGCAGGCCAGCGGCAGACAGGAGCGTTCGCTTTCGCTGTAAGCCGGATCATCCTTGCCACGCGCCCGCCCAGCCGGACAATCCCCCGAGCATGAATCGCATCGAAGCGCGCTTTGCCAAGCTCAAGCAAGATGGCCAGAAAGCCCTCGTGGTTTATTTCGGCGCGGGCGACCCGCACCTTGAGGCCACACGGCAGCTTGCGCTAGCCTTTGACCGTGCGGGCGTGGACGTACTCGAACTCGGCGTGCCCTTCAGCGATCCGCTGGCCGACGGCCTGGTGAACCAACTCGCCGCCCAGCGTGGTTTGGAGAGCGGCACCACCCCGCCCAAGCTGTTTGAGACTGTGGCCGCCATCCGGCGTGAGTCGCTCATCCCGATTGTCTTCTACGTCTATTTCAACCTCATGCACCGTTTCGGCGTGGAGAGGTTCATTGCCGACGCCGCGCGCGCGGGCGTGGATGGGTTGTTGGTGTTGGATTTGCCGCTGGAAGAAGCCGACACCTACGAACAATTGATGCGTCAGGCGGGCTTGTGCGCGATCTGGTTAGTAGCGCCGACCACGCCGGAGGACCGCATCGCGCAAATCGTGAAACGCGGCACCGGCTTTATTTACTACATTTCGCGGGAGGGGGTGACGGGGATGCAATCAAGCGTCGCTGACAATCTTGCTGGCCGCGTCGCGCTCATCCGCCGGCATACAGCGCTGCCCATCGCCATCGGCTTTGGCATCTCGAACCCCGAGCAGGCGCGGCAGGTCGCTGGTGCGGCGGACGGCGCGGTGGTCGGCAGTGCGGTGGTGAACCAGATCGCGCAGCTCGGTAAATCGCCCGACCTTGTGCCGAGGTTAGAGGCGTTTGTGAAGTCGCTGTGCAACGGAGTGAAGGGGCGTTAAGCACTCAAATCCAAAGTAGTTTTCACCACCGAGCTGCAATTTGGATTGGGGGCCCGAGCAGCGCGAGCCGTGGCAAGCTGGTTTCAGCGCTCGGAGCCTGCGGGTGGAATGAAAACAGATGCCGTGGTTGTGGAGCTTTTTTCGCGTGCCTTCGCGAAAGGCGGTTTCTATCTTCGCGCCCTTTATGGCGACTCTCAAACCCTTCTCCGCGCTGCGCCCCAAGCCTGAACTCGCCGCCCGCATTTGCGAGCTGCCTTACGACGTGATGTCCAGCGAGGAGGCTCGCACGATGGCGATGGGCAACCCACTTTCCTTTCTTCACGTATCGAAGCCAGAGATTGATTTGCCGCCGGGCACCGACCTCTATTCGCCGGCTGTCTACGCGAAAGGACGGGAGAACTTCGCCAAACTCATCGCGGAAGGGGCTTTGTTTCAGGACAGTCAGCCCTGTTATTATCTTTACCGGCAAATCATGGGCGGCCATGCGCAAGTGGGTCTGGTCGCCGCCGCGAGCTGCCAGGAATACCTCGCTGGCATCATCAAGAAGCATGAGTTCACGCGCCCAGACAAGGAAGACGACCGCGTGCGCCACATCGAGACACTTAATTCGCAGACCGGCCCGGTGTTCCTCACTTACAAGGCCGTCGCGGCAATGGATGAATTCGTGACGAGGAAAACCGCCGCCTCGCCCGACGTAGATTTCACCGGCAAAGACGGTGTGCGTCACACCTCGTGGAGCGTGCGGGACGCAGCGGAGATTGAGTTCATCAATCAACAGTTCGCAAAAATTCCCTTCCTATACATCGCGGACGGACACCACCGCAGCGCGGCAGCGGGGCGCGTCTTCCAAAGTCGCAAGGGCGCGGGCCACAGTAGCGGTTTCCTTACCGTCACCTTCCCGCACAACCAGATGCAAATCCTACCCTACAACCGGGTGCTGAAGGATTTGAACGGCCTCACCGTGGAGCAGTTACTCGCGAAGCTGGATGCTATTTTTATGTTTAGTCCAGGCGGTGTGCCGAAGCCCACGCGAAAGCACGAGTTAGCACTATTCCTTGGTGACCAATGGCGGACGCTGCACTTTCGACCGCAGTTCGCGGCGACGAAAGACCCCATCGAACGTCTTGACGTGACGTTGCTCCAGAAGTTTGTGCTCGACCCGATCTTTGGCATCACGGACCCGCGCACGAGTAAGCGTATCAACTTCGTCGGCGGCATTCGTGGCACGGCGGAGTTGGAGAAACTGGTGAACGGCGGCGAATACGCCTGCGCATTTTCGATGTTCCCCACGAGCATCGTGGATCTCATGGAAATCGCCGACGCAGGCGGGATCATGCCGCCTAAAAGCACATGGTTTGAGCCAAAGCTCCGGGACGCGATGTTTTGCCATCAGATTTGACAGGAAACGCGGGGTGAGTGAACAAAATGGGAGACCGCTGTCCTTGGTCACATCTACCACCTCCCAAGGGTGGGGTGGGTACTTGGCAGGAATGGCCCAAAAGGGCTCTTTTGGGCAAAAGTATGGTGCCAGAGGCCGGGATTGAACCGGCGACCAAAGGCTTATGAGTCCTCTG
>VHDH01000054.1 GCA_016871445.1 Verrucomicrobiota bacterium | reverse complement strand
CGGAAGAGCGGAACAGACCGAGCTACAAGAACCTGATTGCCCGCATCAAAGCGATTTCGGAACAGGACAAGAAGTAATGGCGATGGAAACCCTTGAGCAAATCAAAGCCCGCGTTGAGGCCGCTGTGCCCGGCGCGCAACTGACCCTCGTGAAGAACGACAGCCCCAGCGCGCAGCATTCGCTGCTGGTGAGCGTCGAGCACGCGTTCGCTGTCGCCAAGTTCCTCCGCGATGACCCGCAGCTTCGCCTCGACTACTGCTCAAATGTCACCGGCGTTGACTTTCTTGACGCCGAGTTGTCCGAGAAGGTGAAGGTCAAGAAGGTCGTGGACGGCGTGGAGAAGGAGGTCGAGGAAGTGAAGAAGACCAAGCGCGCTGGCTACCTCGAAGTGGTCTATCACCTCTACTCGATGGCGTTGAAGCATGGGCCGGTCATCCTGCGTCAGCGCATCTCTGGTCGTTCGGATCCGGTGACGGTTACTTCGCTCACACCGTTGTGGCGCAGTGCGGAGTTTCAGGAGCGTGAGGTGTTCGACCTCTACGGCATTCTCTTCGATGGGCATCCCGACCTGCGCCGCCTGCTGATGTGGGACGGCTTCAAGGATTACCCGATGCGGAAAGACTACGTCGAACCCGACGACTACGAATACGAGCCGACGGCCCACGATGAAGTGCTGGAGAAGGCCAAGGCCCACATGCCCAAGCACGAGGTGAAAGCGTGAGCGCCACCACTGAAGCCCCCGCGAATGGAACGCAATCTATGACGCTCCAAGATCTCACCCAAGCGATGGGGAAGCCTACCTTCCAGCGCAAGGCCGAGGTCATCGGCATCGGGCGCGAGGGTGAACTGCTCGAAGTCGCGATGGGGCCGCAACACCCGTCTACGCACGGCGTCTTCCGCATGGACGTGGTGCTCGATGGCGAGACCATCGTGAAGCTCAAGCCGGTCTTCGGCTACTTGCACCGCAACCACGAGAAAATTGCCGAGAACACGAGCTACTTGGCCTCAATGCCCTACACGGACCGGCTGGATTACTTCTGCTCGTTGACAAACAACTGGGCTTACGCGCTCTCGGTCGAGAAGCTGGCCGGCCTGCAAGTTCCCGAGCGCGCAGAATATATTCGCCTCATCACTGCCGAGCTGACGCGCCTGCTCAACCACACCTGCCTCGCGGGCTTTCTGCTCCAAGACATGGGCGCACTTGGCACCCCGCTAATGTATGCCTTCCGTGAGCGCGAAAAGATTCTCGACCTCATTGAGTCGCTTACCGGCGCCCGGATGATGTGCAACTACATGAGGTTTGGTGGTTGTCGGTGCGATTTGCCACCCGGTTGGGTGGACGCGGCGAAGAAAGTCGTCGCTGAGTATTCCAAGTTCCTCGATGAGTTCGAAACGCTGCTGTCTGGTAACGAAATCCTCATGGCTCGCACACAAGGCGTGGGCAAGTTATCGGCAGAACTGGCCGTCAGCGCCGGCGTCACCGGCCCGATGCTCCGCGCCAGCGGCGTGGATTACGACCTCCGCAAGGTGGACGCCTACGGCATATACGCACGCTACCCGTTCCGCATCCCGCTTGGCACGCACGGTGACGTGTATGACCGCTACATGGTGCGGATGCTGGAGATGCGGGAGTCGCTGAAAATTCTTGAGCCGGCGCTCAAGGACATTCCCGAAGGCCCAGTCGTAGATCCCAAAGCGAAGCTGCGTGGCTTCCGGCCCAAGCCCGGCGAGGCCTACGGCCGCATCGAAGGGCCGAAGGGCGAATTGGGCTTCTATCTCATCAGTGATGGCAGCCCGAATCCGTATCGTTACCGCGTCCGACCGCCCAGCCTCATCAACCTCACCGTGCTCGAGGACATGTGCCTGGGCCAGACCGTCGCTGATGCCATCGTAAGCCTCGGCAGCGTGGACATTGTGTTGGGCGAGGTGGACCGGTGAAAACTTGCTTCTCGACAGTCAACCCCTGAAACTTCGCACTCGAATGCTCGGCACTGGCATCCTCAAAGGCATGGTGGAAACGGCGAAGAACTTCGCTGGCAGCTACCACGACCCCGAGCGGCTTACTACCGTCGAGTATCCGGAGCAGCGCATTGCCCCTAAAGAGAACGCGCGGCAGTTCCCGATGCTCATCCACGACACCGAAGATCCCATGAAGGGCTTGCGTTGCGTGGCCTGCCAGATTTGCGAAAAAGAATGCCCACCCCAGTGCATCTACATCGTCAAAAGCAAGGACAAGCGGGCGGATTACAAAGGCCAGATGCAGTTTTATCCGGCGACCTTCGACATCGACATCTCAGTCTGCATGAGCTGCCAGATTTGCGTCGAGGTCTGCCCCTTCGAGTCCATCAAGATGGACACCGAATTCGAGCTGTCCAACACGGATCGCTTCGGCGGCCTGCTCATTCACAAGGAGCAACTCGCCAAGTCCAACGAGCACTACCGCAAGATTCACCCCGCTGACGCGGCCGCTTCCGACGCCGTGCTCGCCGCTGAAGTCGCGAAAGCCCAAGCCAAGGCTAAGGCCGACGCCGAAGCCAAAGCCGCCAAAGCCGCTGCGGAAGCAAAAGCCAAGGCCGACGCCGCTGTGGCCGGCACCGTTCCGGCTCCCGCGACCTCAACTGCGCCCCAACCCACTTCCCCGCCTGCGGCTCCTGCCGCCTAGCCCATGGCCGAAGTGTTCCAAGCCATAGATCAGTTCCCGGTCACGCTAAAAACGTGGCTCCTCGGCCACGCGGCAGGCGTAATGCCGGAATGGGCGCTGCCGCTCTTGTCGGCAGCACTCTCCATCACGCCCATTCTCGCGGTGTTTCCGCTGCTCTTCGCGCTCACGACCGTCATCGAGCGCAAGGGCCTCGGACGCATCCAAAACCGCCGCGGGCCAAATCGTGTGGGCATTCCGTTAACAAACATCCGCCTCGCCGGCTTCGGGCAATTCATCGCCGACGGCATCAAGTCACTCACCAAGGAGGACATCGTGCCTCGCTCCGCAGACAAAGTAGTTCACTTTCTTGCCCCCATTGCGCTGCTGATTCCCGTGTTGCTGACCTATTCGGTGCTGCCGTTTGGGAGGAACATGGTACCACTCGACTTGCCACAGACTGGCCTGTTGTTCTTTTTCGCTTTGGGCGCGAGCACTGAACTGAGTGTCTTCATGGCCGGTTGGTCCAGTCGCAACAAGTATTCCCTGCTCGGCGCGATGCGGGCCATCGCGCAGATGGTTTCTTACGAAATCCCCCTTATCCTCTCCGCCTTGACGGTGGTGATGATAGCCGGAACCTTATCGCTCTCCGGCATTGTCGAGAGCCAAGCGGAAGTGCGGTTTGGCTTTCTGCACAGTTGGCATCTCTTCACTCCATGGGGGCTGGTGGGCTTCTTCCTTTTCCTCACCGCGGCCGCAGCCGAGGCAAATCGCACGCCCTTCGATCTACCCGAAGCCGAGTCTGAGATCATCGCGGGCTATTTCACGGAGTACTCTGGCTTTAAGTTCGCCATTTTCTTCCTTGCTGAATACCTCGGACTCTTTGCCATGTGTGGGCTGGGCATCACGCTGTTTCTCGGAGGCTGGCTGCCGCCCTTCAAGTTCCTGGGCTTCATTCCGTCGTGGTGCTGGTTCCTCGGAAAGTTGGTCGCGCTTATCCTCCTCTTCATCTGGCTGCGCGGCACTTTACCCCGTCTCCGCACCGACCAACTCATGGGCTTCGCTTGGAAGTTTCTCCTGCCCATGACGCTCATCAACCTGTTCGTAGCTGGGCTATGGCACCTATCCGTCACATCCGTCCCAATGACTGTCCGTTGGATCGGCGGCTTCGCGTTGTTGGCCATCCCTTACTGGCTCCTGGGCCGCGGCTTCGAGGCGAAAGTCGGTAAACGAGAGTACCGCTTCGCCAACTAATTCTTAACACAAATCACCTTGACCCTCTCTTTCGCTATCCTCGCCGGTTTAACCGTGGGCAGCGCCGTCGCGGCCATGTCGCTGCGGAACTTGGTGCACTGCGCGTTAGGTCTCGTGCTCACGTTCGCGGGCTTGGCTGGGCTATACCTGCAACTTAACGCCGAGTTCGTCGGCTTCACCCAAATTCTCGTTTATGTCGGCGCGGTGGCGATTCTCATCGTCTTCGCCATTCTACTAACGCGCGGCACGGAGCCAGCAAACGAGCCGGCCGCCGTATCCCCGTGGGCCGGCCTGCCCGTGGCGGTGCTGGCCTTCCTCGCGATGGCCGCCGCCGTGCTCGCCAGTCCCGTAGGCAAACGCCTGGCTGCCCCCGTGCCGGAAGTTTCGGTGAAAACCCTCGGCCAGAAGCTGATGACCGACTACGTCCTGCCGTTGGAAGTCCTAGCCCTCCTGCTTACCGCCGCCATGCTTGGCGCGGTCATCATCGCCATGAAAGACAAGGAGGACCTGCAATGACTCCGCTCTCTGGCTATCTCCTCGTTTCCGCGCTGCTCTTCTGCATCGGACTAGCGGGCGCGCTCACGCGGCGCAACGCCATCATGGTGCTCATCGGCATCGAGCTGATGCTCAACGCGGCGAACCTGAACTTCATCGCCTTTTGGCGCTTCAGCGAGCACCCTGAAACGCAGACCGGCCTGATGTTCGCGCTCTTCTCCATCGCCATCGCTGCTGCTGAGGCCGCGGTCGGCCTCGCGCTCATCATCACGATTTACCGCCACTTCCGCACCGCGAACGTGGACAAGGTGGAAGCCATGAAGGGCTGAACGCAGCGCCAAGCGTTCTTTTCGCTCGCAAGTGGCCATATCGACCATCGGACAGACGCCGCTCCTGCCCCTACCTCATGACAATCGGATCGCTCGGCAACATTAGATGCCCGGGCTTGAGGTAACCGCCGGCCACCATGTTGATCGCGTACATTTCACGGTTTCATCGCCTGCATCCCCACGGCCGACCCAATCTCCTTCATTCCTTCCGTTTCCATTCGCCAACGCAGGCCACGTGCGATTTCACCAACGAGGCCAGGACCTTCATAAACCAACCCAGAATACACCTGCACCAGCGAGGCTCCCGCCGTGATCTTCTCCCACGCGTCCGCCGCACTGGCAATGCCACCCACGCCGATGAGGGGTACTTTCCCCTTCGTCTGGCGGAACAAATGGCGGATGACCTCAGTGCTGCGGTCGCGCAATGGCCGGCCGCTTAGGCCGCCGGCCTCCGCGTAAGTCCGGCGGCACCGTGCGTCGTCGGTCGCGGGCCGGGCGATGGTGGTGTTGGTCGCCACGAGGCCAGCGAGCTGGCGCGGGCCGACCAGTTCCAAGATTTCATCAAGTGCCTCAAAAGTAAGGTCGGGCGCAACCTTGACGAGCAAGGGCTTGGGCTTTGCAGACTTCGCTTGCTTGGTGTTCACCTGTTGGAGCGCGGCGAGGATTTCGTCGAGCGCGGCTTTGTCCTGAAGCTGGCGCAAGTTGGGTGTGTTGGGCGAGCTGACGTTGACGACAAAGAAGTCCACGAGCGGCCAGAGCACCCGAAAGGAGTTTGCGTAATCGTCGGCCGCCTCGGTGAGTGGAGTGAGCTTGGACTTTCCGAGATTGATGCCAACGGGATGATCCGGCCAACGGCCGCGATCGCGCCAGCTGGTTAAGCGCTCGGCCAGCGCGCGCGCACCGCCGTTATTGAAGCCCATGCGATTGACGAGCGCCTTGTCCGCTACCGCGCGAAACATACGCGGCGCGGGATTGCCGGGCTGCGCGTGCCACGTCACACCTCCCAACTCACTGAAGCCGAAGCCCAGCGCGCGCCACGCTGGGACGGCGGCGGCCTGCTTGTCCATGCCAGCGGCGAGGCCGACGGGGTTGGGAAAACGCAGGCCAAATAATTCCACTGGCAGCTCCGGCACATCAACTGCCGCCGCGAGCGCGCGGCAAAGCCACGGCCGCTCCGCCGCCCAACCCAACGCGGCAAGCGTGCGGTTGTGAATGGCCTCCGACTCCTGCGCAAAAAGCGCGGGCCGAACAAACGCACGGTAACCCCAACTCATGTGGCTAGCCTAACGGGCGGTAAAATTGAAGGCCAGCGCAACGCGGCCGGTCAGCGCGAAATATCCGCCTGACCCAACACCTTGAAGTGATGCTTTCGCAACGCCTCCTCAGCCACATCCCGGTCCTCGAGGTTGAGCGCTAATGCGGTGCTGTCCCGCGAGCGGGTCATTAGCGCGTAAATGTAATGAATGTTGATCTCTGCCTGAAGCAACGCAGACAAAACGTCCTTGAGGCGTGTCTCCGACTCGATTTCTACCACCAACAGGTCGCTTTCACTGAAAGGAAAGCCGTGCTCTTGCAGCAGGTCACGTGCAGCCTCAGGGTCGTCCACCACGAGGCGGATAATCGCACTGTCCGTGGTGTCGAGTACGGTGAGGCCCAGAATGTGAACGTTCCGCGAGGCGAGGAGCGTAGTGAGCGTGTGCAGGCGGCCGAGCCGGTTCGGCGTGAAGACGGAGAACTGCTTAACTGGGCCGGCGGAGCGCTGGCGCGTTGTCGTTGAGCCGCTCATGGTCTTATGTCCGCCCATCCGGTGCGGCCCGCAAGGGGCTTGGCGGGGGCGATTAGTTCTCTGCGCTCGTAACCACAGGCTTCAAAGCGAATTCACCGCCGGCTTTCTGTTCTAACTGCTTCACCTTTAGCTCCGCCTCTGCCAGCTTGACCTGACAGATCGCCGCGAGCCGCGTGCCTTCCTCATAACGGGCCAGCAGCGTCTCCAAGGGCAGGTCTTGCGACTCCATACTAGCGACGATGCTCTCGAGCTTTTCCAGCGCCGCCTCGAAAGGCACTTCGGCGGGTGAGGCGGGCGCGGCGGCAGCAGACTTGGTGACTTTCGACATCGTGTGAACGGTAGCAAGGCGCAGCACCTCGTCCAGCCCTTATCCGACCAGCCTGGGTTAATGCACGGTGAAGGATTTACCGACGGGTTCGTCCAAAAGCGGTCTGATAAGACCATGAACAAGCCAATTCTTTCCCGTCGCACCGCGCTCAAGGGCGTAGGTGCCTCGCTCGCTCTCCCGTGGCTCGAGGCAATGGGGCCGCTAACCAGTTGGGCCGCCGGCAGCACCCCCGCCAGCCAAGCCGCGCCCAACCGCATGGCTTTTCTCTACGTACCCAACGGCAAAAACATGGTGGACTGGACGCCCAAGCTGGAGGGGGCCTTGTCCGACGAAATGCCGGCCATCCTCCAGCCCATTGCACAGTATCGTGGTGACTTTTCCATCCTTACCGGCCTAACGGCCGACAAAGCTCGCGCCAACGGCGACGGCGGCGGCGACCACGCGCGCGCGCTTTCGTCATTCCTCACCGGCTGCCAGCCACGGAAGACCGACGGCACCGACATCCGGGCCGGCATTTCCGTGGATCAGGTAGCCGCCTCCCGCATGGCAGACCTCACCCGGCTTGCCTCGCTGGAAATCGGCACTGAGTCAGGCGCAATGGCCGGCAACTGCGACTCCGGATACTCCTGCGTGTATTCCTCCACGATGTCCTGGCGCTCGGCCACACAACCGCTGCCCAAGGAAGTGAATCCCAAGCTGACCTTTGAGCGAATGTTCAGCGCCGGCTCCGCCGCTGAGCGCGCCAAACGCGATGCACAGCGCAAAAGCGTGCTCGACCTCGTGAAGGCCGACTTCGCCGACCTCAACGGCAAGCTCGGTCGCAGCGACCAGCGCAAGCTTGACGAATATTTCTCCGCCATCCGCGACCTGGAATTACGCATCGAGCGCGCCGGGAAGTTCGCCGAGCCGAAAGCCCCCGCCGGCTCCGTCGCCCCCACGGGCATCCCGCCCACCTACGAGGAGCACATCAAACTTATGTGCGACCTCTTGGTGCTGGCCTTCCAGACCGACACGACGCGCGTCTGCACGTTCGTCCTCGCGAACGAGGGTAGCAACAAGCCGTACCCGTTCATTGGTGTGCGCGAGGGGCACCACGACCTTTCTCACCACGGCAACAGCGAGGAGAAGAAAGCTAAAATCGCCCAGATCAACCGCTTTCACACCACACAACTTGCCTACCTGCTCGGGAAGCTGAAGTCTGTAAAGGAAGGCGATGGCACGCTGCTAGACCACACGATGCTTGCCTACGGCAGCGGCAACTCCGACGGCAACGCGCACAACCACGACAACCTGCCCGTCCTGCTCGCAGGCCGCGGCTGCGGCACGCTCAAACCAGGCCAGCACATCGTTTATCCCAAGGAGACGCCGCTGAACAACCTCTGGCTCGCCATGCTCAACCGCATGGACATCAAGACCCAGCAGCTTGGCGACAGCACCGGTGAACTGACGCGCCTCGCCTGAGTTGGCCGGCCATTTTCTTTCGCGCAAAACGCGGGCGGCTCTCGCCCTCGTTTTTTGCCATCGCCTATTGGCCCTTGATTGCACCGCCGGGCGGCTTCGCCTAGCCTCCGCGCGTGCGAACCCCAACCTTCCGCCCCGCGTGAACGTACCCCAACCGCCCACCGCCCCGGCCAAGCGCACGCCGTGGTGGCGCGTGCTCTACATCCAGGTGTTGATCGCGGTCGCGCTGGGAATCCTGGTCGGCATGCTCTTCCCGCACGATGAGACGGCCCCCGAGCATTGGAACGCGGCGAAGCTCAAGCCGCTAGGTGACGCCTTCATTGCGCTGGTGAAGATGATGATAGCGCCCATTATTTTCTGCACGGTCGTCCACGGCATTGCCTCGATGCGCGACATGAAGAAGCTCGGGCGGGTGGGCGTGAAGACGCTGTTTTACTTCGAGGTCGTCTCGACCATCGCGCTGGTCATCGGCCTCGTGGTGGTGAACTGGCTCCAGCCGGGCGCGGGCTTCAACATTGACCCGACCACGCTCGACCCCGACATCGCCAAGGGCTACGCGAAGCGCGCGGAGTCGCAGACGATGACTGCCTTTCTGCTCAACATCATCCCGGCCACGCTCTTCTCCGCGTTCGTCACCGGCGATCTTTTGCAAGTCTTGCTCGTTTCCACGCTCACCGCCTTCGCCATCAGCGCCCTGGCAAACAACCACCGTCTCGCGGTGCTCGGCGTCATCGAACGCGCGTCGGAGATTCTCTTCGGCATCATGAAAATCGTGGTGCAGTTCGCGCCGGTTGGCGCGTTCGGCGCGATGGCTTTCACCGTGGGCAGCTACGGGATTGAGTCGCTAGAGAAGCTGCTGAAGCTCATAGCCGGCTTCTACGCCACGGCGGGCGTATTTGTCTTCGTGGTGCTCGGCGGCATCGCGTCGCTGTGCGGCTTTTCGATCTTACGCTACCTCGTGTTCATCAAACAAGAACTGCTGCTCGTGTTGGGCACGAGTTCCTCCGAAACCGCGCTGCCCGGCATGATCCAAAAGATGCGCCGACTGGGCTGCTCAAACTCCACCGTCGGCTTTGTCATCCCGACGGGCTACAGTTTCAACCTCGACGGCACCAACATCTACATGACCATGGCCGCCGTCTTCCTCGCGCAGGCCACCAACACGCCGCTTGACCTCCGCGAGCAGGTCACGCTGCTGCTCGTCGCGATGGTGTCCTCCAAAGGCGCGAGTGGCGTGACAGGCGCGGGCTTTGTGACGCTCGCGGCCACGCTCGCAGTGCTGCCGAAAGTGCCCATCGCGTCGCTGGCGTTGCTGGTGGGCATCGACCGCTTCATGAGCGAGTGCCGCGCCATCACGAACCTCATCGGCAACGGCGTCGCCACCGTGGCCATCAGCCGCTGGGAAGGCGAAGTCACGCCCGAGACACTTCAGAAGAATCTGACCGGGGCAGGAACCGAACCTGAGCAACCCACGGACGCGAAGTAGCGAACTCCCCGCCTACTGCTTCCGCTCTGCAAGCTGCTTTTCTAATTCTTTCACCCGCCGCAACAACTCGGGCAACTGCTGGGCGGCAAGCAACTGCCGCTTCATCTGGCGGTCGGGCATCGCCGGTGAACCGAACCATTTCTCGCCGTCGGGAATGTCGTGCATAACCCCGGACTGCGCGGCAACCGTGACTTGGTTGCCAATTTTGAGGTGTCCGGCGAGCCCCACCTGCCCGCCGAGCACGACGTAGTTACCCAGCTTGGTGCTACCCGCGATGCCGGCCTGAGATACCACGATGCAGTGTTCGCCGAGCTGCACGTTATGGGCAATCTGCACGAGGTTGTCCACCTTGCTGCCCTTACCGATGACGGTGGGGCCAATCGCGCCGCGATCCACGGTCACGTTCGCGCCCAACTCCACGTCATCGCCGATAATGACGTGGCCAACTTGCAGCACCTTGTGGTGCACGCCGCTGTCGAAGACGTAGCCAAAGCCGTCCGAGCCGATGACGCACCCGGCGTGGAGGCGGACGCGTTTGCCGACCTGCGTGCGCGCGTAGAGCACGACGTTGGGGAAGAGCTTCGTGTCCTCGCCCACCAAGCAGTTGTCGCCAAGGTGGTTTCCGCCCAACAAAATTGCCCGCGCCTCGATGCGGCAGTGTTCGCCGATGACGCAGTGCGGCCCGATGTAAGCCGTGTCATCCACGAAGGCGGTTTTCGGAATAACCGCCGAGGGATGGCGCTGGCCTTCGAGCACCGGCTCGGCGTAGAAAAGAGGCAGGACTTTCGCGAAGGCCAGCCGCGCGTTCTGCACCCGGATGAGCGTCTTTGTGGCGGAAGTGCGGTCGCCCGCGACGAGAATGGCCGAGGCCGCGCTGGCCTCAGCGGCGGCAAAATAAGCGTCCGTCTCCGCGAAGGTAAGGTCGCCACGCTTGGCTGCATCGGCGGGCGCAAAGCCGATGATGGGTGCGGTCGGGTCGCCGATAACTTCCCCGCGAACGTGTTTGGCGATGTCAGCGACGGTATGTGGCATGACTAAGAGTAATCAGTATTCAGTTTTCAGTAAGCAGTTTTCCGTCAACGCTGCGGCGGCCAGTTTTCGGCCGCTGGACTCTGAACCCTGATTATTTCCCTCGCGCATCCAACACCTTGTTCCCTTCGCCCAACACGAGGACCTTCGGCTCCCAACTGCGCGCCTTCGCCGCGTCTACTTCCGTGAAGCTCATGATGGTGACTAGATCGCCAACCTTGCCCAAGTGCGCCACCGCGCCGTTCAGCTCGATGGTCCCGGTGCCGCGCACGCCCTCAATAACGTAGGTTTCCCAGCGGTTTCCGTTGGCCATGTTGCCGCACAGAATACGTTCAAAGGGGAACAGGCCCGCCTGCTCCATCAGGTCTGCCGCGATGGTGAGGCTGCCCTCGTAATGGAGCGATGCGCCCGTGACCGTGGCGCGGTGAATCTTCGATTTGAGGACGTGAACGAGCATGGCCAAAATTTCGAACGGCAAATGGCGAAGCTAGCTTAAGCGTCGAGCGGTGAATTCGCCGTTCCAAGCCGCGTTGACTTGAAAAACGCGCAGCAATATAAAGCCCGCTGTTCGCAACACAACACTCGATTCACAACTCCTTTTCCCATGAGTAGAAAAATTCGTTACGGCATGGTCGGCGGTGGGCGCGGGGCCTTTATTGGAGCGGTGCACCGCATCGCGGCGGCAATGGACCAGCAGGTGGACCTTGTCTGCGGCGCATTTAGCAGCGATCCCGAGCGCTCCAAGGCCAGCGGTGCAGATCTCTTTCTGCCGGCAAACCGCTGCTACGGCACCTTTGAAGAAATGATCCTTGCCGAGAAGCAACTGCCCGCCAGTGAGCGGATGGACTTCATTGCCATTGTCACGCCGAACCACATGCACTTTCCGCCGGCGAAGATGGCGCTGGAAAACGGGTTCCATGTTCTTTCCGATAAGCCCGCCACTTTTGACCTCGCCGAGGCCAAGGCCCTCGCCGCGCTCGTGAAGAAGACCGGCCTGCTTTACGGCCTGACTCACAATTACACCGGTTACCCGCTCGTGAAGCAGGCGCGCGACATGATCGCCACTGGCAAGCTCGGCAAGATCCGCAAGGTCGTCGTCGAGTATCCGCAGGGCTGGCTGGCCACGCGCCTCGAAGCCTCCGGCCAGAAGCAAGCCGGCTGGCGCACCGACCCCAAGCGATCCGGCGCGGGCGGTTGCGTGGGCGACATCGGCACGCACGCTGAGAACCTCGCCGAATACATCACCGGCCTCAAAATTTCCGAGCTGGCCGCTGACACCACCAGCTTCGTAAAAGGCCGCAAGCTCGACGACGACGTGAATGTCTTGCTCCGCTTCAAGGGCGGCGCGAAGGGCGTGCTGCACAGCTCGCAGATTTCGGTCGGCGAAGAAAACAACCTGAACATCCGCGTTTATGGCGAACTGGGGGGCCTTGAGTGGCACCAGAAGGAGCCAAACACGATGCTGGTGAAGTGGCTGGATCAGCCCATGCAAGTCTTCCGCACCGCCAACGGCTACCTGTGCGACGCCGCCAAAGCTGCGGGTCGCACCCCGCCTGCGCACCCCGAGGGCTACCTCGAAGCGTTCGCCAACATCTATAAGAACTTCGCCAATGCCATCCGCGCCCGTGCGGCCGGCCTGAAACTGGCGAAAGACGCGGGGGCGAACGATTTCCCCAAAATCGAGGACGGCGTGCGCGGCATGGCCTTTATCAAGGCCGTGGTGGAATCCTCCGCGAGGAACGCAAAGTGGACCAAGCTGGACGTGTAAGCTTCGCCAACTTCCTATCACCCTTGCAACGGCGTCGTTTCGGCCCCGTTGTTGTTTTCGGTGCGGGCGGATACCATTCGAAATCCATGCCGGCCGGCCGAGGTGATTAGCCAACTCAGCATGAACAGAACCGTCGCCGCCACCACCACGGCGGCGGCGAGCGAGCAATTTAGCCACACGCCAAGGTGGATACCCAAAACGGAACTGAGCGCTGCATGTAGCACCGTTAGCCCGAGCATCACGGGCAAACGTTGCGAGAGCAGCGTGGCGGTCGCGCCGGGTAGAATGAGCATGGCCACGACGAGAATTGCTCCTACCGCCTCGAACGCGCTCACCACCACCACCGACAGCGCGGCCATTAGCGAGTAATGGACCACGGTCGAGTTAATACCCAGGGACACGGCCAGTGTGGGGTCAAAGGAGCTAACGAGCAGTTCCTTGTAAAAGGCCACCACGAGCACTGCAAGTAACAGCGTCACAACTGCCATCCGCACGACGCTCACGGGGCCGAGCGTCACGCCGCCCACGCGCACCATTTCCTCCAGCGGCACAAACGCGATTTCGCCATAGAGCACGCATTCCTGGTCGAGGTCCACCTTCGAGGCGAACAGGCTGATGAGGATGACGCCGAGCGCGAAGAGGCTCGTGAACGCAATGCCGATGGCGGCGTCCTGCTTCACGCGCGTTTTCCGATGGATCGTCTCAATGATGACCGTGGTGACAACGCCCGCCGCGAGCGCGCCCACGAACATCGCCAGCGAGCTGCGGCTCTTCGCCACCAAGAACGCGATAGCAATGCCCGGCAACACGCTGTGGCTGATGGCGTCGCCGACCAACGCCATGCGGCGGAGGATGAGGAAATTTCCCACCAGCCCGCATGCCGTCGCGACGAGGAAGCCCATCAGCGCAATCCACGCAAACCCGCCGCCCGCCTGCGCCCACGGCTCCACGAAGACGTGGTGGAAGTTAAAGGGTGGAATGAAATGGTTCATGAATGACCCTGGATATCCTGCCCATAGCCCATCGACTTTTCGGTAACCGCCACACCCGTGCCGCGACGCATTTCCGCCAAGTCGGGGATGCGGCGGCCGTGCGGATCGTGCGCGATATTGCCGAGGCGGCGTTCCAGTTCGCGCACGGTTTCCTCGCCGAGAACATGCTCGATTTTCTCTGCATCCTCATGGACGTGGTCGGCCGCCACGCGGGCTTCGTTCGTGAGGTAAAGTTCCCATAACCGATGGTTGCGAACGATAGCGCACGCACGCTGCCAGCCATCGGGGGTGAGAAAGACTTGGTTGCCGTCCTCGTGCAGCGTGGCGTGGCCGTTGGCGCGGAGGGCGGCGGCTTGCGCGGAAACGTCCTCCAGCGTCTCGCGGCGGCGCTCAGCAAGTTCGCGCAGGGAAACGCCTTCACCCTGGAAATCCCGGGCTTCGAGAACGTGGTAAATGGCCTTAAGTGTGTTTTCGCGTTGCGTGCGCGCGGAGCGATTTCGCTGCCGCCACCAGCGCGCGATGACCCCGTGGCGCGGGCCAAAGAGAAACGCCGCGCCAAACACCGCCGTCGCTGCCAGCACCATGAACGGGCCGGTAGGCAAATTGTTGCCAAGGAAGCTCAAGAACGCGCCGAGCGCGCCCGCCGCCAGGCCGAACAGCGCGGCCAGCAGCAGCATCCGGTGCATCCGGTCGGTGAGCAGATACGCGGCGGCGGCGGGGGTGATGAGCATCGCGGAGACAAGCACGACGCCCACGGCTTGCAACGCAATGACCACGGCGAACGCGAGCAGCAACATTAGCGCGTAATGCAGCGCTTGCACCGGGAAGCCAGATACGCGCGCGAACTGCGCGTCGAAGCTCGTCACAAGAAATTCCTTATATAACAGCGTGATGACCACGACTGCGAGACCGGTGACCACGCCCATGAGTTGCACGTCGCCCGGGCCGATGGCCGCGGCCTGACCGAAGAGGAATTTGTCGATGCCGCTTTTATTTCCAGTGGGTAACCGCTGAATCATTGTCAGCAGGCAGATGCCCACGGCGAAGAACGATGCGAGCACGAGGCCTAGCGCGGTGTCTTCCTTGAGCCTGGTAGTCTGCTTAAGTAGATGCACCACACCCGTGCCGATTAAGCCGGCAAGCGTCGCACCCGCAAAGATGGCCACGGGGTCTTTGCTCATGTTCCAGAGGAACCCCAGCGCCACACCGGGGAGGACGGCATGCGACAAAGCATCGCCAACAAGCGCCATCTTGCGCACGACGATGAACGAACCGAGGAGCCCGCACGAAATGCCCAGCAACATCGAGCCCAACAACGCATAACGCACCGCCGGGTCTTGGAAGGTGAAGAAGCGAAAGGCTTGGTTCCAGAGCGAGGTTTCGGAAATGTCTCCGATGCGGGCGGCGTGGGCTGGGATGCAGAGGAGGAGATAGGAGATAGCGGATAGGAAATGGGGAAGTAGGCAACGGAGGGCCGAATGGCGGCGGAGGGAACTGCACAAAGTCTCTCGTTCGCACGGCAAATGAGGCTTGGCGGCGCGGGACAACCGGCTGAAGCCGGGGGCAAATGAGATGGGGGCCTCCGGACGCATTGTTTAATCCATGCCCAAGTCTTCTACGAACTTGGCTTCTCTCGTGACTTCCTTGGGCTTCACGCCCAACTGCTCGACAATGATAGCTTTGAGGTGTGACCAAACCTCGTCTTCCGTCCGGGCGTCACCGCGTGCGCGCAGTCTGCCCACGATGTAGTCGCAGAGCAGGCCACAAGTGACCAGCTTGGCAGCCTCGACGTCGTCCACTTCGATTGCGAAGTGCTCTTCAACCGCCATCACGAGTTCCACACCTTCAAGACCCATACATTTTCCGAGTTAAGTTTTGGTCCGAACGGCTTCGGCGACCTCGCTCAATATCGTCAGCCGTCCGCCATACGTCTTCTGCAAGGTCTCGTAGTTGAACACTTCCTCCGTCGGGCCAAAGGCGACGACGCGCATGTTCAGCAGCAACAGCATGTCGAAGTAGTTGCGCGCGGTGGGCAGGTCGTGGTGGACGACGAGCAGGGTCTTGCCGGCGGCGCGCAGTTCGTGCAACAGCGCGATGATGGCGGACTCTGTCGCGGCATCCACGCCGGCGAAGGGCTCATCCATGAAATAGAGGTCGCTCTCCTGCGCGAGCGCGCGGGCGAGGAAGACGCGCTGCTGCTGGCCGCCGCTCAGGTTAGAAATCTGCCGGTTCGCGTAGGGCAACATTTTCACCTTGTCGAGGCACTCGCGGGCCTTGTCGTGGTCGGCGCGCGATGGTCGCTTGAGCAAGCCGAGCTTGCCGTAGCGGCCCATGAGCACCACGTCCATCACGCTCACCGGGAAATCCCAGTCCACTGACTCGCGCTGCGGCACGTAGCCGACGCGGCGGAAATTTTTTGCGACGGGTTCGCCGAAGACTTTCACCCAGCCGCTGCTGACCGGCACGAGGCCCATCGCAGCCTTAATAAGCGTAGATTTCCCCGCGCCGTTCGGCCCGACGATGCCGACAAGCTTGCCTGTCGGCACGACGAGGTCCGCGCCCCACAAAACAGGCTTCTTATGGTAAGCGACTGTAAGGTCGTGAATTTCGAGCGGAGGGACGTCAGCTGAGGAGAGCAATTCGCCGCGCATAGACACAGAAAGACTTAAAGGCAACGTCGCAAGGGCTTGTGGTGAATCGATTGGTATTTATCGGGGCTCGTCATGGATTCCTTAATTTAAAACCTCCACGAGACGCCCACGAAGGGATTCCAATCATCCGCCGCGCGGGTGATGCCGATGTTGATGCCAGCATCGAGCTGGATGTTCTTCGTTAACGCATAGGTCAGGCCGAAGTCCACCGTAGCCACCCACGGCGCGCCGCGCTCGAGGCTGAGGCTTTGGAAGAACTCCGCATAGCCCGCGAGGTTGCCGATGATGTCGCGGCCGAAACTGATGGTTGTGACTATTTCCGGGTGGTAGCCGCTGCTGCGCGTGTCTCGCACAATGTCGAACTGAGGCATCGCGCCAAGGCTCCAGCCGGCGGGTAGTTCCATCGCAAAGGGGATGATGAGACCGCCCTCAACACTGCGGTTCCCGAGTTGGTCATGGTTCGTGGGCAACTTGATGTAGGGCATCAGGCCAAAGGCGGTTTCCCCACCGTCGTTACCCCAGAGGTTCCACTTCACGCGCACGAGAAAGTCGTTAAATCCTCGCTGTTTCGTGAGGTCGGCTGCGGGGTCCGACGTGCGGGTGTAAGTGTGCGGTTGGACGATAAACTGTGCGTCCACGTTGTTAAGCAAGCCGACCTTGAAGTTGATAGGTGCCAGATTCCAGGTACGCACCGTTTTACCGTCCCGATCTGGGTTGTGCTTATCGTGGGTGAAGGTGGCGAGGTCCATCTCGATTTGAAAATGGCCCGCATCCACAGTAATGGGCGACTCGGTCTTATCGGGGCGGTCAGTGGCCATCTCGCGCATCAGCGCGGTCGGCGTGGGATTGAAAAGGTGATAGCGCGACTTGTCCGGCGCCGGGTCGGCGGCGAATGCGGCGGTAGAGACGAGGAGCAAGACAGGCAAGGTGACTCGATTCATTGAGGGGAGTGGTCGAGTATTGATGTGCGAGGAGGATACGTTGGAGCGGATATGAAGATTCTGTTCTCGGCGACGCGCGCTACTTCAACGCCTCCACGATGGTCGTGAGGTTGTGCTTAATCATTCCCTCGTAGGTGCCGAGGTCGTAGCCGTTCTCCATCTGGCCGGGCGTGCCCATCGCGTCGGAGAACAGCTCGCCGCCGACCTTCACGCCGGCATCTTTCGCGATGCGTCGGAGAGTCGCGGGCGACACACTGGACTCTACGAAAATGGCCTTCACTCGGTTCTTCTTGATGAAGTCCACGAGCTTCGCCATGTCCGCGAGGCCGGCCTCGGTGACGGTGGAGACACCCTGTAACCCAACGACTTGGAAGCCATACGCGCGACCGAAGTAGTTGTAAGCGTCGTGGCTGGTGACGAGGATGCGACGCTCCTTCGGCAGTTCGGCGGTCTTCATAATTGACCACTCGTGCAGCGAGCGAAGTTTCGCAGCGACTTCCTTCCCGCGTTGCTCGAAGTGCGCCTTGTCCTTCGGTGAGAACTCGCTGAGGCCCTTCACGACCGTCTGCGCGCATAGCGCCCACAGCTCGACATCGAACCACACGTGCGGGTCGTAATGGCCTTCAAACTCCGGCGGTTCTAGCAGACGCTTTTCAGGAATGCCTTCTGTGACGGCGTAAACGAACTTCTTAGTTCGCGCGAGTTTGGCGAAGATGTCGGTCATCTTCCCCTCGAGCACGAGGCCGTTGTAGAAGATGACGTCGGCCTGCTGAAGCTTGGTCACGTCCGTGGCGATGGCCTTGTAAAGATGCGGATCAACTCCCGGGCCCATGAGACCAGCAACCTCAACGCGGTCGCTACCGACCTGCTTCACGAGGTCCGTGACCATCGAGACGGTGGTGGTAATGCGGATTTTAGAGGCTGCATCGGCGGAGGGAGCTGCACCGAGGACGGACAAGCCGAGCAAAAATGTAGCCGGCAAAAATAGTCTTTGGGCCAAGTTTAGTTTCATGCTCGCAGCGCGGGCCGCTTTGGCTGCCGACCGCTATATGGAAAAGGTAAAAGGAAATTTGATTGCATCAAGGAAATATTTTAGGCGCGTCTAATATTATCTGGCTTGCCACTTTCAGGCGTGAATAGCTGATGGCCCAGCGATCAGACAGGCAACTTGCCGGGCTTTCACCCCGACCTCGCTGGAAACGCTCTTTGCCTCCGTGTTCCGACCCCTTAAGCTGCTGCCGTGCGACCAGCAGACATGCAACCGATTGGCGAGGAACTCGCTATCCGGTGGGACGACGGCTCGGAGAGCTTCGTGCGACTGGAGACCCTGCGCCGGGCCTGCCCCTGCGCGGGTTGCAAAGGTGAGGTGGATATCATGGGCAACCTTTACAAAAACCCGGACAAACCCTACGCGCCAAATGCCTTCCAGCTCACGCGTCTCGGGGTGGTCGGCGGTTACGGCGTGCAACCGCTCTGGGCCGACGGGCATGGCACGGGTATTTACGCCTTTGACTACCTCAGACGCGTGGCCGAAACGGCCGCAAACTGAGCCGTGGCTGACTACCGCCGCCGGCGATTCACAACTTGATCACTGTGAGTTCCTCGAGTGACGGCCAACTACCATACCTTTCGACCAGGCGTAAGAACCCCACACATTGAACTCGCCCCTTCGGCAAGCCTGCGCCAAGGTGCCGGCAGCTTAACGCACCATCCACATGGCCTCCGAGTTCAAAATCC